>NZ_SCOO01000041.1:0-54303 GCF_005502415.1 Pseudomonas sp. G(2018) | reverse complement strand
CATCAGGCGAAACCAGGTCACCGTGACAGGGTCCATCACCAGCAATACCTGTTTGAGTTTGAAGCAGTGCGTTGAACCCCTTGGATTTTGCATTGACTGATAGATAGCTATCGCGAGCAGGCTCGCTCCCACAGGGATCTGATGTGCGACAAAGATCCACTGTAGGAGCGAGCCTGCTCGCGAATCTAGCGACTCGGTTTAACGGTCCAACCGCAAAAATTGCACGCGCTCGATATAGGCCTGAATTTCCCGCCCAGCCGCCTCGGCACTGGCAAACGGCCCCTCCAGCGTGTTTTCCCGAGTGCAGAAATACAACTTCCCATTTACCCGACATAGACGGTCACTGCGAAAGTGCGTGGCGGGGGCGTTGTCCTGGGCGCGCATGCCGTACATGGCGATCTCCTGCGGGATGTTTCGGTAAGTGGATCCAATCAGCTTATGCATGAACCCTTTACGGCGTCTGACTATCGGATCGACGGCATAGCGCCAATTTAATGTTGCGACCTGCACAGTTTCATTCGCGGCCAGACGCAAACTGTCCCTGTGTGCCACACGGTAGTGCGCCTAGAATGACGGATCTAGACACTTGGCTTTGGGGTTCGCATGCACATTTCATCCGGTCGCTGGGTTTACGGTCTGTTCCTGGCCTTGTTGACTGCGTTGCTGTGGGGAATCCTGCCGATCAAACTCAAACAGGTATTGCTGGTGATGGACCCTGTCACGGTGACCTGGTTTCGCCTGATGGTCTCCGGTGGCTGCCTGTTCATTTACCTGGCGGCAACCAGGCGTCTGCCGAGCCGCAAAGTGCTGGGGCCGCGCGGCGGCTGGCTGGTGTTGATGGCGGTACTCGGCCTGGTGGGCAACTACGTGCTGTATCTGATGGGCCTGAATCTGCTTAGCCCCGGCACCGCACAACTGGTGGTGCAGATGGGGCCGATCATGTTGCTGATTGCCAGTGTATTTGTGTTCAAAGAGCGTTTCAGCCTGGGGCAGGGGATTGGCTTGCTGGTGCTGCTGATCGGCTTTGCCCTGTTTTTCAATCAGCGCCTGAGTGAACTGCTCACCTCGTTGACCGACTACACCGCCGGTGTGTTGCTGGTGTTGTTGGCGTCCACGGTCTGGACCTTTTATGCCCTGGGGCAAAAGCAATTGCTGACGGTGTGGAATTCGCTGCAGGTGATGATGGTGATCTACCTGTTTTGCGGACTGTTGCTGACGCCGTGGGTACATCCGCTGGAAGCGCTGCAACTGAACCCGTTGCAAGGCTGGCTGCTGCTGGCTTGCTGCATGAACACCCTGATTGCCTACGGCGCATTTGCCGAAGCCCTCGCCCATTGGGAAGCCTCGCGGGTCAGCGCAACGCTGGCGATTACGCCGCTGGTGACCTTTGGCGCCGTGGCGCTGGCGGCCTGGTGGTGGCCGGAATATGTGCATGCCGAAACGATCAACGGTCTGGGGTATGGCGGGGCGGTGTTGGTGGTGCTGGGGTCGGCGCTGGTGGCGTTGGGGCCGTCGTTGATTGCCGGGTTGAAGGCGCGGAAAGTGCGGATGGCCGCCAGCTAGACCGCATTATCGTTCATCGCGGGCAAGCCACGCTCCCACAGGTTTTGCGTCGACCACGAAATCCGTGAACAACACAAAACCTGTGGGAGCGTGGCTTGCCCGCGATGACTGACTGTCAGTCACCGCAAATTTCAGCCCTTGGCCCCAGCCTCCAGCATATTCTCCGGCCGCACCCACGCATCAAACTGCTCATCGGTCAGATACCCCAACTGCAACGCTGCTTCACGCAACGTCAGCCCTTCGCTGTAAGCCTTCTTGGCAATCTCCGCCGACTTGTCATAGCCAATGTGCGGGTTCAGCGCCGTCACCAGCATCAAGCCGCGTTCCAGATGCTCAGCCATTTGCCCTGCGTCCGGCTCAAGGCCGGCGATGCAGTGCTGCTGGAAGTTGCTGCAGCCATCGCCCAGCAGACGGATCGATTGCAGCAGGTTGTGGATGATCACCGGTTTGAACACGTTCAGTTGCAAGTGCCCCTGGCTCGCGGCGAAACCGATGGTGACGTCGTTGCCCAGGACCTGGCAGACCAGCATCGACAGCGCTTCGCACTGGGTCGGGTTGACCTTGCCGGGCATGATCGAGCTGCCCGGTTCGTTGGCCGGCAGCTTCACTTCGGCGAAACCGGCGCGCGGGCCGGAGCCGAGCAAGCGCAGGTCGTTGGCGATTTTCATCAGGGCCACGGCGAGGGTTTTCAGTGCGCCGGAAAGGGTGGTCAGCGGCTCGTGGCCGGCCAGCGCGGCAAACTTGTTCGGGGCGGTGACGAAAGGCAGGCCGGATAGCGCTGCCAGCTCCGCAGCGATCGCTTCACCAAAGCCGTGCGGCGAGTTCAGTCCGGTGCCCACGGCGGTGCCACCCTGAGCCAGTTCGCAAACTGCCGGCAGGGCGCTGCGGATCGCCCGTTCGGCGTAATCGAGTTGCGCTATGAACCCCGAAAGTTCCTGGCCGAAGGTGATCGGAGTGGCGTCCATCATGTGGGTACGGCCGGTTTTCACCAGTTTCATGTGTCGTGCCGACAGTTCGGCAATACCGCCGGACAGCTCGGCGATGGCCGGCAGCAATTGCTGCTGCACCGCCTGGGCCGCAGCGATGTGCATGGCGGTGGGGAAGCAGTCGTTGGAACTCTGGGAGCGATTGACGTGATCGTTGGGGTGCACCGGGGACTTGCCGCCACGCGGGTTGCCGGCCAGTTCATTGGCGCGACCGGCGATCACTTCGTTGACGTTCATGTTGCTCTGGGTGCCGCTGCCGGTCTGCCAGACCACCAGCGGAAACTGGTCGTCGTGGTTGCCGTCGAGCACTTCGTCGGCAGCCTGTTCGATCAGGCGGGCGATATCGGCGGGCAGGTCGCCATTGCGGTCGTTGACCCGTGCCGCGGCTTTCTTGATCAGCGCAAGAGCGTGCAGTACCGCCAGCGGCATGCGCTCATTACCGATGGCAAAGTTGACCAGCGAGCGTTGCGTCTGAGCGCCCCAATAGGCCTCATCCGGGACTTCAACCTGGCCAAGGCTGTCGGTTTCGATACGGCTCATCGGTCACACTCCTGTAGGTCTGATAGCGCAGTTTAGGCCGTGATCGACGGCCGGGGTTCCATCAGTCTCGATTCTGTCCATTGAACCCCTCTAAATCAGGCGCGACAAGGCTTGGGGTTGAGTGACAGACTTTTTTAGGCGCAGAATGGACGTCCTTGGGGTTTTACCTCGCCTGCTAGAAAAGGAAACTCGATGACTCGTCTTCGTGCCATCTGTACCGCGGTTGCATTGGTTTGTGCCAGCGGCCAGGTTCTTGCCGACACCGCCAGCCACAACGCCAGTGCCGAGGCTTTCCTGACCCTGGCACATGCTGACAAACTGGGCACTCCGGTGTACATGCAAGTACAGCAAATGTTCGCCCAGCGCTTCCAGCAAACCAAAGCCCCGGAGTCGAAAAAAGCCGTCCTGGAAACCTACCAGGCCAAGGCCAACGCCGCCCTGGACCAGGCCATTGGCTGGAACAAGCTGAAGCCGGACATGGTCAAGCTCTACACCACCAACTTCACCGAATCCGAGCTCAAGGACCTGGTGGCGTTCTACAAGTCGCCTCTGGGCAAGAAAGTCCTGGAAAAAATGCCGCAGCTGACCCAGCAATCGGCCCAGATGACCCAGGCCAAGCTGGAAAGCGCGGTGCCCGTGGTCAACAAGCTGCTGGCTGACATGACCACTGAGCTGACGCCGAAAGACGCAGCGGCTCCAGCCAAGAAAAAGCCTTAAGCGGAGTTCGGTATGACCATGCAACAACGCATCGAATCGACGTTGGGCCTGCTGCAGCCCGAGCATTTGCAAGTGCTGGATGAAAGCCATATGCACAGTCGCGGGTTGCAGACCCACTTCAAGGCCGTGGTGGTCAGCCAGCAGTTCGAAGGGCTCAATCGTGTCAAGCGTCACCAGAAAGTCTACGGCACGCTCGGCGAGCTGATGGGCGAGTTCCATGCGTTGGCGCTGCATACCTACACGCCGGAGGAATGGGCGCAGATCGACGCGGCTCCAGCCTCGCCGACCTGTGCCGGCGGCAGCAAACACTAGCGTTTGAACGGCTATTGTGGGGAGGGGATTTATCCCCTCCCCACAAAGGCATCTGCCAGTCCTCTAACCTTCGGGTTTTTGATAGAATGCGAAACGCGCCGCTTACCCGGTGCGTTTTTTTTCGCATCCGGTTCACCCCTTACGAGGGTAGCCACCTGGAGATTTACCCATGACACAACAGATTGTCGTGGCGGCACTGTATAAGTTCGTCACCCTGGAAGATTACGTCGCCCTGCGCGAGCCACTGCTGCAAGCGATGGTCGACAACGGCATCAAAGGCACGCTGCTAATCGCCGAAGAAGGCATCAACGGCACCGTGTCCGGCAGCCGCGAAGGCATCGACGGACTGTTGGCCTGGCTCAAGAACGACCCGCGCATGGACGATATCGACCACAAAGAGTCGTACTGCGACGAACAACCGTTCTACCGCACCAAGGTCAAGCTCAAGAAAGAAATCGTGACCCTCGGCGTTGAAGGCGTGGACCCGAACAAAAAGGTCGGCACCTACGTTGATCCGCAGGACTGGAATGCCCTGATCAGCGATCCGGAAGTCCTGTTGATCGATACCCGCAACGACTATGAAGTGTCCATCGGCACCTTCGAAGGCGCGATCGATCCGAAAACCACCAGTTTTCGCGAATTTCCCGACTACATCAAAGCCAATTTCGACCCGGCCGTACACAAGAAGGTCGCCATGTTCTGCACCGGCGGCATTCGTTGCGAAAAGGCGTCGAGCTATATGCTCAGCGAAGGCTTCGATGAGGTCTACCACCTCAAGGGTGGCATCTTGAAGTACCTCGAAGAAGTGCCTCAGGAAGAAACCAAGTGGCAGGGCGACTGCTTCGTGTTCGATAACCGCGTGACGGTTCGCCACGACCTGAGCGAAGGCGACTACGATCAATGTCATGCCTGCCGCACACCGGTCAGTGTCGAAGATCGCGCCTCCGAGCATTACGTGGCCGGCATCAGTTGCCCGCATTGCTGGGACACGCTGAGCGAGAAAACCCGCCGCAGCGCCATCGATCGGCAAAAGCAGATCGAACTGGCCAAGGCTCGCAACATGCCTCACCCGATCGGCTACAACTACAAGCAAGTATCCTCCGAGGCTTGAACACCATGACGACTGCCCGCCTGCTCTATGTAATGGACCCGATGTGCTCCTGGTGCTGGGGCTTTGCTCCGGTGGCCAACGCGTTGGTCGAGCAGGCGGCAGCGGCAGGTGTGGACGTGCATCTGGTGGTAGGCGGTTTGCGCACCGGCAGCGGCTCGGCGCTGGAACCGTCGACCCGGCGCTACATCCTCGAGCACTGGCAGGCGGTCACCGAGGCCACCGGCCAGCCGTTCAAACTGGACGGTGCGTTGCCCGATGGATTCGTCTACGACACCGAGCCGGCGTGCCGGGCGCTGGTGACGGCACGCAGCCTGGCGCCGGACTGTGCATGGAAGCTGCTGGGGCTGATTCAACATGCGTTTTATGCCGAAGGCCGCGACGTTACCCGCGCCAGCGTTCTGGTGGAGTTGGCGGAACAGGCCGGTCTGCCGCGCATCGAATTTGCCGCCGCGTTCGACCGTGCCGATATGCACACCGCAACGGCAGCCGATTTCACCTGGGTCCAGGATCTGGGCATTGCCGGTTTCCCCACCCTGCTGGCTGAGCGCAATGGTCAATTGGCACTGCTGACCAATGGCTATCAACCGCTCAGTGTGCTGTCACCGCTGCTCGGCCGCTGGCTGGAGCGCGCTGCCTGTGCATGACCTGCCCGACGATGTCGCAACCGCAAAACATGTCGATCGGCTGAGTTGGGCGGAAATCCGCCGACTGGCGCTTCATCACAAGAAATCCCTGTGGATCGCCAATGGCGTGGCCGTGCTGGCGACCCTGTGCAGCGTACCAATCCCGTTGCTCCTGCCGTTACTGGTGGATGAAGTGCTGCTGGGGCACGGTGACGCCGCGCTGAAAATCATGAACCTCGCACTCCCCGAGGTCTGGCAAAAGGCCGCGGGCTATATCGGCCTGATGCTGCTGGTAACCCTGGCTCTGCGTTGCGCGGCATTGCTGTTCAACGTGGTGCAGGCGCGGTTGTTCGCCGCCCTGGCCAAGGACATCGTGTACCGCATTCGCATCCGCCTGATTGAACGCCTCAAGCGCATCTCGCTGGGTGAATACGAAAGCCTGGGCAGCGGGACGGTGACCACGCACCTGGTGACCGACCTCGACACCCTGGACAAATTCGTCGGCGAAACCCTCAGTCGCTTCCTCGTGGCCATGCTGACACTGGTCGGCACTGCAGGGATTCTGATGTGGATGCACTGGAAACTGGCGCTGCTGATCCTTTTGTTCAACCCGCTGGTGATCTACGCCACGGTGCAGTTGGGCAAAAAGGTCAAGCACCTGAAGAAGCTCGAGAACGACAGCACTTCACGCTTCACCCAGGCATTGACCGAAACCCTGGACGCGATCCAGGAAGTTCGCGCCGGCAACCGTCAGGGGTTTTTCCTCGGACGACTGGGGCTGCGCGCCAGGGAAGTTCGCGATTACGCGGTCAGTTCGCAATGGAAAACCGACGCCTCGAACCGTGCCAGCGGCTTGCTGTTCCAGTTCGGTATCGATATTTTTCGCGCCGCCGCCATGCTCACCGTGCTGTTTTCCGACCTGTCCATCGGCCAGATGCTCGCCGTGTTCAGCTACCTGTGGTTCATGATCGGCCCGGTGGAACAACTGCTGAACCTGCAATACGCCTATTACGCCGCCGGCGGTGCGCTGTCGCGAATCAACGAACTGTTGTCCCGCGCCGATGAACCTGAGTACCCCAATGGCGTCGATCCGTTCAACGGCCGCGAGACCGTGGGTATCGAGGTTCAGGGCCTGAGTTTCGGCTACGGCGACGAGCTGGTGTTGAACCAGATGAACCTGTCCATCGCCCCCGGTGAAAAAGTGGCAATCGTCGGTGCCAGCGGTGGTGGCAAGAGTACGCTGGTGCAGTTGCTGTTGGGCCTGTACACGCCATTGGCCGGGACCATCCGCTTCGGCGGCTCGACCCAGCAGGAGATCGGTCTGGAAACCGTTCGTGAAAACGTCGCCGTGGTCCTGCAGCACCCGGCGCTGTTCAACGACACTGTGCGTGCCAACCTGACCATGGGCCGCGAACGCAGCGACGAGGCTTGCTGGCAGGCCCTGGAAATCGCGCAACTGCACGCTACGATTCGTGAATTGCCCAACGGCCTGGACAGTATCGTCGGGCGCTCCGGCGTGCGTTTGTCCGGCGGTCAGCGGCAACGTCTGGCGATTGCGCGGATGGTGTTGGCCGACCCTAAAGTGGTGATCCTCGACGAGGCCACCTCCGCGCTGGATGCCGCTACCGAGTACAACCTGCACCAAGCCTTGGCGCGGTTCCTGAGCAACCGCACCACGCTGATCATTGCCCACCGACTGTCAGCGGTTAAACAGGCGGACCGGGTGCTCGTATTCGATGGCGGGCAGATTGCCGAAGATGGCGACCACCAACAGCTGATTGCCGATGGTGGTTTGTACGCCAAGCTTTATGGGCATTTGCAGCAGCACTAGATCAGTGCCAAGGGATGTTCAGGGCTTTTTTACCACGGCCTCGATACTGCGTTGGCGGTGCATATATAGCCCTGGCGTTTGTACTGCAATGAGATCTGCCGCTTGCCGGAACCGGGATCGCCCCCTAGTCTTGCGGTAGCGATTTCGTCCGGATGACGATCAAGCAGTGCTAATGCAAGGGAACTCATGAATCAAACGCGGACTCTTGGTACGCCACGGTTGCTGGGCATCGTCTGGCCATTTATCGCGGTCGTGCTGTTTCAGGCCCTGCTGGGCGGTGTCAGCCTTTATGTGCTTTCGGCGGTCCGTGGCTACGTTGCCGGTGAAAGCCTGTGGTCCAAGGGCCAGAAAGACGCCATCTATTACCTCAATCTCTACGCCGACAGCGGCGATGAAGGGATTTTTCTCAAATACCAGAACGCCATTGCCGTGCCCCAGGGCGGTCACGAGTTGCGTGTGGCGCTGGACCACCAACCGCCGAATATCGAAGCGGCACGCGCAGCGATCCTCAAGGGCGGCAATCATCCGGACGATGTGTCCAGCCTGATCTGGCTGTACCTGAATTTCCGGCACTTCAGCTACCTCGAGAAAGCCATCGATCTCTGGACAGTGGGTGACGCGTATCTGGTCCAGCTCGATGACGTTGCCCGCGACATGCACCGGCACATCACCGCCAGCCCGGCTTCCGATACCGACATCCAGCGTTGGAAGGCGCAGATTTTCGCGATCAACGATGAAGTCACCCCGGCGGCAAAAGCCTTCAGTGATGCCTTGGGAGAGGGGTCACGGGTGATTCTTCGCCTGTTGCTGGCGATCAACCTGGCCACGGCCCTGGGCTTGATCGCATTGGCCTTGATGCGTACCCATAAACTGCTCAAGCAACGCCACGCCTTTGCCGACGCCCTGCAGTTGGAAAAAGACCGGGCGCAGATCACCCTGCAATCGATCGGTGACGGGGTGATTACTACCGATGTGGATGGCGCCATCGCCTACATGAACCCGGCTGCCGAGGCGTTGACTCACTGGAAGGCGGAACAGGCGACCGGTTTGCCGTTGGCGGCGCTGTTCAATCTGTTGGACGACAACGCGCAGACCGATGGTTTCACCCTGATCGAACGCATACTGAGCGGTCAGCTCAGCGGCGGCAGCGAGCATTCAAAATTGATTCAGCGCCTGGATGGCAGCACGGTCTCTGTAACGCTGGTCGGCGCGCCGATCCGCAATGCCGGCAAGGTCAGCGGCACGGTACTGGTGTTGCACGACATGACCCAGGAGCGGCAATACATTGCCAATCTGTCCTGGCAGGCCACCCATGACGCCTTGACCGGTCTGGCCAACCGCCGCGAATTCGAATATCGCCTGGAACAGGCGCTGCACAACCTGACGCGGCAGTCGGGGCGGCATGCCCTGATGTTCCTCGACCTGGATCAGTTCAAACTGGTCAACGATACCTGCGGCCATGCGGCGGGTGACGAGTTGCTGCGGCACATCTGTGCACTGCTGCAATCCGGTCTGCGCGAAGGCGATACCCTGGCTCGGCTCGGCGGCGACGAGTTCGGCATTCTGCTGGAGAACTGTGGGCCGGAGGCGGCGGAGAAAATTGCCGAGGGGTTGCGGCAGACGGTGCAAAACCTGCATTTCGTATGGAAGGGCCGGCCTTTCGTGACCACCGTGAGCATCGGTCTGGTGCATGTCGCGCACAATCCGACCACCCTCGAAGCTTCATTGCGCGCTGCCGACATGGCTTGCTACATGGCCAAGGAAAAAGGCCGTAACCGGGTTCAGGTCTATCACCCCGACGATTCGGAGTTGTCCCTGCGCTTCGGTGAAATGGCCTGGGTGCAGCGTCTGCACATGGCGCTGGAAGAGGATCGCTTCTGTCTGTATGCCCAGGAAATTGCGCCCCTTGGTCATACCGAGCCGGGCAGCGGGCATATCGAAATCCTGTTGCGCCTGCATGATGAAGCCGGCCGCATGATTCTACCCGACAGTTTCATCCCGGCCGCCGAACGCTACGGTTTGATGACATCCCTTGACCGCTGGGTGGTGCAGAACGTTTTCAAGATCATTGCCCAATGCCGCGCCGAGACACGTCAGGGGCCGCTGGCCATGTGTGCGATCAATCTGTCAGGCACGACCATAGGTGATGAGGCGTTTCTGGACTTCCTGCGGGAACAGTTCGTTACTTATTCCATTCCGCCTGAAATGATTTGTTTTGAAATCACCGAAACCAGTGCAATTTCCAATCTTGGCAGTGCAATTCGTTTTATCAATGAACTCAAAGGTTTGGGATGCCTTTTTTCGCTGGATGACTTTTGCGCCGGTATGTCTTCATTCGCGTATCTGAAACATTTGCCTGTAGACTTCCTGAAGATCGACGGGAGTTTCGTAAAGGATATGCTGGACGACCCGGTTAACCGCGCCATGGTCGAAGTGATCAATCACATCGGTCATGTCATGGGTAAACGTACGATTGCCGAGTTTGTCGAGACGCCTCAGATCGAGCAGGCATTGCTGGAGATCGGGGTGGATTACGCTCAAGGGTATGTCATAGAACGCCCGCAATTGTTTACCTTTGACAGCCTGCAAAGTCGTCCTGCCAGGCCCCAGCCTTTGTTGTTCAAGGCCCCTGGCACGTTCCGTTGAAATCTTTCGCTGATCTGACAATCACAATCAAAAGGAGCTCGACAGTGATCGACACATTCAACCGAACCGGACCCCTCATGGAAGCTGCAAGTTATCCTGCCTGGGCCCAGCGCCTGATTCAGGATTGCAGCGAGAGCAAGCGCCGGGTTGTCGAACACGAACTGTATCAGCGCATGCGTGACAACAAACTCAGTGCAAAGACCATGCGTCAGTACCTGATAGGTGGCTGGCCGGTGGTCGAACAGTTCGCGTTATATATGGCACAAAACCTGACCAAGACCCGTTTTGCCCGTCATCCGGGCGAAGACATGGCGCGTCGCTGGCTGATGCGCAACATTCGCGTCGAATTGAACCATGCCGATTACTGGCTGCACTGGAGCCGCGCTCACGGTGTCAGCCTGGAAGATCTGCAAGCGCAACAGGTGGCTCCGGAGCTTCATGCCTTGAGTCATTGGTGCTGGCACACCAGTTCGGCGGATTCGCTGATCGTGGCCATTGCCGCCACCAACTATGCCATTGAAGGTGCGACCGGCGAGTGGTCGGCGCTGGTTTGTTCCAATGGTGTGTACGCGGCATCCTTCCCCGAGGAAGACCGCAAGCGCGCCATGAAGTGGCTGAAGATGCACGCCCAGTATGACGATGCCCATCCTTGGGAAGCGCTGGAAATCATCTGCACGCTGGCAGGCATGAATCCAAGCAAGGCCCTGCAAGTGGAATTGCGTCAGGCCGTGTGCAAGAGCTACGACTACATGTACCTGTTTCTGGAGCGTTGCATGCAACTGGAGTACGCGGAACGAACGCCGGTAGCCCGTGAGCGATTGGCATTGGCCGAGAGCTGATCCAGATTCCATGTAATACAACTGTGGGAGCGAGCCTGCTCGCGAATGCGATCTGCCAGTCAACAATGATGTTGATTGAAAGACCATTCGCGAGCAGGCTCGCTCCCACACTGTTTTGTGCTGTTACTTGAAAATCAACCTGCCATCGTCAACCGGTTACGCCCCTCGCGCTTGGCGACGTACAGCGCATTATCAGCCCTTCGCAACAAGCTCTCGGCAGATTCGCCGGGCAGCAGGGTCGAGCAACCCAGGCTCACGGTCAGTTCGATCGAACGGCCCTCAGCCACAAATTCCTCGGTCTGCACTGCAAGACGCAGCCGCTCGCCGACCAAGGCCGCCGCTTCGCGGTTAGTGTTGGACAGTACGATCAGGAACTCCTCGCCGCCAAAACGAAACACCATGTCCACGTTGCGCAACTGTTGCTTGATCGAGGCGGCGACCGCTTTAAGCACTTCATCGCCGACACTGTGTCCATGGGTGTCGTTGATCTGTTTGAAGTGATCGATGTCCAGCATCAGCAGTGACAAGGGGTGCAGGTGACGCCGCGAGACTTCGATTTCCCGAAGCAGCGTCTGGTCCATGGCGATGCGGTTGCCGGTGTCTGTCAGCGGATCGCGCAATGCACTTTGGGTCGCGGCGCGGTATAGCAAGGTGTTGCGCATCGGGTAGAGCAGCGCGGCCAGCAGCGATTCGAGGTGGCCCTGTTCCTGCTCGCTGAAGCGCTGGTTGCGACGAAACACCAGCTCACCCAGGTGTTCGCCTTCATGGCTGAGGCTGTAGCTGATCGAGTGGTGACCGCGTTGGCCGAATTCCAGGCGCAGATCGCTGCTCTTGTGCTCATAGCTCAAGGCATCAAGCGGTACGAGGCGCTGAACCTCACGGAAAAAAAGCCCGAGAATGCGTTGTGGTTCCAGACTGGTTTGCAGCTGCATGCTCAGCTGCTGGCGCAGTTGCGCAAGACTGACTGGCCGTTCCAGAGTCGGTTGCTGCTGACCAAAGCCCAGGCGTTGCAATTTGGCGCTATCGAAGTCAATTGCGTTGGTCTGGGAAGGTGATTTCATATGGCGCGCGCCCTTGAGCAGTAAGGCTGTCTTACAAGCTGGGTGAGAGCGGCTTTGGGCTGCGCGTCATACTGGTCCGTCAGTCCCGTAGGACATTTCGTACAAGTTTAATCTGCTTTGTACAACAGCAGGATGCTCAAATGCCGCGACGGGAAGTCGGCGCGGCACAAAAGCGACGTACGGTATTACTGGGCGTTGAATGCCTGGCCGTTGATACCGGTGCTGTCCGGACCCATCAGGTACAGGTAGACCGGCATGATCTCCTCGGGTGTCGGATTGTTCAGCGGGTTTTCCCCTGGATAGGCCTGGGCACGCATGCTGGTGCGGGTGGCGCCCGGGTTGATGCTGTTGGAGCGTACCGGCGCCACAGTATCGACTTCGTCGGCCAGGGTCTGCATCAGGCCTTCGGTGGCGAACTTGGACACGCCGTAAGCGCCCCAGTACGCACGACCCTTGCGGCCGACGCTGCTGGAGGTGAACACCACCGAGGCGTCCTGGGACAGTTTGAGCAGCGGTAACAGGGTGCTGGTGAGCATGAACATGGCGTTGACGTTGACTTGCATCACCCGCATGAAATTTTCGCCGGAGAGCTGCTCGATCGGTGTGCGCGGACCAATGATCGAGGCGTTGTGCAGCAGGCCGTCGAGGTGACCGAATTCGCTCTCGATCATCGCTGCCAGCTCATCGTATTGATGGGGCAGGGCGGTTTCCAGGTTGAACGGGATCACGGCCGGTTGCGGGTGGCCGGCGGCTTCGATTTCGTCATAGACCTGGGTCAGGTTGGCTTCGGTCTTGCCCAAAAGCAGCACGGTCGCGCCGTGGGCGGCATAGGTTTTTGCTGCGGCTGCGCCGATGCCACGACCGGCACCGGTGACGAGAATGACCCGGCCATTGAGCAAGTCGGGGCGGGCGGAATAATCAAACATAAAAAACCTCACAAAACAGAAGACAGATCGCGGCGCTTCCGATCGCGGGCAAGCCCGCGAAGGCGTCAGCATTCACGCCACATTCCCAGCACCTGAAACCGGCTCTCAGCAGCCACAGAGCGCGCTATCAAGCACCTTGCGCAGCTCCAGCGGATGATCGACCACCACATCCGCTCCCCAATGCCGCGGATTATCATCCGGGTGGATGTAGCCGAAGGTCACGGCTGCGGTCCGGGTGCCGGCATCGCGGCCCGATTCGATATCGCGCAGGTCATCGCCCACGAACAGCACGCTGGCCGGGTCGAGGTCGAGCATCTTGCAGGCGAGGATCAGCGGCTCCGGGTCCGGTTTGCTGTTCTTCACATGATCCGGGCAAATCAGCAGCGCCGAACGTTCGGCCAGCCCAAGCTGTTGCATGATCGGCTCGGCAAAGCGCAACGGCTTGTTGGTGACCACGCCCCAGATCAGGTTGGCTTTCTCGATGTCGGCCAGCAGTTCACCCATGCCGTCGAACAGTTTGCTGTGGACTGCACAGCCCACGAGGTAGCGCTCGAGGAACTCCAGGCGCAGCTCCTCGAAGCCCGGCGATTCCGGGTCCATGGCGAAGGTCACCGCGACCATCGCCTTGGCGCCGCCGGAAATTTCATCACGAATGTGTTTGTCGTTCATGGGCGGCAGGCCGCGGTCGGCACGCATCGCCTGGCAGATCGCGATGAAGTCCGGCGCGGTGTCGAGCAGGGTACCGTCCATGTCGAAAAGAACTGCTCTGATTCGCATCGGCTTACTCCTCGCGCAGGGTCTGGATCATGTAGTTGACGTCCACGTCGGCCGCCAGTTTGTAGTGCTTGGTCAGGGGGTTGTAGGTCAGGCCGATGATGTCCTTGACGGTCAAGCCGGCCATGCGGCTCCAGGCACCGAGTTCGGAAGGGCGGATGAATTTCTTGAAGTCGTGGGTGCCGCGGGGCAACAGCTTCATGATGTATTCGGCGCCGACGATGGCGAACAGGTACGCCTTCGGGTTGCGGTTGATGGTGGAGAAAAACACCTGGCCGCCGGGCTTGACCATCCGGAAGCAGGCGCGGATCACCGAGGATGGATCTGGCACGTGTTCAAGCATTTCGAGGCAGGTGACCACGTCGAACTGCTCCGGCATTTCCTCGGCCAGGGCTTCGGCGGTGATCTGCCGGTATTCGACATTCACACCGGATTCCAGCTGATGCAATTGTGCGACCGCCAGCGGCGCTTCGCCCATGTCGATGCCGGTGACGGTGGCGCCGCGCTGGGCCATGGCTTCGCTGAGGATGCCGCCGCCGCAGCCGACGTCGAGGACTTTTTTGCCGGCCAGGTTGACGCGTTCGTCAATCCAGTTGACCCGCAGCGGGTTGATGTCGTGCAGCGGTTTGAACTCGCTTTCGCGGTCCCACCAGCGATGGGCCAGGGCTTCGAATTTGGCGATTTCGGCGTAGTCGACGTTGCTCATGGTTTCAATCCTCGAAAAACTTGAAAAATCCTGATGCCCCCGCATAAGGGGGCTCGTTATTCGGTGCGGCCGCTGATGCGCAGTCCCCAGGACTTGGCGCTTGTGACCAGTTGTTCTTCATCCAGACGGGTCAGGCGACGATCGTCGAGCAACTGCTTGCCGGCGACCCAGACATGTTTCACGCAGTCCCGGCTCGTGGCATATATAAGCTGCGAAACCGGCTCGTAGACCGGCTGCTGGGCCAGACCGGAGAGGTCGAACGCCACGATGTCGGCGGCTTTGCCGACTTCCAGCGAGCCGACATCGGCCTCGATTCCCAGGGCGCGAGCACCGTTGAGGGTGGCCATGCGCAGGGCGCGATGGGCATCCAGGGCGGTAGCCGAACCGGCGACGGCCTTGGCCAGCAGGGCCGCGGTGCGGGTTTCGCCGAGCAGGTCCAGGTCGTTGTTGCTGGCGGCGCCATCGGTGCCCACAGCGACGTTCACTCCGGCCTGCCACAAGCGCTCCACCGGGCAGAAGCCGCTGGCGAGCTTCAGATTCGATTCCGGGCAATGAATCACGTTGGTGTTGCTTTCTACCAGCAGGGCCAGGTCTTCATCGCTGATCTGGGTCATATGAACCGCCTGGAAACGCGGCCCCAGCATGCCCAGGCGAGCGAGGCGGGCCAGTGGGCGTTCGCCACGCTGTTCGACTGATTGCTGTACTTCGAAGGCAGTTTCATGCACGTGCATGTGGATCGAGGCGTCCAGTTCTTCGGCGATCACCCGGATTTTTTCCAGGTTTTCATCGCCCACGGTGTAGGGTGCATGGGGGCCGAAGGTGACTTTGATGCGTTCGTGGTGCTTGAGATCGCCAAACAGCTCGACGCCCTGACGAATGGCTTCGTCCGCCGAGCTGGCACCGGGGATCGGGAAATCGAGGATCGGAATCGCAATTTGCGCGCGAATGCCGCTGTTGTGTACGCGCTCGCTGGCAACCTTCGGGAAGAAGTACATGTCAGAGAAGCAGGTGATGCCACCTTTGAGCTGTTCGGCGATGGCCAGATCCGTACCGTCGCGTACAAAATCCTCGTCGACCCATTTGGCCTCGGCCGGCCAGATATGGTTTTCCAGCCAGGTCATCAAGGGCAAGTCATCGGCCAGGCCGCGGAACAGGGTCATTGCCGCGTGTCCGTGGGCATTGATCAGCCCGGGGCTGAGCAACATGTCCGGCAGTTCGCGGACTTCGCTTGCGTTAAGCTTCAGGGCGGCGGAGCGTGGGCCGATAAAGACAATGCGCCCGTCGCGGATACCCAGGCCATGGTCCTTGAGGACAACGCCGGCGGGTTCGACGGGTACCAGCCAGGTCGGCAGCAATAACAGGTCGAGCGCAGCGGCAGTGTTCGGCATCGAGGGGCGGTTCCAGTGCTTTTGTAAAGGATGGCGAAGTATACCCGAGCGTCTTCGCGGGGGGATCGCTATAATCGACGGCTTTTGTTCATGAGTGCGGGGTGTGGGATGCGCAATCGACTGTTGGCTGCGGAGAAGGTGAAGGCCATCGATTGGCGTGATGGCGCCCTGTATCTGCTGGATCAGCGTATTTTGCCGTTCGAGGAAACCTGGATTGCCTACACCAGCGCGGCTGGCGTGGCCGAGGCGATTCGCTCGATGGTGGTGCGCGGCGCACCGGCAATTGGCATCAGTGCGGCCTATGGCATCGTGCTGGCAGCCCGCGCCCGGATTGCTGAAGGGGGCGACTGGTACGCAGCGCTGGAGGAGGATTTCGCGCTGCTCGCCGATTCCCGCCCCACTGCGGTCAATCTGTTCTGGGCCTTGAATCGCATGCATGACCGGCTGGATCGCCTGAAAGGCAATGCCGATCCGCTGGCGGTGCTGGAGGCCGAGGCTATCGCCATTCATGAAAGTGATCGCGAAGCCAACCTGACCATGGCGCAATTGGGTGTCGATCTGATCCGCAAGCATCAGGGCAACGCCCAGGCGATCCTGACCCATTGCAACACGGGTGCGCTGGCCACTGGTGGCTTCGGTACGGCGCTGGGGGTGATTCGCGGGGCGTTCATCGAGGGTATGGTCGAGCGTGTCTACGCCGACGAAACCCGTCCATGGCTGCAAGGCTCACGGCTGACGGCCTGGGAGCTGGCCAACGAAGGCATCCCGGTGACCCTCAATGCCGATTCCGCCGCGGCCCATATCATGAAAACCAAGGGTATTACCTGGGTGATCGTGGGCGCGGACCGGATCACGGCCAATGGCGATGTGGCGAACAAGATCGGCACCTATCAATTGGCGGTCAACGCCATGCACCACGGTGTGCGTTTCATGGTGGTGGCGCCGAGTTCAACCATCGACATGAACCTGGCCAGCGGCGACGACATTCCGATCGAAGAGCGCGATGGTCGTGAGTTGCTTGAGGTCGGCGGCAAGCGGGTCGGGGCTGAAGTCGATGCGTTCAACCCAGTGTTCGACGTGACGCCTGCGGATCTGATCGATGCCATCGTCACCGAAAAAGGCATCGTCGAGCGGCCGGATACGGCGAAAATGGCGCAACTGATGTGCCGCAAACGTCTGCATTGATGGGCCGTGGAGATCGAAAGGACGCCATCGCCAGCAGGCTGGCTCCCACAGGGTTTGTGATCGACACGGATCAAATGTGGGAGCCAGCCTGCTGGCGATTAGGCTCTGAAAGTCAATAAACATCCGTAATTCAGCCCCGAATTCTGCATTCGCAGCTGCTCTAAGCCTCTCTCGTCCCCTTCAAGCCTGCCATCAGTCAACTAACTACACTCCATGCGCATCTGGGGGATAGGTGCGTGGCGGCTCTTGTGATAACATCCGGCGGTTTCCAGGGTTGCCCGATGGGGCGACCTTTACTGCGCAGATCCATGGCATAACTCGTTGATTTGTCGTAAGTCGGTGCATGGCACTCAGCCTGCAGCGGCGAGCTTCGTTCGTCCCATATGGATGTGACGAGGTTTCACCAGAAAAAGGAATCAGGCTTCTCATGGGCGAACTGGCCAAAGAAATCCTCCCGGTCAATATCGAAGACGAGCTGAAGCAGTCCTACCTCGACTACGCGATGAGCGTAATTGTCGGGCGGGCACTGCCGGATGCGCGCGACGGCTTGAAGCCCGTGCACCGGCGTGTGCTGTTCGCGATGAGCGAGCTGGGTAACGACTTCAACAAGCCGTACAAGAAATCTGCCCGTGTTGTCGGTGACGTGATCGGTAAGTATCACCCGCACGGTGATACCGCGGTGTACGACACCATCGTTCGGATGGCGCAGCCATTCTCGCTGCGCTACCTGCTGGTAGACGGTCAGGGCAACTTCGGTTCGGTGGACGGCGACAACGCCGCGGCCATGCGATACACCGAAGTGCGCATGACCAAGCTGGCGCACGAGCTGCTGGCTGACCTGCACAAGGAAACCGTGGACTGGGTGCCGAACTACGACGGCACCGAAATGATCCCGGCGGTCATGCCGACCCGTATTCCCAATCTGTTGGTCAACGGCTCCAGCGGTATCGCCGTGGGCATGGCGACCAACATTCCGCCGCACAACCTCGGTGAAGTCATCGACGGTTGCCTAGCGCTCATCGACAACCCCGAGCTGACTGTCGACGAGCTGATGCAATACATCCCCGGTCCGGACTTCCCGACCGCCGCGATCATCAACGGTCGCGCCGGCATCATCGAGGCCTACCGCACCGGTCGCGGCCGTATTTACATGCGCGCCCGCTCGATCATCGAAGACATCGACAAGGTCGGTGGTCGTCAGCAGATCGTCATCACCGAACTCCCTTACCAGCTGAACAAGGCACGTCTGATCGAGAAGATCGCCGAGCTGGTCAAAGAGAAGAAACTCGAAGGCATCACCGAGCTGCGCGACGAGTCCGACAAGGACGGTATGCGCGTCGTGATTGAGCTGCGTCGCGGCGAAGTGCCGGAGGTGATCCTCAACAACCTCTACGCCCAGACCCAGCTGCAGGCCGTGTTCGGTATCAACATCGTCGCGCTGATCGACGGCCGCCCGCGGATTCTGAACCTCAAGGACCTGCTGGAAGCCTTCGTTCGTCACCGTCGCGAAGTCGTGACCCGTCGTACCGTGTTCGAACTGCGCAAGGCGCGTGAGCGTGGACACATTCTGGAAGGTCAGGCAGTTGCCCTGTCGAACATCGACCCGGTCATCGCCCTGATCAAGGCCTCGCCAACACCGTCGGAAGCCAAGGAAGCGCTGGTCAGCACCCCTTGGGAGTCCTCGGCCGTGGTGGCGATGGTCGAGCGTGCCGGTGCCGATTCGTGCCGTCCGGAAAACCTCGATCCGCAATACGGCCTGCGCGACGGCAAGTACTTCCTGTCGCCGGAACAGGCGCAAGCCATTCTGGAACTGCGTCTGCACCGTCTGACCGGTCTGGAACACGAAAAACTGCTGGCCGAGTATCAAGAGATCCTCAACCAGATCGGCGAGCTGATCCGCATCCTCAACAGCGCCACGCGCCTGATGGAAGTGATTCGCGAAGAACTGGAAGTGATTCGTGCCGAGTATGGCGATGTGCGTCGCACCGAAATCCTCGACGCCCGTCTCGATCTGACCCTGGGCGACATGATTCCGGAAGAAGACCGTGTCGTGACCATTTCCCACGGTGGCTACGCCAAGACCCAGCCGCTGGCTGCGTACCAGGCCCAGCGTCGTGGCGGTAAAGGCAAGTCGGCCACCGGCGTCAAGGATGAGGACTACATCGCTCACCTGCTGGTTGCCAACAGCCATACCACACTGCTGCTGTTCTCCAGCAAGGGCAAGGTGTACTGGCTGAAAACCTACGAAATCCCTGAAGCATCCCGTGCGGCCCGTGGTCGTCCGCTGGTCAACCTGCTGCCGCTGG
Organism: Pseudomonas sp. G(2018); assembly: GCF_005502415.1. Classification (NCBI taxonomy): domain Bacteria; kingdom Pseudomonadati; phylum Pseudomonadota; class Gammaproteobacteria; order Pseudomonadales; family Pseudomonadaceae; genus Pseudomonas; species Pseudomonas sp. G(2018). The sequence continues at coordinate 34,789 of NZ_SCOO01000041.1, read as the reverse complement.
ATGACGGTGAATACATCACCACCATGCTGCCGGTCGAGGAATACACCGAAGGTCACTACATCTTCATGGCTACCGCTAACGGCACCGTGAAGAAGACCCCGCTGGAATCCTTCAGCCGTCAGCGCAGCGTCGGTCTGATCGCGCTGGAACTGGACGAAGGCGACGTGCTGATTTCTGCCGCGATCACCGATGGCGAACGTGAAGTCATGCTGTTCTCCGATGGCGGCAAGGTGACGCGCTTCAAGGAATCCGACGTTCGCGCCATGGGCCGTACCGCCCGCGGTGTGCGCGGCATGCGCCTGCCGGAAGGTCAGAAGCTGATTTCCATGCTGATCCCGGAAGAAGGCAGCCAGATCCTCACCGCTTCCGAGCGTGGTTACGGCAAGCGTACGGCGATCACCGAATTCCCTGAGTACAAGCGTGGCGGCCAGGGCGTTATCGCCATGGTCAGCAACGAGCGTAACGGCCGTCTGGTCGGCGCGGTACAGGTGCTGGACGGCGAGGAGATCATGCTGATTTCCGACCAGGGCACCCTGGTGCGTACCCGTGTCGATGAGGTTTCCAGTCTGGGCCGTAACACCCAGGGTGTGACCCTGATCAAACTGGCTAAGGATGAAACCCTGGTCGGCCTTGAGCGGGTTCAGGAGCCGTCGGAAGTCGAGGGTGAAGAACTCGAAGGTGAAGGTTTTGAAGGTGAAGAGGGTGCCGGGTTTGTCGGTGAGGTCGTGAACGACGACGCTGCCGAAGACCAGCAACTCGACGCCGCTGCTGACGAAGAGCCACAAGAGTAAGTGGACATGAGGGGGCGGATGAAAATTCGCCCCCTTGTTGTTTGTCCGTACGGAAGATGTCGACACCCATGGATATCCCCTGTGGGAGCGTGCCTGCTCGCGAAGCAGGCGCCGCGGTATCTCTGAAACACCGCGGTGATGCATTCGCGAGCAGGCTCGCTCCCACAGGTTGTCTGCTTCAGCAGGGACCCTGTGTCGATTGATAATGTGATTTATGCGTGATACCACCAAATCAGAGCGAGATTGGATGTGAGCAAGAGAGCCTATAACTTCTGCGCCGGTCCTGCGGCGCTTCCCGAAGCTGTCCTGCAGCGCGCCCAGGGTGAACTCCTCGACTGGCACGGCAAGGGCCTGTCGGTCATGGAAATGAGCCATCGCAGCGATGAGTTCGTATCCATTGCCACCAAGGCCGAGCAGGATCTGCGTGATCTGCTGAATATCCCCTCGAACTATAAAGTGCTGTTCCTGCAAGGCGGCGCCAGCCAGCAATTTGCCCAGATTCCGCTGAACCTGCTGCCCGAAGGCGGCTCTGCCGACTATATCGACACCGGTATCTGGTCGCAGAAAGCCATTGAAGAAGCGTCGCGCTACGGCCACGTCAACGTTGCCGCTACCGCCAAGCCCTACGACTATTTCGCCATTCCCGGCCAGAACGAGTGGAAGCTGTCCAAGGACGCGGCCTACGTTCACTACGCGCCGAACGAAACCATCGGCGGCCTGGAATTCCAGTGGGTCCCTGAAACCGGTGATGTTCCGCTGGTAGCAGACATGTCCTCGGACATTCTCTCGCGTCCGATCGACGTGTCTCGCTTCGGCATGATCTACGCCGGTGCCCAGAAGAACATCGGTCCAAGCGGCATCGTGGTGAACATCGTTCGCGAAGACCTGCTCGGTCACGCCCGTTCCCTGTGCCCGACCATGCTCAACTACAAGGTCGCGGCCGATAACGGCTCGATGTACAACACCCCGCCGACCCTGGCCTGGTACCTGTCCGGCCTGGTGTTCGAGTGGCTCAAAGAGCAGGGCGGCGTCGAAGCCATCGGTAAGCTCAACGAAGTGAAGCAGCGCACGCTGTATGACTTTATCGATGCCAGCGGCCTCTACAGCAACCCGATCAACAAGTCGGATCGCTCGTGGATGAACGTGCCGTTCCGCCTGGCGGACGACCGTTTGGATAAGCCGTTCCTGGCGGGTGCCGACGAGCGTGGCCTGCTGAACCTCAAGGGTCACCGCTCCGTGGGCGGCATGCGCGCCTCCATCTATAACGCCGTCGACATCAACGCGATCAACGCGCTGGTGGCGTACATGGCAGAGTTCGAGAAGGAACACGGCTAATGTCTGAGCAAGAACTCAAGGCACTGCGCCTGCGCATTGATGCCCTGGACGAGAAAGTCCTGGAGCTGATCAGTGAGCGTGCGCGCTGCGCCCAGGAAGTCGCGCGAGTAAAGATGGCCTCGCTGGCCGAAGGCGAAGTGCCGGTGTTCTATCGTCCTGAGCGTGAAGCTCAGGTGCTCAAGCGTGTCATGGAGCGCAACCAGGGACCGCTGGGCAACGAAGAGATGGCGCGGTTGTTCCGTGAAATCATGTCCTCGTGCCTGGCCCTCGAGCAGCCGTTGAAAGTGGCTTACCTCGGTCCGGAGGGCACCTTCACCCAGGCGGCGGCCCTGAAGCACTTTGGTCACGCGGTGATCAGCAAGCCGATGGCGGCGATCGACGAAGTGTTCCGTGAAGTGGCGGCCGGTGCGGTGAACTTTGGCGTGGTTCCGGTGGAAAACTCCACCGAGGGCGCGGTCAACCACACCCTCGACAGCTTCCTCGAACACGACATGGTGATCTGCGGTGAAGTCGAGTTGCGGATTCACCACCACCTGTTGGTCGGTGAAAACACCAAGACCGACAGCATCAGTCGTATCTATTCCCACGCCCAGTCCCTGGCCCAGTGCCGCAAGTGGCTGGATGCGCACTACCCGAATGTCGAGCGCGTGGCGGTGTCCAGCAACGCTGAAGCGGCCAAGCGGGTCAAGGGCGAGTGGAACTCGGCGGCGATTGCCGGCGACATGGCGGCCGGTTTGTACGGGTTGACCCGCCTGGCCGAGAAAATCGAGGACCGTCCGGATAACTCCACGCGTTTCCTCATGATCGGCAACCAGGAAGTGCCGCCGACCGGCGACGACAAGACCTCGATCATCGTTTCCATGAGCAACAAGCCCGGTGCACTCCATGAGTTGCTGGTGCCGTTCCATGATAACGGCATCGACCTGACGCGAATCGAGACTCGTCCGTCGCGCAGCGGTAAATGGACCTACGTGTTCTTCATCGACTTTGTCGGCCACCACCGCGATCCGCTGGTAAAAGGTGTGCTGGAAAAGATCAGTCAGGAAGCAGTAGCACTCAAAGTGCTGGGTTCCTACCCGAAAGCAGTTCTCTAAGGGCGGTAGCAAATGAGTGGCAATTTCCTCGCTCTGGCACAGCCGGGCGTGCAACAACTTTCGCCTTACGTTCCAGGCAAGCCCGTGGACGAACTGGCGCGCGAACTGGATATTGATCCGGCCAGCATCGTCAAACTGGCGAGCAACGAAAACCCGCTGGGCGCCAGCCCCAAGGCATTGGCGGCCATCCGCGAAGAGCTGGCCGAGTTGACCCGCTATCCTGACGGCAACGGGTTCGCGCTCAAGACCCTGCTGGCTGAGCAATGCCGTGTCGAGCTGAATCAGGTGACCTTGGGCAACGGCTCCAATGACATCCTTGAATTGGTTGCGCGTGCCTATCTGGCGCCAGGCCTGAATGCGGTGTTCAGTGAACATGCGTTTGCGGTCTATCCGATCGTGACCCAGGCCGTGGGTGCCCAGGCCAAGGTGATCCCGGCCAAAAACTGGGGTCATGACCTGCCGGCGATGCTGGCGGCGATCGATGCCAATACCCGTGTGGTGTTCATCGCCAACCCGAATAACCCGACCGGGACCTGGTTCGATACCGAGGCACTGGACGAATTCCTGCAAGACGTTCCGGAACACGTGCTGGTTGTGCTGGACGAGGCTTACATCGAGTACGCCGAAGGCAGCGATTTGCCGGACGGCCTGGATTTCCTGGCGGCGTACCCGAATCTGCTTGTTTCGCGCACGTTCTCCAAGGCTTATGGCCTCGCCGCGTTGCGAGTTGGTTATGGTTTGTCCACCGCCGTGGTCGCCGACGTGCTGAACCGCGTGCGTCAGCCATTCAACGTCAACAGCCTGGCCCTGGCCGCTGCCTGCGCCGCACTGCAAGACGCCGAGTACCTGGCTGAAAGCCGTCGCCTGAACGAAGCCGGCATGCAACAACTGGAAGCGGGTTTCCGTGAGTTGGGGTTGAGCTGGATTCCTTCCAAAGGCAACTTCATTTGTGTCGACGTCGGGCGCGAAGCCGCTCCCGTGTTCCAGGGCTTGCTGCGCGAAGGCGTGATTGTGCGTCCGGTGGCCAACTACGGCCTGCCGAATCACTTGCGCATCACCATTGGACTGCCAGCGGAAAATAGCCGCTTCCTTGAGGCGCTGACCAAGGTTCTGGCTCGTGGTTGATGTCACTGCGTTGCAATCTGCTGAACCTATGATCGGGCGCCTGGTGGTGGTCGGTCTGGGGTTGATCGGCGGTTCGTTTGCCAAGGGTTTGCGTGAAAGTGGCCTGTGCCGCGAAGTGGTCGGGGTCGATCTCGATCCGCAGTCGCGCAAGCTGGCGGTAGAGCTGGGCGTGGTGGATCGCTGTGAAGACGACCTGGCAGTTGCTTGCCAGGGTGCCGACGTTATCCAGTTGGCGGTGCCGATCCTCGCCATGGAAAAACTGCTGGCTCGACTGGCAGGCATGAATCTGGGCGGGGCGATCCTGACCGACGTCGGCAGTGCCAAGGGTAATGTCGTGCGTGCCGCTACCGAAGCGTTTGGCGGCATGCCGTCGCGGTTTGTGCCGGGGCACCCGATTGCCGGTTCCGAGCAGAGTGGGGTGGAAGCCTCCAATGCCGAGCTGTTTCGCCGTCATAAAGTGATTCTGACGCCGCTGGAACAGACCGATCCGGCAGCCTTGGCCGTGGTCGACCGCTTGTGGCGCGAATTGGGCGCCGATGTCGAGCACATGCAGGTCGAGCGACATGATGAAGTGTTGGCGGCAACCAGCCATTTGCCGCACTTGCTGGCGTTCGGCTTGGTCGACTCATTGGCCAAGCGCAATGAAAACCTTGAGATCTTCCGTTACGCTGCGGGCGGTTTCCGCGATTTCACAAGAATTGCCGGAAGCGACCCGGTGATGTGGCACGACATTTTCCTCGCTAACCGCGAGGCTGTCCTGCGCACACTCGATACATTTCGCAGCGACCTCGACGCCTTGCGCGACGCGGTCGATGCAGGGGATGGGCACCAATTGTTGGGCGTTTTCACTCGCGCCCGGGTTGCCCGCGAGCATTTCAGTAAAATCCTGGCCCGCAGGGCCTATGTGGACGCTATGAATTCCAACGATCTGATTTTCCTGGCTCAACCTGGTGGCCGCCTGTCCGGTCGGATTCGCGTACCGGGTGACAAGTCGATTTCCCACCGTTCGATCATGCTTGGCTCCCTGGCCGAAGGCGTCACCGAAGTGGAAGGTTTCCTCGAGGGCGAAGACGCCCTGGCGACGCTTCAGGCTTTCCGTGACATGGGCGTCGTGATCGAAGGCCCGCACCACGGTCGCGTGACCATTCACGGCGTCGGCCTGCATGGCCTGAAGCCTGCGCCGGGTCCGATTTATCTGGGCAACTCGGGTACTTCGATGCGCCTGCTGTCCGGCCTGCTGGCCGCGCAGAACTTCGACAGCACCCTGACCGGTGACGCTTCGCTGTCCAAGCGCCCGATGAATCGCGTGGCCAATCCACTGCGTGAAATGGGTGCCGTGATCGAAACCGCTGCTGAAGGTCGTCCACCGATGACCATCCGGGGCGGCAACAAGCTCAAAGGCCTGACCTACACCATGCCGATGGCCAGTGCCCAGGTTAAATCCTGCCTGCTGCTGGCGGGGCTGTACGCCGATGGCAAAACCACCGTGACCGAGCCTGCACCGACCCGTGACCATACCGAGCGCATGCTGCGCGGCTTTGGCTACCCGGTCACCGTCAATGGCGCAACCGCATCGGTCGAGTCCGGCAGCAAGCTGACCGCGACCCACATCGAAGTGCCGGGCGACATCTCGTCGTCGGCGTTCTTCCTGGTGGCCGCATCGATCGCCGAAGGTTCGGAGCTGGTGCTCGAACACGTCGGCATCAACCCGACCCGCACCGGGGTGATCGACATCCTGCGTCTGATGGGCGCTGACATCACCCTGGAAAACCAGCGTGAAGTCGGCGGCGAGCCGGTGGCTGACCTGCGTGTGCGGGCAGCTAAACTCAAAGGTATCGAGATTCCGGAAGAACTGGTGCCATTGGCCATCGACGAATTCCCGGTGCTGTTCGTGGCTGCCGCCTGCGCTGAAGGGCGTACCGTGCTGCGTGGCGCCGAAGAGCTGCGGGTCAAGGAATCGGACCGTATCCAGGTCATGGCGGATGGTCTGCTGGCGCTGGGCGTCAAGTGCGAACCGACGCCGGACGGCATCATTATCGATGGCGGCCTGATCGGTGGCGGCGAAGTGCACGGTCACGGCGATCACCGGATTGCCATGGCGTTCAGTGTTGCCTCACTGCGGGCCTCTGCGCCGATCCGCATCCATGATTGCGCCAACGTCGCGACGTCGTTTCCCAACTTCCTCGCGCTGTGCGCGCAGGTCGGTATTCGCGTTGCCCAAGAGGCTCAGTCGTGAAAAACATTGCACCGGTCATCACCATTGATGGGCCAAGCGGCTCCGGAAAAGGCACTGTCGCCGGGATACTGGCCAAGCGCCTGGGCTGGAACCTGCTGGATTCCGGTGCGCTTTACCGGTTGCTGGCGTTCGCCGCGCATAACCATGGCGTCGACCTGACCAATGAAGAGTTGCTGAAAAAACTGGCCGCTCATCTGGATGTGCAATTCATTGCGGCGACCGACGGTCAGTTGCAACGCATCATTCTGGAAGGCGACGAAGTCAGCGACGTGATCCGTACGGAAAGCGTCGGTTCGGGTGCCTCCCAGGTGGCTGCATTGCCTGCGGTGCGCGAGGCGCTGCTGCAGCGCCAGCGCGCCTTTCAGGAAGCGCCGGGCCTGGTGGCCGATGGACGTGACATGGGTACGGTGGTTTTTCCGGATGCGCCGCTGAAGATTTTCCTCACCGCCAGTGCCGAGGAGCGTGCGCGCCGTCGATACTTGCAGTTGAAGGGCAAAGTCGATGGTGTTAGTCTGTCGAGTCTGCTAGATGAGATACGTGCGCGCGATGAGCGTGACACCCAGCGAGCGGTAGCCCCGCTCAAGCCGGCGGCTGACGCCATACAGCTGGATTCCACGGAATTATCCATCGACCAGGTGCTGGAACGCATCATGAGCGAGATCGCCATTCGCGATATCGCCGGGTGACCAAGAGGGCCGCAGGGGACCAGTCATAGTCCTGTGGCGCTTCTTTTAAATGAAACTAACCCACATCGTCTGGGATGTGGAGATGGGCGTATTCTTCGCCCTCATCAACAGGAATTAAAATGAGCGAAAGCTTTGCGGAACTCTTTGAAGAAAGCCTAAAGACCCTGAACCTTCAGGCAGGCTCCATCATCACCGGTGTTATCGTTGATATCGATTACCAAGCTCGCTGGGTAACCGTTCACGCTGGCCTGAAGTCCGAAGCACTGATCCCGCTGGAGCAGTTCTACAACGACGCTGGCGAACTGAACATCAACGTCGGTGACGAAGTTCACGTTGCTCTGGACTCGGTTGAAGACGGTTTCGGTGAAACCAAGCTGTCCCGTGAAAAAGCCAAGCGCGCTGAATGCTGGATCGTTCTGGAAGCAGCCTTCGCAGCCGAAGAAGTGGTCAAGGGCGTTATCAACGGTAAGGTTAAAGGCGGCTTCACTGTCGACGTTAACGGCATCCGTGCGTTCCTGCCAGGTTCTCTGGTTGACGTCCGTCCAGTGCGCGACACCACGCACCTGGAAGGCAAAGAGCTGGAATTCAAGGTCATCAAACTCGACCAGAAGCGCAACAACGTTGTCGTTTCCCGTCGCAGCGTCCTGGAAGCCGAGAACTCCGCCGAGCGCGAAGCTCTGCTGGAATCCCTGCAGGAAGGCCAACAAGTCAAAGGTATCGTCAAGAACCTCACCGATTACGGCGCATTCGTCGATCTGGGTGGCGTCGATGGCCTGCTGCACATTACCGACATGGCTTGGAAGCGTATCAAGCATCCTTCCGAAATCGTCAACGTTGGCGACGAGATCGATGTCAAGGTTCTGAAGTACGATCGCGAGCGCAATCGTGTTTCCCTGGGCCTGAAGCAACTGGGCGAAGATCCATGGGTTGCTATCAAAGCCCGTTACCCAGAAAGCACTCGCGTTACCGCTCGTGTAACCAACCTGACCGACTACGGCTGCTTCGCTGAGCTGGAAGAGGGCGTTGAAGGTCTGGTACACGTTTCCGAAATGGACTGGACCAACAAGAACATCCACCCTTCGAAAGTCGTACAAGTCGGCGACGAAGTGGAAGTTATGGTTCTGGACATCGACGAAGAGCGTCGTCGTATCTCCCTGGGCATCAAGCAGTGCAAGTCGAACCCATGGGAAGACTTCTCTGGCCAGTTCAACAAGGGCGATAAAATCTCCGGCACCATCAAGTCGATCACCGATTTCGGTATCTTCATTGGTCTGGACGGCGGCATCGACGGTCTGGTTCACCTGTCCGACATCTCCTGGAACGAAGTGGGCGAAGAAGCCGTACGCCGCTTCAAGAAGGGCGACGAGCTGGACACCGTTATCCTGTCGGTTGACCCAGAGCGCGAGCGCATCTCCCTGGGTATCAAGCAGCTGGAAAGCGATCCGTTCTCCGAGTACGTTCAAGAGAACGACAAAGGCGCCATCGTTAAAGGCATCGTGAAGGAAGTTGACGCTAAAGGCGCCATCATCACTCTGGCCGACGATATCGAAGCAACTCTGAAAGCCTCCGAAATCAGCCGTGACCGCGTTGAAGATGCGCGTAACGTTCTGAAAGAAGGCGAAGAAGTAGAAGCCAAGATCATCAGCGTTGACCGCAAGAGCCGTGTAATCCAGCTCTCGATCAAGTCGAAAGACGTTGAAGACGAGAAAGAAGCCATCCAGAGCCTGCGCGACAAGCCAGTAGCTACGGATGCTCCAGTAGCCACCACTCTGGGTGACTTGCTGCGTGCTGCACAAGCGGAAAAACAGAACTAAGTTCTGACTTTCTGTAAAAAAGGGCGACTTCGGTCGCCCTTTTTTGTGCCTGGAATTTGTCCGGGGTCGTAAGGTGTATGGATTGGCTTCGGTTGAGCTTGAAACAAATGGCCGTTAAAGCATGTCTCTTTCCTTAACGGGATCAATCGCTTAATTGAAGCTAGTCTTTATTCTGAAGCGAACGATGGTCGGGTCGAGCGCCTGGCATAAGGAAGTGAATGAACAAGCTCGTAGTAGCGATAGCAATGCTGACACTGGCGGGGTGTACCACCAGTGCCAAGACTCATGCAGTGCGCGGGGTCAGTGGTATTGAGGTTGATTGTTCAGGGCTGGGGTCGGGTTGGGAGAAGTGCCGCAAACGAGCTGCGAAGGAGTGCAAGGGGGCCGGTTACAAGGTTGTAACGAGGTCTGATGATGCCAAGGAAGAAGATGATTTCCCTTTTGGCTTCAATCCCGCGGGATACCTGACGCGCACCATGCTGGTTATATGTACGTGAGAGTGTGGGTCTCATTGACCCGAAAACCGGGTATTGCGCGGTGCGCAGGGGAGTGCCAAAACTTGGGCTGTTCAAATTCGTCGGGGCATGCTAAAAACGTTGGAGCGATTTTCCTAGCTGCTTGAAAAAGAAGGGAAAAATATGACGAAGTCGGAGTTGATCGAACGAATTGTCACCCATCAAGGGCTGCTCTCATCCAAGGATGTGGAGCTGGCCATCAAGACCATGCTTGAGCAAATGTCCCAATGTCTGGCCACCGGTGATCGCATCGAGATTCGGGGGTTTGGCAGCTTTTCATTGCACTATCGTGCACCGCGCGTAGGGCGCAATCCCAAGACTGGGCAGTCGGTTAGCCTTGATGGCAAATTCGTTCCCCACTTTAAGCCAGGGAAGGAGCTTCGGGATCGCGTAAATGAGGATGATGACGATGTTAACTAATTGCAGCGCTGAGGTTTAGGTGAGCAAGGTCAAAAGGGTGATGGTTTTCGCGTTGATATTTTTGCTTATCTCGTTTGTAGTTATATTTGTGTTAGAAAATAACGAACAGATAGCTCTTGTTTTTTTTGGATGGTCTACCCCACAACTATCGCTTTCTCTATATATGGTATTAGCGTTGTTGGCCGGATTGGGGGTGGGTTCACTGCTGGGTTGGTTTGCACGTACTAAAAAGTGTGGCGATCACAATAATTAAACGATGAATAGGTTAAGTATGCAAAGTGATGGGCGTGGTGAGGTTCGTTCTAATGAGATCGACCTGGCGGAAATTGTTAAGGTTATATGGCTTAAAAAGTGGTTGGTTTTAATTATCACGCTTGCAGTTGCATTGGTGTTTTCGATGTACGCTTTTTTGGCTAAGCCTGTCTATGAAGCTAAATTCTACATGTCTCCTCCTACTCTAGATGATGTCGCGAATTTAAATTATGGTCGAACCGGAGAGCTAAAGCCATTCACGGTTGATTATGTGTATAAGATTTTCTTAAGGAATCTACAGTCTCAAAGTTTGCTTCAGTCGTTTTATCGCGAAGTCTACATTTCAAGTTTCAAAGAGAAGGGTCACGCCGAATCCATTCCTGAGTCATACGACCGGTTCTCGAGTCGCGTTAGCATCGCTTCTCTTGATAAAGACCCGATGGGTCGCTGGTCCTTGTCTATTCAGGGCCATGATCCTAAAACCATCACCCATTGGGTAAGCATATACACGACCAGCGCGGCGCAATTAGCCCAGCGTGAGGTTGTCAGTAATGCAACTAAGGAAGCATCAGTACTCGCACGTAATCTAAAGCTGCAAATCGACTCCCTTCGCGAAGCCGGTAAACAATTACGAGAGGATTCGATATTGCGACTTAGTGAGTCGCTTGCGGTAGCTAAGGCCAGCGGACTTGATAAAACTGTGGTGTTTGTTGGTGAGGACTCTTCAAAGTTAGCGGGTGATATGGAAGGGGGGGCCGCTTATATGCGCGGGACCAAGGCTCTTGAGGCTGAGTTAAAAAATTTAAAAGGGCGTGAATCAAATGATCCATTTATTCCCGACCTCCGGAAGTTGCAAGCAGAGTACGAATTTTATAAAGGTATCGAGCTAGACAATTATAAGGTTTCTGTATTTCGTCCAGACGGAGATGTTCAGGAGCCTGTTTCTCCTTTGAAACCTAAAAAAATTATGCTTGTTTTGCTCGGTATAATTCTCGGGGGGCTGACAGGGATCGTTGTTGCGCTTATCACGAGTTATCGTTCCGCACGATTCATTGAGTGATGTTTAATTGGTTGGTGTCATTGATAGTTTTTAACTATTTCTGGGCTAGGCTGACGAATTTTCCCCGTTCCTGAAAAATCTCAGAAAATGCTGATTGCTCATTTTTCGCAGCCCATCGCTTGCACCTATCGCCTTCGCACCTCAGTGGGGTGACCGTATGATCAATTGCCAGGAGCCAAAAAGCGTCATTGCAGGCATAATGCGAGACTTTGGAGCATGCTTGGCTGACTCTCGGGTGAGAAACGCTCCTGCAGTTGCTCCTCGGGACACTAAGATATAATAGATGGACTTTTTCATGATTTACGATAGAGCGCGGTTTGTTGTACATGGAAATCTGAATCGCATAGAACGCGAAAGTCGGAGCCTTTGCATTCCGTCGGTTTCCGATGATACAGACGCCTCCCCGTCGTCGACCTTAGCCATTCTGGCTCGCATTGCTGAAGCTTCACTCACAATGCACAGAAATATCTCATAGGGCGGGACAAGCCTCAGGCTTTTGTCTCTTATGAGACGAGCCATTTCAACCGTTTTTCCAATTATTACTCACCGTTGAGCTGGAGCCAGATTGATGTCGCAGCAAATGAAAACCAGTATCGCAAAGTTCAAGAACAAGGAAGCTCTGATTGGTATCGTCGGTTTAGGCTACGTCGGGTTGCCACTTATGCTGCGCTACAACGCTATCGGTTTTCGCGTACTAGGTATCGACATTGATGCGAGCAAGGTTTCGAGGCTGAATGCTGGTGAAAGTTACATCGAGCATATTGCAGAAGAGAAAATCAAGCATGCATTAGCTTCGGGTTTTGAGGCAACTACCGAGTTTAGTCGCGCGGCAGAATGTGACGCGTTGATTCTCTGTGTTCCGACTCCGCTCAATAAATACCGTGAACCTGATATGAGCTTTGTGATCAACACTACAGATGCCTTGAAGGTGTTCATGCGTGCGGGTCAAGTCATATCGTTAGAAAGCACTACATATCCGGGTACAACTCAAGAGGAGTTGTTGCCTCGTGTGCAAGAAAGCGGCTTGGTTGTAGGAGAAGATATATTTCTTGTTTATTCACCTGAGCGTGAAGATCCAGGTAATCCTGATTTCGAGACCCGTACAATTCCAAAAATTATCGGTGGAGATACCACGGCATGTTTGGAGGTTGGGGTTGCGCTGTACGAACAAGCTATTGACAAAGTTGTTTCGGTAAGTTCGACAAAGGCAGCTGAAATGACGAAGCTGTTAGAAAATATTCATCGTGCAGTGAATATCGGGCTGGTCAATGAAATGAAAATTGTTGCCGATCGTATGGGTATCGATATTTTTGAAGTTGTGGATGCAGCAGCAACCAAACCCTTTGGGTTTACGCCATATTATCCAGGTCCCGGCCTTGGCGGGCACTGCATACCTATTGACCCGTTCTATCTAACTTGGAAAGCCAGGGAGTACGGCCTGCATACGCGTTTTATCGAACTGTCGGGCGAAGTAAATCAGGCAATGCCAGAGTACGTGCTCGGCAAGTTAATGGATGGGCTAAATGACTCAGGTAAGGCGTTAAAAGGCAGTAAAATTCTTGTGTTGGGTATTGCGTACAAGAAGAATGTCGACGATATGCGTGAATCTCCGTCTGTCGAAATTATGGAGCTAATCGAGGCCAAAGGTGGTGTGGTGGCCTATGCCGACCCCCATGTTCCTGTATTTCCAAAAATGCGTGAACATCATTTTGACCTAAGTAGCGAAGATTTATCGCCGAATAGCATTGCGAGTTTTGACGCCGTAGTACTTGCTACAGATCACGATAAGTTCGATTACAATCTTATTAAGCAGTACGCTAAGTTGATAATTGATAGTCGTGGTAAGTATCGAGTGCCCGCAAAACATATCATAAAAGCTTAAAGATTAGACTAGTAACGCCATAGACTAGGTATTGGGCGATAGCCAAAAAAGAGGTTCCATGAAAAATTTTGCTCTGATCGGTGCTGCGGGATATATTGCTCCTCGCCATATGCGTGCTATCAAGGATACAGGTAACACGCTCGTCTCTGCCTATGACATAAACGACTCTGTGGGTATCATCGATAGCATCTCACCGCATAGCGAATTTTTTACCCAATTCGAGCGTTTCCTAGAGCACGCGCACCAATTAAAGCGTAATCAGTCAACCGCGTTAGACTACGTTGCTGTTTGCTCGCCTAATTACTTGCATCATTCACACATTGCCGCCGGGCTGCGGCTTGGCTGTGATGTTATCTGTGAAAAACCTCTTGTTCCGACGTCGAAAATTCTTGATGAGCTTGCTCGTGTAGAAATGGAAACTGGTAAACGTGTTTACAATATTTTGCAGTTGCGCCATCACCAGGCAATCCTCGACCTAAAAGAAAAAGTTGCACGGGATAATAGGGTGGAGAAGTATGATGTCGAGTTGACTTATATTACTTCGCGCGGGAATTGGTATGCGGAAAGTTGGAAGGGGGATCCGCGCAAATCTTTTGGCTTGGCAACTAATATAGGTGTTCATTTTTACGACATGTTGCATTTTATTTTCGGAAAGTTGCAGCGAAATGTTGTTCATTTTACATCGGAGCATAAGGCTGCTGGTTATTTGGAGTATGAGAAAGCCCGCGTTCGATGGTTCCTGTCAATCGACGCCTCCGACCTCCCTGAAACGGTTAAAGGTAAAAAACCTACCTATCGCTCCATTACCGTAGACGGTAATGAAATGGAGTTCTCTGAAGGGTTTACGGATCTGCATACTGTCAGTTATCAGGAGATTTTGGCTGGACGTGGTTATGGTATTGAAGATGCAAGACACTGTGTAGAGACCGTCGAGTACATTCGATCGGCTCCGGTTGTGTCGCCAGAGCCAGGGGAGGGGCACCCGATTTTATCTCGTCTGTATAAATAAATTGAAATAAGGCCGGGCGGTGCCAGACGCCGTCCGGGATATTGGTGCCTGTGCTTGAGTCACGAGTTGTGAGCGTAAATATATCAAATACAGAAGTAGCGCACGCGACTCGGTCGGTAAAGTCCGACCAATCGGCCGGATTTCGCACCGATGTTCAAGGTCTACGCGCCATTGCCGTACTCGCGGTCATACTCTACCACGTCAACAGAAACTGGCTGCCGGCCGGTTTTTTGGGCGTAGATGTATTTTTTGTTGTTTTTGGATTTATCGTTACCACGGGTTTAAATGAGAATATTCAGCGGCCGTTGCCGGTGGAATTGACCCGTTATGCGCCAGCTGACGAGATATGCCATGGCAAGCTTATTGGAGAGTGCAGGCGCGGTGATCCAGAGCAGCCTGTAGCAGCCGTCGTGCTTGGTGACAGCCATGCGGCTCAGTTGAACTACTTTTTTGATGCTGCTGGCAAGCAGCAGAAATTTGCCGTGAAGGCGTTACTGCCAGCAACTGTGTCCCGATCCCGGGTTTTGATGTGGAGCGTATACCGGACTACTCTCGTGCTGATTGCCTGGCACAAAGTCAGGCACTGGTTCCGATTCTTGCGCGCACAGAGACGGTCATTATTGCCGGTATGTGGCAATGGCAGAGTCAGAGTGATGCGTTCCTGCAAGCGCTTGCTGAGTTCGCAAAGACGCTCTCCGCACAAGGCAAGCGTGTAATTGTGATGGCCCAGGTACCGATGTTCGAAGTGAATGTTCAACGAATGCAGCGATTTTCCGCACTGGGCATGGAGATAGCTCCAGAGCGGAATGTGGCTTGGGAATCTGCAAACAGGAAGGTCGCCGAACGGCTGGCGGGAATCGACAACGTCTTTTTCATGGATCTCTCACAGACGCCTTTTTTTCAGCATGCCCCTTATGAAGGTGGCATGCTCGTCTACCAGGACAATCATCATCTGAATGAGCGGGGGGCTCGTCGCTATGGTGAAATGGCAGCACCGATCCTGGCGAAACTAATTTTCCCGCTACATTGATCGCGGAGGAGTTCCATGCAGCATATTCAACATCCCAGCGCAATCGTCGATCCAGGTGCGCAAATTGGTGAAGGGACACGAATCTGGCATTTTGTCCATGTTTGCGCCGGGGCGAGTATCGGGAAAGGTGTTTCGCTAGGGCAGAACGTATTTGTCGGTAACAAAGTTGTTATTGGTGACAATTGCAAAATTCAGAACAATGTTTCCGTGTACGACAATGTCACCCTTGAAGAGGGGGTATTCTGTGGACCCAGCATGGTGTTCACCAATGTCTATAACCCACGTTCACTGATTGAACGCAAGAGCGAATATCGCGACACGTTGGTCCGTCGCGGTGCCACGTTGGGAGCGAACTGCACGATTGTATGTGGCGTCACTATTGGAGAGTTCGCTTTCATCGGGGCGGGAGCTGTGGTGAATAGGGATGTTCCCGCCTATGCGCTGATGGTAGGCGTGCCCGCACGTCAAATCGGTTGGATGAGTGAATATGGCGAGCAATTGGAGCTTCCCCTGGCCGGCACAGGAGAGGCCCTGTGCACTTATTCCAACGCCCGCTATGTGCTGGCTGATGGCCTCGTTATCAAGAAAGGAAATTGACTGTGATTGAATTCATCGACCTGAAAGCTCAGCAGCTGCGAATAAAAGAAAAGCTGGACTCTGCGATTCAGCGTGTACTTGCACACGGTCAGTATATTCTGGGCCCTGAGGTCGCAGAGTTGGAATCCCGTCTTGCTGATTTCGTGGGTGCAAAATTTTGCATCACTTGTGCAAACGGCACCGATGCGCTGCAGATTGTGCAAATGGCCCTCGGGATCGGTCCTGGGGACGAGGTGATCACGCCAGGATTCACATATATCGCGACAGCCGAAACCGTAGCTTTGTTGGGGGCCAAACCGGTCTACGTCGATATCAATCCGCAAACCTATAATCTGGATCCTGAGTTGCTCGAGGCGGCGATCACTCCCAGAACCAAGGCGATCATCCCTGTTTCATTGTATGGTCAATGCGCGGATTTTGACGCGATCAATGTGGTCGCGCAGCGTCATGGCATTCCGGTAATTGAGGATTCCGCTCAGAGTTTTGGTGCAAGTTACAAGGGGCGGCGTTCGTGCAATCTCAGCACCATCGCCTGCACCAGCTTCTTTCCAAGCAAACCCTTGGGTTGCTATGGGGATGGCGGGGCCATTTTCACCAATGACGAGGCACTAGCCGTCGTTATCCGTCAAATAGCCCGGCACGGGCAGGACCGTCGTTATCACCACGTGCGTGTTGGTGTGAACAGCCGGCTGGATACTTTGCAGGCGGCGGTTCTGCTGGAGAAGCTGGCGATCTTCGACGAGGAAATCGAACTGCGTCAGCAAGTGGCTTCGGAATATGATCGCTTGCTCTCTGGCGCTGGTCTTGCAATACCTTTCGTTGAACCGAACAACAAGAGCGTTTATGCACAATACACGTTGCGAGTTGACAATCGTGATGTGTTCCAGCAGCGGATGAATGCTGCGGGAGTGCCAACAGTTGTACACTATCCAATCCCTTTGAATCGCCAGCCTGCGGTAGCGGATGCCAAACAGAGCCTGCCCGTGGGTGACAAAATTGCAGAGCAGGTAGTCAGTCTGCCCATGCACCCTTACTTGAGTAAGTCACAGCAGGCTTTTATTGTCGAGCAGATCGTGAGCTGTTCGTTGTGATTGGAAGGCTTCTACCAAAATCCGCGTTTGCGCGAAATGTCTTCACTTTAATGACAGGGACGACATTAGCGCAGGCAATTCCTGTGATGATCAGCCCCATCCTGACTCGCCTTTACAGTCCGCAGGAGTTCGGTGTCTTCGCATTCTATCTGGCGTTGGTCTCGGTGTTGTCAGTACTGGCAACTGGCCGATACGAGTTGGCGATCATGGTGCCCAGGAAGGAACGAGGTGCTGCCGCCATCACCGCAATTGCACTGTGCGCGTCCATTATTGTGGGCGCTATATTATTCTTGGTGGTTGTAGTGTTTGGTCGTGAAATTGCCACTCTTTTCAATATGTCCGAACATTACCAGCTGTTTTATTGGGTGCCGTTGAGTGTCGTTTTGATGGCGGGCTATCAGGCATTGAATTACTGGTGTAACCGACACTCCTATTACCGGACAATGGCTACAGCACGAATGTCGCAGAGTGTTTCCATGTCTGCTTCTCAAGTGGGCGCAGGTTATGCAGGTGTCGGTGTTGTCGGTCTGGTGGGCGGTGCCATTGCCGGTCATTTTTCGGCCTTCTTCTTTCTACTTGTGCGAGTGCTCAAGAGCGACAGGCAAGCGTTCAGGCGCTTGAATCTTTCAATTCTGCGGGCCATGGCGCGGCGTTATGTCGATTTCCCCAAATACTTGATTGCGGCACATAGTTTGAACATGGCGTCTTTTCAGGCGCCGATCATTGCACTGGGGTCAATGTTTGGCAGTAGTGTTTCTGGCTTTTTCATGTTGACCCAGCGCGTTATTGGCGCACCGATGAGTATTGTTGCCAGCGCCATAGGTGATGTATTTCGACAGGAAGCCAGTCGTGCTTACCTGGAATCTGGACAGTGCAAGGATGTTTATAAGAAAACTTTCCTCCGTCTGTTGTGTATAGCGGTTCTGGCATTTCCGGTTTTTTTCATTATTGCGCCGGATATGTTTGCCCTGGTTTTTGGGGAAAAATGGCGGGTGTCGGGTGAATATGCAAGAATTTTGACGCCGATGTTTTTTTTGCAGTTCGTCACAAGTCCGCTTAGTTCGATGTATATGTTGGCGCAAAAGCAGCGACTTGATTTGTTTTGGCAATTTTTTCTTTTTCTGCTGATAGTTTTCTCTTTTGCCTTTGCGTATTTTCTGGATAGTATTCAGGCAGGTTTGTATTTTTATTCTATTAGTTACAGCATCATGTATTTCATCAATGGCATATTGTCCTATCGCCTGGCGCTTGGGACAGTGTGAAGATGGAAGTATTCTTATTAAGGGAACGTAAATGTCCAGTCGTCTGGCAAGGTTACTTAAAGAGCTTGAGACTAGTCTTACCTATGCGCCCGTGGCCGACAAAGTGAGCGGGTCGGTGTTGATTCGAGGTTTCAAGCTTCGGGATCTACGTCACCTCCGGCAGCTTTACCTTGATTTGAATCCAAGCGGAAGTTTGTCGTTGGCGCGCTTCTTGTGGGGGGTGATTGGCTACCAACGCCTGTTGATCGTTGCCGAAGATATCCGGACTGCGTCGCTGGTGGGGTTGGACTTGTTCTACTTCAATCCCAGGGATTTGCAGGAGTCCACTGTCCATGAGGGCTTTGTGGGTGTCGTATCTGCTTACCGGGGGCAAGGACTTGCTACTGAGATGCGGATTGCGGCCAAGCGACACTTTCAGAGAAATGGCTTGACTGGCATTTCTACAAGAATTGCTCAAGACAATAAGGCATCGCTGACATCGGCGTTGAAGTTAGGTTTCGAGATAGTGGAAACCCAGCATTCTGCCGCGGATGGTGAGAGTCATTACATGGTGTGTAAGTTGGGGGAGTCCAAGTGACGTCGACGCGCAAAAGGTATCGTGAACTCTGTGCACAGGAGACATCCATCCCGTTGTTCAGTCAGGCATGGTGGCTCGACGCTGTAGCGGCCGACGCCTGGGATGTTGTGCTGTGCGAGAAGGATGGCAATATACTTGCCAGCATGCCTTTCGTATTGAAAAAGAAGGTTGGCCTTAAGTTGCTGGCCATGCCGACGTTGACTCAGCACCTCGGGCCATGGATCAAACCTACTACGGGCAAGATGTCCAAGCGCTTGGCCTATGAGAAAGATGTTCTTACAGAGCTCGCTGCTCTGATTCTTGCACGGCAGTTCGACCATTTTGACTCTAACTGGTCCTACACGCAGAGCAACTGGCTACCTTTTTATTGGGCAGGGTTCAAGCAGAGTACCCGATATACGTATGCCCTTGAGGATTTGAGCTGTAAGGATACGCTATGGTCGCAATTCCAAGACAATATCCGTCGGGAAATCCGCAAGGCGGAAGGACGTTTTATGCTAAAAGTCCGGACGGACTTGACAGCTGAAGACTTCTTCAACTTGAACAATCTAGTGTTCGAGCGCCAGGGTATGAAAATTCCTTATTCCCTGGACCTGGTCAAGCGTATCGATGATGCCTGCGCGGGACGTAGCTCTCGAGCTATTCTCATCGCCGAAGATGAGGATGGGCGTCGGCATGCTGGCGTCTACATGGTGTGGGATGAGCATAGTGCCTACTATCTCATGGGAGGTGCTGACCCAGAGCTGAGAAATAGTGGAGCAAGCAGTTTATGCATGTGGGAAGCGATCAAGTTGGCCACTACGGTGACGACTCGCTTCGACTTCGAAGGTTCAATGCTGGAGCCTGTCGAGCGGTTTTTCCGTGCTTTTGGTGCGAGTCAAGTCCCTTACTTCACAGTCACCAAAACTCCGTCCAAGTTGCTCAAGAGCTATTTCTACCTCAATGATCTGCGAGGGCGTAGCTGATGGCGGGTACTGGATGGCCGAGCACGGCGATATTTGAATGGCTGCAGATACTGCTGTTCGAACGTTATGGCGTGCGTTTCGATCTCCTGTTGGCAGACGGTTCCAAGCTGCGCATGTCCCTGGCTTTGCAAAAAGGTTACATAGAGTTTCCGGTCGATAACGTCGCTTTCAATCTGCGAGGCTCGGGTTTGCCGTGTGCGCATTGGTGTGCGCGTGACGAGGGGTGGCACCCTGTGTACCTGGATATACTTCCTGCACCGGGCTTGAAGACGATATCGGGAGCGCTGATTGAGCAAAGCGATGCTGGCATCAAGATACACTACGATCTGTTGGGGTTCGTATACTGGATGTTGGCTCGTTGCGAGGAACTGTCGCCGGAACAGCTGGATGAGCATGGGCGGTTTCCTGTAGCACAGTCCAATGCTGCAAAACATGGCTATCTTGATCGGCCTTTGGTTGATGAATGGCTTACGCTGCTCGGAGAGGTGATTTCCAGGCAATGGCCAGGACTGAAGTTGAAGGCCCACGCATTTTCAATGAGGGTGTCCCATGATGTGGATGAGCCCAGTCGGTACGCATTTCGCTCGTTCAAGGGCCTGGTCCGTGCAGTAGGTGGTGATCTGCTCAAGCGCGGCGACCTGCTGGCAGCATTACGGGTGCCCTTTATTAAGTTAGGCAGCCGCAACAGGATCAGTCCACAGGATCCTAGCAATACCTTCGACTGGTTGATGACAGAGTCCGAGCGGCACGGTCTGATCAGCGCGTTCTATTTCATATGTGGGCGTACCGATCCGGCCAGGGATGGAGACTACGAGATCGAGCATCCTGCCATCCGCGCGTTGTTGCGCACGATTCATGAGCGTGGACACGAAATCGGATTGCATCCGAGTTACAATACGTTCCTCTCAGACGATGGTATAGCCCAAGAGGCTCAGCGTTTGAAAAAGGTGTGTCGCGAGGAAGGTATCGACCAAGCTGCCTTTGGTGGTCGCATGCATTACTTGCGCTGGCGTCATCCAAATACTCTGGCGGCTTGGGAAAAAGCCGGGATGACTTACGACAGCACGCTTGGTTATGCCGAGCTTCCCGGATTTCGCTGTGGCACATGCCATGAGTACCCAGCATTCGATCCGATTGCACAGAAAATGTTGCGGTTGCGTATACGCCCTCTGATTGTCATGGATGTGACGTTGATCAGTCCAAGCTATATGGGGCTGGAACCGGACGAGGAGGCCAGGGTATTGGTGGAGAAACTAAAATCTGCGTGTCGAGCGGTCGGGGGGACATTCACGTTACTTTGGCATAACTCCAATTTCCTTCGTGTTGAAGAGCGCGCGTTTTACTCCGCGATCCTGGAGCGAGTCTAGCGTGAATAACATAGCAACGAACTTGGCCGCAACAACGTGGAAATTTACCGTTCCGCGTGCGCGTATATTGCTAATATTTTCAGTGCTGCTCTATGTTGCTGCACTCATATTAGGGCACGAGCGCTACCTCGCGGTTGAACATGCTTTCTGGGGTTTCAATCAACCTCATTATGACCTGCTGACTCTATTTGTTACGGTGGTACTCGCCATTGTTCCAGCTTCGGTCATGCCCCTTTATTTCGATAGGCCTTCGACGCTGTTCATTAATGCGCTTGCCTTCTTTGTTTACATTCCAGGGCTGGTTATTGCGATGTTGAATCGTGTAGACGCGCTGGATGCATATTTCTGGTTGTTCTTCAATTTTTGTCTCGGGCTGTTAATTTGCTCGCTTCTGGTTCGATCGACTGGGAGGTCCTTGGTGGAAGAAAAGGTACCGTCGCGCTTCATGATTGGTTTCAATCTGTGTGGCGCGCTGTTTTGCTTCATCGTCCTTTTCTTGACCTATCGAGATATCCTCACGTTTTCAGGGCTGAATGAAATATATCTACAGAGGGAGAAAGGGGCGGCGACTTCTCTTTTTATCGGTTACTGCCAGGTATATCTCGCTTATTTTTTCTCGCCAGTACTTTTTGTCTCCGGTGTCCTGTACAAGCGCCTCTTCCTTGCTTTGTTGGGTTTTTCGGGATTTATCTTCATTTACATGATTACAGCCGAGCGTACAGTCATACTGTTGCCATTCATCCTGTTGGTGGTTGCCATGGCCTTCAAGATAGGCGGCTTCGGCGCTCGTAACGGGTATGGTCTATTCCTTCTCGGAGCTGTGTTCGTGGCGCTGGTTTCCATGCTTTTCGAACAATCCCAGCTTGTGAGTCAGTTTGGGGTTTACTTTTTCATGAGGCTGATTGCCATCCCCGGTCTTTTCGTAAGTCAATACTACGATCTTTTTTCTGTGCAAGGTTATACACACTGGTCGCACGTCTCGGTGATTGGCAATCTTTTCGAGGTGCCCCGTGCTTATGCCGGGGATGAGAAGTGGCCTGCACTCGGGAAGATTCTGGCGGAGCGGGTGCTTGGCATCCAGAGCCAGTCCAATGCCGGCTTTGTGGCAACGGATGGCGTCGCTGCGTTTGGCAGTATCGGTGTGCTCATCATCTGCTTGCTCTACAGCGGTTGGCTGCTATTGCTTGATCACGTCTCCAGAGGGTGGAGTCCATTGTTCCTGATGACTGTCCTTTTTCCGTTGGCGTTCATCACTACCAACGGTTCTTTCTTTACAATTCTCGCGTCTTTCGGCGGGGCATTGTGGATTGTCCTGCTTTGGGTTGATAAATACAGATTCCGTTTGATCCGGGAGGCAGGCAAATGATCGGATATATTTACTCGCGCATCGTGAAAAAGGCCAGAGGCGCTGCGATCATCGACTCATCTATACCGGTGACCTCCAAAGTCGAGTCGGGTTGTACGGTGATCTCGAGCGAGTTCGGCGAGCATTCATTCTGCGGGTATGACTGTTCGTTCATTCGAGCCTCGGTAGGGCGCTTCTGTTCGATCGCCGGGCGCGTTGTCGTGGGCGGGGCGCGCCATCCTATCGAGTATGTATCGACCAGCCCCGTATTTTTGGCTCACAAAGAAAGCATCAAAACAAAGTTTTCTCGCCACGATTACCGTTGGGAGCCCCGGACGGTTATCGGACACGATGTCTGGATTGGCGAAGGCGTCTTCGTCAAAGGTGGTGTCACCATCGGAACCGGTGCAGTCGTCGGCATGGGTAGTGTCGTGACCAAGGATATTCCACCTTATGCCATCTATGCCGGAAACCCTGCACGCCTGGTTCGCTACCGGTTTTCCGAGGCGGTGATCGCCGGGCTTCTTGAAAGCCGTTGGTGGGAGTATTCCGATGAGAAGCTGACAGCCGTTGCCGGGCAGTTCAACGACCCGGAAGTTTTTTTGAAAAGTCAGAATCTATTATGAAAATTATTCATTTATGTTTGTCCTGTTTCTATATTGATAATTATCGTTATCAAGAGAATGAACTGGTGCGCGAGCATGTAGCGGACGGGCATGAAGTTTTGGTGGTCGCCTCGACCGAAAGCTATGTTGATAATTTAACTCTTGGCTATGTTGCTGCTGATGAGTACATGGGCAGTGATGGCGCAAAGGTGATCCGTTTGCCATACGTGGGCCCTGTGCCATTTTTTCTAAAAAAGAAACTGAGGATGCATCCTGGGGTTGCAAATATTTTGAAGGATTTCTCCCCTGATGTGATCATGTTTCATGGTCTATGCGGATGGGAGCTACTTACGGTTGCTCAATACAAGCGGGCTAATCCCCATGTGCGCCTTTACGTTGACAGTCATGAAGATGCCAACAACAGTGCGGTAGGAAAACTCTCGCAGGTGTTGCACCGTTATTATTACCGTCCCATCATTCGACGCGCATTGCCCTGGATTGACAAGGTGTTATGCATTTCCCTGGAAACCATCGAATTCTGCAAGCGCCAGTATGCTATTCCCATGCAAGACATGGAGTTTTTTCCCTTGGGCGGCTACATCGCCGACGACGTCACCTATCAATCGCACCGCACGGAGGGTAGGGCAGCACTCAACTTGCAAGAAGATCAGACGGTCTTTTTACAATCGGGGAAATTTGACAGCAAGAAAAAGCTGATCGAGAGCTTGACGGCTTTCACCGCCACACACTCCGAAAAGCTGCGTTTTTTGATTGTCGGTCGTGTGCATGAGTCAATTGAGCAGCAGGTAGCCCAGTTCTCTTCGGCGGATCCTCGTATTCAATACCTTGGGTGGAAAACCGCCGATGAGCTTTATCGGTTGCTGTGCGCTGTGGATGTCTACGTCCAGCCGGGAAGTCAATCCGCCACGATGCAGATGAGCATCTGTGCACGATGCCCCGTCGTGATTGCGGATGTACCGAGCCATGAGCCCTTCGTCAAAGGCAATGGCTGGAAGGTGAGCAATCAGGAACAGCTGTCAAATGCGTTTGCCTCCATCGAGAAGGACCCATCAGTGTTGAGCGGAATGTCTCAACGCTCTTTGGAGATCGCATACGACCTTTTAGAGTATCGCCGAATGGCGAAGCGCCTTTTGGTTTAACCACGGAATCTACAATGTCCCACTACCAAATTTGTACCCGATGCATTATGGATACACGTGATCCTCGTATCACGTTTGATACCAACGGGGTCTGTGACTACTGCAATAACTTCAACACCACCATTAAACCAAACTGGCATACCGACCAGCGTGGTGAAGAGGAACTCATGGCGCTGGCCGAAAAAATCAAGGCTCACGGGCACGGCAAGGATTTCGATTGCATCATCGGCTTGAGTGGCGGTTTGGACAGTTCCTACGCTGCTTATGTCGCCAAGGAAAAGATGGGCTTGCGGCCTCTGTTGTTCCACGTTGACGCGGGTTGGAACACGGACCAGGCAGTGGGCAACATCGAGAAACTGGTGGACGGTCTCGGTCTTGATCTCTACACCGAGGTGGTCAACTGGGAGGAAATGAAAGATCTGCAGACGGCCTTCCTGCGCTCGCAGATCGCCGATCAGGACCTTCCGCAGGATGCTGCATTCTTCTCTGGCCTGTACAAATTCGCCCGTCAGCATCGGATCAAATATGTACTGACAGGCGCGAACTATTCGACCGAATGCTGCCGTGAACCCGAAGAGTGGGGGGGCTACCCAGGTATCGACAAAACTCTGTTCAAGGATATCCACCGTCGCTTCGGTACTCGTCAGCTCAAGAGCTTCCCACTGACGGATATTCTCATTTACAAGGTTCTCTATCAGCGCCTGCTTGGCATGGAAGTGGTCAAGCCGCTGAACCTGGTCCCTTACATCAAGAAGGACGCCGAGGACACCTTGGAGGAAAAGTTCGGCTGGAAACGTTTCAAGCACAAACACCACGAGTCCCGCTTCACCCGCTTCTACGAAGACTATTGGATGCCGCGCAAATTTGGGTACGAGAAGCGCCGTGCACACTTTTCGAGCCTGATCATGACCGGGCAGATGACACGCGAAGCCGCTCTGGAACGTATCTCCAAGCCTGAGCTGGATGAACAATTCCTCAAGGGCGAATTCGAGTACGTGGCCAACAAGCTCGATCTCACTGTGGATCAACTGCAGCAAATTTTCGAAGGCGAAAACAAGACCTACCACGATTACCGCAACAAGCGCTTCCTCATCGGCGTAGGTTCGCGTGTAATGAGCGCCTTGGGGTTGGAGAGAAGGCTTTTCAGATGATCACTATCATCGATTACGGACTGGGTAACATTCAGGCGTTTGTCAACGTCTACAAACGCTTGAACATTCCGGTAACGGTTGCGAAGCAGCCTGGAGATCTTGAGGTAGCCACACGTCTGATCCTTCCAGGAGTCGGTGCGTTCGATCATGCAATGGAGCGTCTGGATGCTTCAGGTATGCGTCCGACTCTTGAAAAGCTTGTGCGGGAGCAAAAAATTCCGGTATTAGGAATATGCGTAGGTATGCAGATATTGGCTTCTGCCAGCGATGAAGGTCGCCTCCCTGGGCTTGGATGGGTCAGAGGGCGAGTGAGGGCATTCGCAGACGTTCCAGAGCTCAAGGGAATCCCTTTGCCGCATATGGGTTGGAACGACATACGGCCTCGACCTGATGTGCCCTTGTTCAAAAGTCTTGAAGAGGATGCGAGGTTTTACTTTTTGCATTCTTTCTTTTTCGACTGTGAAGACGGGGCTGGAAGTATTGCGTCTGCGTCCTATGGGCAAGATTTTGTCTGTGCTGTCGCTGAGGGTAACGTCTACGGTGTCCAGTTCCATCCCGAAAAGAGTCACCACTTTGGGGCGGCTCTTTTGAAAAATTTCGCGGAATTTTAAGATGCTTAGGCCCAGAATCATTCCATGTTTGTTGATTCAGGATAGCGGGCTGGTGAAAACCGTTCGCTTCAAAGATCCCAAGTATGTAGGGGATCCTATCAACGCGGTGAAGATCTTTAACGAAAAAGAGGCCGATGAGCTGATCGTATTGGACATCGACGCCTCCGTGAAAGGTGCTGAGCCTAATTACAAACAGATAGCCAATCTAGCCGCCGAATGCCGGATGCCTCTGTGCTACGGCGGCGGTATACGTACCGCGGAGCAGGCGAAGAAAATTATCAGCTTGGGGGTCGAGAAGGTCGCAATCAGCTCCGCTGCCTTGGCAGATCCTATGCTGATCACCCGCATCGCTGAAGAAATAGGGCGGCAGAGCGTCGTCGTCGTTTTGGACCATAAACACCGGATGCTGAGTAAGAGTCAGGATGTTTGGACCCACAACGGTACCCGCAATACCAAGCGCAGCGTTTTGGAGGTTGCGATTGAAATGCAAGAGTTGGGTGCTGGTGAAATTGTTATCAACTCCATCGATAACGACGGTCGGATGAAGGGTTATGACGTTTCTCTGGCGGCAAAGCTGCGCGAGGCAGTGACAATACCCATTACCGTACTCGGCGGTGGGGGCTCTCTTGAACACATGCGCGACGTTGTCGCCGAGTGCGGTGTGGTGGGAGTTTCGGCTGGCAGTTTCTTCGTTTTCAAAGGCCCTTACAGAGCTGTCCTCATTAGTTACCCAAGCGATCAGCAGAAGGCTGATGTCGTCTACTCAGCTTTGCAATCGAGCTGATCTCGTCTGCATCGGATTCAGGACTCATTATGTTTAGTGGAAAAAAACTTCTCATCTCTGGTGGCACCGGTTCATTTGGAAACGCCGTACTCAAGCGCTTTCTTGATACGGACATTGCTGAAATCCGGATATTTAGTCGTGACGAAAAAAAACAAGACGACATGCGCAAGCGCTATGCAAATAGCAAACTGAAATTCTATATAGGCGATGTCCGTGACTATCAGAGCATTCTCAATGCGACGCGAGGTGTTGATTACATATTCCATGCCGCAGCTTTGAAGCAGGTGCCATCATGCGAATTCCACCCGATGGAGGCGGTCAAGACAAATGTTATCGGTACCGACAACGTCCTGGAAGCGGCCATTCAAAACGGGGTCAGCCGTGTTGTTTGCTTGAGTACGGACAAAGCGGTCTATCCCATCAATGCGATGGGGATTTCAAAAGCCATGATGGAAAAGGTCATGGTTGCGAAGTCTCGAAATGTCGATGAAACCAAAACCGTTATCTGTGGTACCCGCTATGGAAACGTAATGGCGTCTCGCGGTTCGGTGATTCCTCTGTTCATCGAACAGATCCGTGCGGGCATTGCGCTGTCGATCACCGACCCGAATATGACTCGCTTCATGATGACGCTGGCCGATGCCGTTGATCTGGTGCTCTACGCCTTCGAGAATGGCAACAATGGCGACCTGTTTGTACAAAAAGCGCCCGCGGCGACTGTCGAAACCTTGGCTAAAGCATTGACTCAGTTGCTACGTCAGCCTGAACACCCGATCCAGATTATCGGCACTCGTCACGGTGAAAAACTTTATGAGGCCTTGCTGAGTCGCGAAGAAATGGCCTGTGCCGAAGATATGGGCGAGTACTTCCGCATTCCGCCTGATCTTCGTGATCTGAACTACACCAAATTTGTTGAACAGGGCGAAGAGAAAATTTCTCGTACTGAAGATTACAATTCGCATAACACTGAGCGGCTTGATGTCGCGGGTATGCAAAAGCTGTTGCTCAAACTTGAGTTTATTCAGGCGATCCAGCGTGGCGAACATGCTACGCCGGAGGAGTGATTATGAAGGTCCTGATTACCGGTATAAACGGTTTTATTGGTAAAAATCTCGAGGCACATTTGCGCGAGCGGAGTGATGTCGAGATTTTGCGTTTCGGCAGGGGGGACGGTAGCGAGTTGCTTGAGCGATTGGCTGCTCAGGCCGATTGCGTCTTTCACTTGGCCGGGGTTAACCGTCCACAGGATCCAGCAGAATTCAAAAGCGGCAACAGCGACCTTACACAGTTGCTCTGTGATGCTGTCGCGGCCAGCGGTCGCAGGCCTACAGTTGTCTACACATCTTCAACCCAGGCTGATCGCGACAATCCCTATGGTGTGAGCAAGCTTGCGGCGGAGCAGGCCCTGAATGAGTTGGCTGAACGGCACTCCGTTGATCTCCATGTTTTTCGCCTTCCCAACGTCTTTGGTAAGTGGGCAAAACCAAACTACAATTCCGCCGTGGCGACTTTTTGCCACAATATTGCTCGTAATTTACCCATATCCATTCATGATCGGAACGCAGCGCTCACGCTGGTATATGTCGATGATGTAATACGCCATTTCATTGACATTATGGACGGTAAGGCTGGACCTGACCGCAATGCAAAGGTCGATCCTGTGTACTCCACCACTGTAGGTGAAGTCGCTGATCAGATCACTGCATTTCGTGAAAGTCGCTCGACACTGATCAGTGAGGCTGTAGGCACAGGGCTGACCCGAGCCTTGTACTCGACCTACCTAAGTTACTTGCCACCTGAATCTTTTACTTACGAGGTACCCAAGTACGGTGATCCACGTGGCGTGTTTGTGGAAATGTTGAAAACGCCCGACGCTGGCCAGTTTTCCTATTTTACTGCTCACCCAGGGATAACCCGGGGGGGCCATTACCATCACTCCAAGACCGAAAAATTTCTCGTCATCAAGGGGAGCGCGCTTTTTCGCTTCCGCCACATTATGTCCGACGAGTCTTATGAGTTGAACACGTCAGGTGAGCAACCGGTCATTGTCGAAACCGTCCCAGGCTGGACGCATGACATTACCAATGTCGGCGACGACGAGCTGATTGTCATGTTGTGGGCCAACGAGATTTTTGATCGCGAGCATCCGGATACATACGCGCTGCCATTGAGCTCTTGAAGCCAATCGATCAGGTAAGGAATTGTCATGAAAAAATTGAAAGTAGTTACTGTAGTCGGCACGCGTCCTGAGATCATCCGTTTGTCACGCGTCATATCAGCTCTGGATGAGCACTGTGACCATGTTCTGGTCCACACAGGGCAGAATTATGATTACGAATTAAACGAGATTTTTTTTCAGGATCTCGGCATCCGTAAACCCGATTATTTTCTTAATGCGGCAGGCTCAACGGGTGCGG
This sequence comes from Pseudomonas sp. G(2018), assembly GCF_005502415.1. NCBI lineage: Bacteria > Pseudomonadati > Pseudomonadota > Gammaproteobacteria > Pseudomonadales > Pseudomonadaceae > Pseudomonas > Pseudomonas sp. G(2018). The sequence continues at coordinate 5,608 of NZ_SCOO01000041.1, read as the reverse complement.
AAACTATCGGAAACGTCATCATCTCGGTGGACCGGGTTCTTGGAGAAATCTCGCCTGAGGCTCTTCTGGTTTTGGGCGATACGAATAGCTGCATGGCGGTGATCCCGGCCAAACGCCGCAAAATTCCGACGTTCCATATGGAAGCGGGCAACCGGTGTTTCGATATGCGGGTGCCGGAAGAAATCAACCGACGTATCGTCGATCACACGGCGGACATCAATCTGACCTACAGTACCATTGCTCGTGACTACCTGCTTCGCGAAGGGCTGTCGCCGGATATGATCATCAAAACCGGAAGTCCGATGTTCGAAGTGTTAACTCATTATCGCGACGGTATTGATGGATCGAACGTTCTTGAGCGTCTCGGTTTGCAGGCTGGACAGTTTTTTGTCGTCAGTGCCCATCGAGAAGAAAACATCGACTCCGATCAAAACTTCCTCAAACTGGTTGAGGTGTTAAACACGGTCGCGCAGGACTACGATCTGCCTGTAATCGTTTCTACACATCCACGAACGCAAAAAAGAGTGGACGCCCTAGGGGTCGTTTTTCATCCCAATGTTCGGTTATTAAAACCACTAGGTTTCATGGATTACAATAAGTTGCAGCTTTCATCCAAAGCCGCACTGTCCGACAGCGGCACCATTAATGAAGAATCATCGATCCTGAACTTTCCTGCATTGAACTTGCGTGAGGCTCACGAGCGCCCGGAAGGCATGGAGGAAGCTGCTGTCATGATGGTCGGCCTGGAGAAAGAACGAGTACTTCAAGCGCTTAAATTGCTCGAAACGCAGGGGCGGGGTGAAGAGCGTAGTCTGAGACTTGTCTCGGACTACAGCATGCCGAACGTTTCGGACAAAGTGGTCCGGATCATTCATAGCTATCGCGACTATGTGATGCGTACGGTCTGGAGAAGGTACCAATAAGGATGGCTACTCGGGTTCTGTTAATGACGCAGTGGTTTGATCCTGAACCTACTTTCAAAGGACTGGTTTTTGCTCGTGAGTTGGTCGCGCAGGGATTTGAGGTCGAAGTCGTTACCGGCTTTCCTAATTATCCAGGAGGGAAACTATATGCCGGCTATAAAATCAAGCCATTCCAGCGTGAGGTTATCGATGGCGTTCAGATAACCCGCGTTCCGCTGTACCCGAGTCATGGGCAAAGTGGTGTTGGTCGTGTCCTCAACTACATCAGTTTTGCGGCCAGTTTGTTGCTGTACTGTCTATTCCGCGCGAAAAAACCGGATGTGATTTACGCCTATCATCCTCCGCTAACTGTCGGTATCGCCGCCGCTCTGGTTCGTTTCTTCCGACGCGTGCCGGTGGTTTATGACATTCAGGATATGTGGCCTGACACGCTCAAAGCGACGGGGATGTTTTCCAGCGAGAAGCTGCTAAAAGTGGTGTCTCGAGTATGTGACTGGGTTTACCGCAATGTTGATCAAATCGTAGTCTTGTCACCAGGCTTCAAGCGCCTATTGACCGAGCGCGGTGTGCCGTCGCAAAAAATTGATGTGATTTATAACTGGTGCGCGGAGGATTTAATTCAGGCGACGTCCACTCTTCCACCGCCGAATTTCCCGAACTCTTCAAAATTCAAGATCCTGTTCGCTGGGAATATGGGCAAAGCGCAGTCGCTGGACACTGTCATTGCAGCGGCTCAGTTGCTTCGCGAAAAGGCAAGCGAAATTGCATTCATTTTTCTGGGTGGAGGAGTGGAGGTCTCCCGTCTGGAAGCACTTGCAAAAGCCGAGGGTATCAACAACGCTCACTTCCTTCCGGGTGTTTCCATGACTGAAGTCGGAGCCTATTTGGCCAGTGCCGACGCTTTGCTTGTACACCTGAAGAAGGACCCGTTGTTTACCATTACTATTCCTTCGAAAACCCAAGCCTATATGGCAGCCGGAAAACCAATTTTGATGTCAGTAGATGGTGACGCCGCAGAATTGGTAAGCAATGCGGGCTGCGGGGTCGTAAGTGAGTCCGACAATCCGCAAGCGTTGGCAGATGCAATCCTTTCTTTGATGCGCATGACTGGCGCGGCGCGTGAACAAATGGCTGAGAATGGACGGGTGTTTTATCAGAAGGAGCTGTCTTTGCGCGTCGGTGTAGAGCGTTTCGGCGAGCACTTCCAGCGGTTGGCGAAGTGATTTTCGGCGCATCCTACCGCCACGGAAACACATTTTTTTGCAAGGATCTCCAATGTCTAAACGTCTATTCGATATTGTCGCTGCCGCGATAGGATTGTTCCTATTGTCTCCCGTGATAGCGGTAGTCGCCTACCTGATCCGCAAGCGTTTGGGGTCGCCGGTTCTGTTCCGCCAGGTAAGACCTGGACTCGACGGCAAAGCGTTCGAGATGGTCAAGTTTCGAACCATGCGAGACGCCGTGGATGCCAAAGGGAATTCTTTGCCTGACTCTGAGCGCATGACGGATTTTGGCCGGTTTCTGCGCTCAAGCAGCCTGGACGAATTGCCTGAGCTCTGGAATGTAATCAAGGGTGATATGAGTCTGGTCGGACCGCGTCCGTTGCTGATGGAGTATTTACCTCTTTACGATGCGGAGCAGGTACGTCGACATGAAGTTCGTCCGGGAGTTACCGGATGGGCTCAAATAAACGGTCGAAATGCGCTGTCTTGGGAAGAGAAGTTCAAACTTGATGTTTGGTATGTCAATAATCAATCCTTTTGGCTGGATTTGAAGATTATTTTTCTTACTATAAAGAAAGTATTGATCAAGGACGGAATCAGCGCTGAAGGTGAAGTGACGATGTCAAAGTTCACTGGTTCGAAGAAATGAAAAGATTGGCAATTCTTGGGGCGAGTGGCCACGGTAAGGTCGTAGCGGACACTGCCGAATGTTGTGATTGGGAAATCATCGAGTTTTTTGACGACGCGTGGCCCCACGTGTCATCCATTGGCGGCTGGCCTGTCATAGGCACCACGGACGACTTGCTTGGTCGCGTATCTGAGTATGATGGAGTTCTTGTTGCCATTGGCAATAACGGTGTCCGCCAAAACAAGCTGGACCAGCTGAAAGCTTCGGGCGCTCGTCTGCCCACTCTCATCCATCCCTCCGCAGTGATAAGCCATTACGCCAGCATCGGGCCGGGAACGGTGGTTTTTGCTAATGCTGTCGTCAATGCCTATGCCATGGTTGGTGAAGGCGCGATCCTGAACACAGGATGCAGCGTTGACCACGACTGCGTTCTGGAAAGTTGCGTACACATAAGTCCCGGTGCCCGGTTGGCAGGCACTGTGAGTGTAGGTGCCGGAAGTTGGATTGGCATCGGGGCGTGCGTCAGACAGGTGATCGCCATCGGTGCTAACGTGGTGATCGGTGCTGGCGCCGCAGTGGTCTGCGATATCTCTGATAATATGATCGCAACCGGAGTTCCCGCTCGCGCGGTTGCCCGAGCTTGAGCATGTTGTCGCTCCCCACTCCAGGCTGTTCGATCATCAAATAATTATGGATGGCAGGTAAAAACCGTGTTGAATACCCCATTTTCTCCGTGGCCTTCGTTCACTGCAGAAGAAGCTGATGCCGTTCGCGATGTAATTCTTTCCAATAAGGTCAATTATTGGACTGGTCAGGAATGCCGCGAATTTGAAAAGGAATTTGCTGCATGGGCCGGCACCGAATACTCCGTTGCCCTTGCGAATGGCACTGTGGCGCTTGATCTTGCTTTGCAGGCTCTGGGCATCGGACCCGGCGACGAAGTTATCGTTACCCCCCGTACGTTCCTTGCTTCAGTGTCCAGTGTTGTCAATGCGGGTGCGATTCCGGTCTTCGCCGAGGTCGATCGGGATACTCAGAACATTACTGCTGAAACTATTCGGGCTGTGGTAACCCCCCGCACTCGTGGGGTCATCTGTGTCCATCTTGCCGGCTGGCCATGCGACATGGACCCGATCATGGAGTTGGCAACGCTTCATGACCTGAAGGTGATCGAGGATTGCGCACAGGCGCACGGCGCGAAGTATAAGGGACGCCCGGTTGGCTCCATCGGCCATGTAGGTGCATGGTCGTTTTGCCAAGACAAAATCATGACCACTGGAGGTGAGGGTGGCATGGTGACAACCAATGATCGAAGCCTGTGGTTAAAAATGTGGTCTTTCAAGGATCATGGCAAAAGCTGGGAGGCCATCTACGAGCGGGAGCATCAACCGGGCTTCCGTTGGTTGCACGAGAGCTTTGGCACGAACTGGCGGATGTTGGAAGTGCAAGGTGTTATTGGTCGAATTCAGCTTCGCCGTATGGCGGATTGGCATAAAAACCGATTGAATTACGCAGAACGCATTTGGTCGCACGCTCGTGTACTCAAAGGCTTGCGCGTACCGATGATTCCTGAAGCCTGTATTCACGCAGCGTATAAATGTTACGTCTTCGTAGAGCCTGAGCATTTGAAGGTTGATTGGAGTCGTGACCGCATACTTTCCGAAATTTCCGCATTGGGTGTTCCATGTTTTTCGGGTTCTTGCTCGGAGGTGTACCTCGAGAAAGCCTTTGATGGCACCGATTGGCGCCCTGCGACACGGCTGGCTGTCGCCAAGGAGTTAGGTGAAACTAGCCTTATGCTCCTTGTGCACCCGACATTGACCGAATCCGAAATAGACAAAACCGTCGAGGCCATACGGACTGTTATGCAGCAGGCTGTGAAGCAATAGATCGCATCGAAAATTTGTCCGGTGCCAGACAGTACAGTTGGCAACGGACACTGCATCAGCAGTCGGTCGATTTTTTCATTTGGTTGCTGACGGCGGTTGGCATTCTGCTGCACGCCGATAAAGCTATTTTCTGAATAAGAAAAACAGTGGCCGATTAATAATTTCAAACGAGTGCGACAGCAGGACTACACTCGTCAAAGATGATCAACAGGGGAGCGGTTTGAGGTGCACGAAGGATTTATGGATAGGATACGCGCACTGCTGCTAGTGTTCTGTCTCCGATAAAACGTTCTCTTCGTTCTCGCCTGTCATGGCCTCTCGGGCACGCTTGATCTTGCGCAAGATGTCTTCACCTTTTGCGCTCCAGATATACCGGCAGGGTTGAGCATTGTGCAGCGCTAAAAACGTGGTAATGGAGCTGGCCAGTTCACGTGTGGAGCTGAAGCTGCTGTCGCGTAGGTAAACGGTGATATCCCGGAAAAAGCGTTCAACCCTGTTCATCCAGGAGCTTGAGGTCGGAGTGAAGTGCATATGGAATCGTGGATGCCGCTTGAGCCACTCCTTGACCACGGGGTGCTTGTGAGTGGCGTAGTTGTCCACGATCAAATGCAATTGCAGACCTTTGGGGGTTTCCCGATTGATCTTTTTCAGAAAGGCCAGCCACTCCTGATGCCGGTGCGGTGTCTCGATGCTACTGATCAGCCGACCTTGCAGATAATCCATGGCGGCGAACAGCGTGAGCGTGCCGTGACGGACATAGTCATGAGTTTGCGTTCGGATATGGCCGATGCCCAATGGCAAGCCAGGCTGCGTGCGCTGCAAGGCTTGAACCGTAACCGCTCCACGAACCCCACATTCAAAGTCGCGATTTGATGCCTGATGCTGTGCTCCCGATCTCTTTCAGAAGCCAGCGGCCATGATGCGTCCCGATGCCAAAGTTGAAAA
>NZ_SCOO01000040.1:0-55513 GCF_005502415.1 Pseudomonas sp. G(2018) | reverse complement strand
CCGACCAGCTGTTGCAGGCCCAGCGCCGGATAATGATGGGCGGTGTCATCGAGGACTTTTTGATAGAGGCTGGCCTGCGCGTTGCGCTGGCCCAACTGGCCGAGCAGCACCTGCCGGACTTGCGCCACTAGTCTTTTGTCGGACTCGATGCGCCAGTCGGGATGCGCTGCCAGTTGCTCGGCGTAGAACTGCCAGAGGTTCGGCGACAGGGCTTGCCAGAGACCGGGCGAAAGACCGGCGCGTTGCGGTTGCGCCTCGCCGAGGGTCCGCGCGAGGAAGGTGGCGTCGGTTTTTTCCGGGTGAGCCAGCATCAGGTAGGCCTTGAGCTGCGCGTAGGCCGACTGGGCGCGTTCGCTGCGCTCCGGGCTGGCCGGCGGCAGCTTGATCAACGCTTCGAGTTGCTGTTGCAGATGGGCCGCCACCGGGTCGCGCAGCAGGCGCTGGTTGGCCTCGACGTAACGCGGCCAGAGGCTGGCCAGTAGCTCGTCGTTGCGGTTCAGGCCAAAGCGCTGGTACCAGGGCGCGCCGTGTTCGGCGCGATAGTGCAGGCGGCCCAGTTCACGGGCGACCTCGTTCAGAGCGAGCAATTGTTCGTCGCCCGATTGCGCTTGTTGCATGACGGTGACGGCCGTTTGTACCTCGGCGATGTGCACGCGCTGGGTGGCGAACGATAGCAACATCCCGGCGCCCCACAGCGCCGCGACACTCAGCGCCACGGCGTAACCGACGCGCACGGCGCCCCAGCCCAGGCGCTGACGCTCAACGGCCTTGTCACCGAGCACGCCTTCCCACGGCGGGGTGACATGCCACAGACGTCCGGCATCCGGCGTCCCGCCCGGCAACGGCAGGCTGAACCACAGCCCGCGCAACGGCACGCCCCGGGCGAAAATGCGAAACATCGGCGCCAGCGCCTGACGCCAACGGGCAATGCCCTCGACCTGCAGATCGCGGGCCAGGCGCAGCAGAAAATCGTTATCCACCGAGTCGTGCATCTGCAACCAGCCGGCGTTGCGCAACGGCATCACCAGACTGTCCAGCGCGGTGTCCACATCCAGCGCCGTGGCGGCTGACGGCAACCGGCAACCGACCGGCTGGGTCGGGCGCCGGTCTTGCTTCCATTGACTGTCGCAGACCTGCCACAGGTGCAGCGGTAACTGCCAGCGCAGCTTAAGCGCCAGTTCTTGCAGGTGGCGCACGCCGACGTCCATGGCGGCGGCGTCGCTGCTTTGTTGTTTGCTGAGCGCCCAGACCACGCCGTCCAGTGGACGCAAACGGGTCAGACCGTGCCAATGCGCATGCCAGGTTTCATCCAGTGGGTTCTGCACGCTACCGCCCCAGAGCAGGAGGGTGTCATGGCCGGCGAGCCACTTTTTTGTGACCAGGCCAGGTGCGACGGCTTCAATTTGGTCGGGTTCGCCGACAACCAACAGCAGCCGGATCTTGTAACGCCAGAAGAAGCTGTGGTTTTCACGCAGGTACTCCAACATTTTGGGGAGCGAAAAACTCGATTCTTTGGGCAGTACTGGATTCGCATCCGCATGCGGATAAACCTTATTTGCCAGCCCCTGCTCACGGTGATGTTGCCGTTTGAGATACATCAACAGACTCGGGTTCAGGTAACCCAACATGACAATGGCAATGATCAGTAAAAAAGCCAGCAGCTTGTGGTGGCTCTCCACCAGACCTAACCGGCTGCCATACGCCCAAACCGCCCATCCCAAAGCCGCCCAAAACGCAACAATCCAAACCGTCGCACCAGCGCGTCGCCACCTGTTACTCCAATTTTTCATACCAACTCCCTTTTGGTCACGGTGCTGATCCAGTGCTGTGATTTCTCTTTGGTCAGCAGCAAAAGAGGCTGATGCCGATGCCGAACCATCTCCATACCCAGTGCCGTCGCGAGCCAATGGTTCAATGGCCCGGCGACCCCGCACAGGGTTTCCTGCACCCACTGTTGATCCACCTTCAACGAGGAGCCTTGGGCGTTGCCGTTAGCGAAAATCTCGCCGATCACCGGTTGCCAGTCGTCGCGATCAGCCAATAAGCCTGACGCAAGACGGGCATTTGTCTGGGTTTGGAAAAACAGCAGCAGCTCGTTATGCAGGTTGGTGATGTCCAACGACATGGGACGTAACAACGCTCCCAGCACCGGTAGATCGCAGGTGCTGGAAACATTGTCCGGACACAACAGCAACGCCGCCAGCCCTTCGGAATAAGAGGCCTTGGCGTTGACTTGCAATACCAGAAGCACCTCAAAAGCCGTACTTCCAGCCTTCAGCACTTCGTCGACCCACTGGAAGGACAATTCATGCGAGAGTGTCACCGCGGTCAGTTGCGGGCAGTTTTCGCTGGCCCATATCTGCTTCAAGGTGTCACGCAATGCGTCGTATTCGTCGGGCATGGCATCACTCAACAGCGTGACCCGCAATTCCTGTTTTGCCGGCAATGCCTGAAGGGTTGTCGCTAATGCCGTGACCAACAATCGCAATCCTGCCGCTGCACGATCCTTGCCCGACGGCAAAGCCAAAATACGTCGAGCCTGTCCTGTACGAAGTGGCAGGTTGGCAGCCCCTTGCATGAGTGCGCTGGCGGACACTTGCTCTGGCAGCAGCACACAACTGGCATGTACCGCGAGATAACGCTGCGCCCATTCTTGCCAAGCCTCCTGCGCATACTGAGCCTCATCCTCGAGGAACTGGTGATGATCCAGTGCCGAACCGTAGCCATAGGCACGGGCACTGAACGTCAATAGCCAAACAAGCAGCGGCGCGCCGGCCAACACCCAGATGTTCAGTGCCTGCAACGGGGGCACACGTTCGGCGGCGTGCAACAGGAACAACAGCACACTGACCAGTAACGCAATCACAGCGGCCAGTACCCATCGGCTCAGGACAATGGGCGCCGGTGCTTTCATCACAGGGGCTGCCTGACGATCCCAGCCCATGACTCAACCCACCACGCAATCAAGAGCGCTGGAGATCATTTGGCAACCGCATTGACTGCGACAGCCATTGACCACCATTGCACGTCCGTTCTCGGACCAGTCTTGGCAGCCTTCCGTAATGGCATTGTCCCCATGCCCTGGTATCGGACACCGGACTATATCGCCCACCAGGGCAACGGGTTTGCCGCGCACGATAGTCGTCGATGAGGCTGAAATGACTTTTCCGCCGTGGGTTGTGCTGTCGCCCAGTAATACAAATCCTTGGGACATGTGATCGAACTCCTTGTGTCATGCACCCGTACGCGTAATGCACTCAAATTGTTTATTGGAAAGTTGAATCGGAATACGTCTTCATCATCGGGCTTCCGGGTGCCGAATTTGCATGCGGTATATCATCACGGCTTCTTGGGGAATTCGGCTTTGCGCACCGGGTGCGCACCCTTCGGCAATGGCTTCGTGCGCCCGTTGCGTTCACTCAATCCCTGAAATACCTGGCCGTCTTCGCCGACCAGTCGATAGAAGTACGACGGCAATGTATTGCCCCATTCGTCCGCAACGACGTAGCGCCCGTATCCAGGTTTGCCGGGTTCGGGCAGCCAATCGGGTAATAGTTGTGGGCGGCGGTCGGGGCAGGTGGCGTAGCGCCAAACGCTGAAGCAATCGGCGGGGCGTCCGGTGCGGATGGTTTGTAGCCGTAAGAAATCAGGGTGCCATTTTCCATCTGCAACGGTGGTGCCGTCGGGATAGGTGAATGAGGTGTAGTTGCCCTTTTTCTTTACTTTCGGGCCGGCTGAATAAAGAACGAAGTCTGAATGTAAAACAGGCTCGAAATAAACTTTGCGCGCCGTTAAGGCTTGATAGCTGAGATAGATATCGCCTTCGCCAGCCAGGCTGATCCGTTTACGGTAGCCCCCTATAAAGTTCTCTTTGACCCAAGGGTAATATTCTTTTTTGAGTATCAAGTCCCCATCTACTTCTCTACCTACCCCCCCTCTTGGCGAATTGTTGTGATCGAATATCACTACAACTCCCCCGCCCCCCCCAGAAGTCACGTTCTGACCAAAATGCGCGGGATTGGCATAAGCAACACCAAAGGTCACGTTGCTCAAACGCCATTGACAGGTTCCACCTCCATCCACCGGCAGCTTGGCTTCGTAAAGATCGCTTTGGCCCTGGCGCAGTGGTTGTATGTCGAGACTCTGGTAGCCGTCACGCTGGTACGGTCGACCACCGGCGGTATGATCAGTGAACGTGCACTGGGTCGAGCGATACTTCACTTGCATGGTTTGCGCTACAAGTTCTTTAGGCACTTTCACGGTCACGGTGATCTGCTCGCTGTCCGCAGGCGGCGCCAGGCCGTAATCCTTGGCGCAACCGCTCAGGCTGAAAAGCAGGGTGAGTAACGCGATGGACATCTTTGCGATCATGGTCTCGTCCTTGGCTGTGATACCGAGTTCATTCGTAGGTTTTCGGGTAATAGGTGTCGGGATCGGCCACGGCGTCGAAGCGCCGTAGTGACTCGACGCCACCCTCAATCTGCTGTGTAACGCGCAGGGCGGTGCCCACCTGGCCATGCAACTCAAGGAAGAGTCGGTTACGGAATAACTCGTCCTCTGGAATCCTCCCGTAATGGGTTTTCATCTGCTCTTCGAATTTGCGTCTTTCCCTTTGCAACTTCAGCAGGGGCTCACGCTCGGAAGTGATCGACTCCAGCAACTGGCTGTACATGAACGGTTGGTATTTCGACATGAAGTGATGACCAAGGCCGACTACGCGCCCCTCCTTCGGATTGCCGTGGGGCGGGAAGAATCTGGCCCGACTCTCGGCATTTAACGATTTGAACAGACGTTCATGCGCCTGCTCGGCTTGCTGGTCGTGCTCCGGATCCAGATGGGGCACCAGGTACAACTTGGCCTTTTCCTGCAATCGGTAGGCGATGGTGCTGTGATAGGGCGCGCCTAGCCCCTCTTTGTTGCGATAGGCAGGGTAATCCGAGCCGCGTTGATTAACGTGCTGCTCAGCCTTGAAAAACATGGCGATTTCGCCGTGATGGCAGAATGGATCGCCGTGTTTGAATAGAGAGCTGGCCGTCAACTGAACGAGCGACCAGGTAAATCCCAAGGTAGTGCCTAACGGGCCATACAAGTCGTACAGATAGTTGTCCAGCGCCGCTTCGGGCGGAACGCTGGGGATGAGATCCGTATCATTGACATGGCGGAAATGCTGGAACCCGCTCAAGGACTTCACGGCCTTGAGGGTAAAGGTCCGTGGCATGCCGTAGGTGTAGAGCAGTGGATTAAGTTCTTTCAGTGAAGCCGCATGAACGAGACCTAGGGCGCCACCGAGGCTGTGGCCGCAAATGTATAGGTCTCTGTCGATTGCCCCCTCGGGAATCGTCTCGCCTAAATCTATCGCATATATTCTCCTGGCCACTTCGAACGCATCGCGAAAGCCCAGATGTACGCTGCCCTCCGGAACCAGATCATCACAGGGCACTTTGGGTTCACAAACCGCCGTCACCTCGGGTTTCACCGGGCGAAAGGTCGCATCGGTACTCAGGTCGGCCAGACCGTCCATTTCGGTACCACGCCACGCCACCAGCACTTGGGATACGCTGATGGCGTAAAATAACTGAGTATGTCCTTCTGGTGGCTTGGCCTTGGCGGTGTCCAACAGTTCGACACTCTCGTAGCGATCTCTGAAGGGCACATCGATAACCAAACAGAGCCAATTTTGCCCGTCGTCCCAAATACGTGGTGTACGCGACAGGTCGAGGCATTGCTGTTGGAAAAACTCCAGAACCGATCCATGTTCTTTTTCGGACCGAGTGCTGTAAGCCAGAATACTCATCAACCCCAAGTTATAGGCATTAGCCAGGCTGTACTCCGCCTGATGATGCAAGACCAACGACCAGGCGCGGAACGGGCAAACCTCGAGCACGTGACGTCGGTTCAACTGTTCATTGCTAACGGTGAAACCACCGAAATCCGGATCCGGAAAATGAAAAGCCGGGAGCTGATCCGGATTCTCCCAAGCAGGCGTGAATGTTGGTCGTCTATCGCACAACTGACCGATGCGCAGGTAGTGGTAGCCATGACCTTCCGCCAGCGCCTGTTTTTCAATCGGCGAAAACCCCGAACGCTGCGGCCCATACAACGGTGTGCGATCACCAAGACCGGGGCGGCGCGGTTCGGCTCGTTCGGCACGCAACCGACGAGTCTGCAGTTGCTCGGCCAGCGGGTCAGCTTCAATTTTCAGGGTAATAGGTATCGGATACAGGCCATCAAGGCGGATTACGCCTTGGGCATCACTCATACCCACGTATTCGTCGGAGAGGCCCTCCCGAGTGGCCTCATTTGTTGCGCGATAAGGCAAATTCGCCAGGGGATTCCCTTGTTCGTCCAGCAACTGAAACTCGATCCAGTGCCGTGTCTGTTTATCCCCGATGACAATCTTGAATGGGTTGAGCGTATCCGTGCGGTGAGAAGTGTCGTTCATATCGATCCTTGAATTTTTGTATGCTGTTAGTGATGAAGAAACAACTCGATCGATAACTTTCTACTTGCCTGTTTCAACAGGGGTCTCTATGGCTTCACTGCTTGGAGAGCCACACACAGGCATTACGTGAACTTCATTGATCACACGAGCATATTGGTGATGCTCAACCCCTTCCTTCACATAGCTGTTGGTGCAAAATACGGCCGTATAAGTATCTCGTTTTTCGTATGCCCCATTCAGGCGAAATACATAGGCTTTATTGCTTTCAAGCTTCAAAGGCTTGGTTTTTATTTTGTAATCATCCAACTCATATCCGTTTGGAATCTCGCCAAAAACGATGCACTCTCCCGGCTTCAGCATTAATGGGCTCTGACCGTCCTTGAGTGAAAGCCCCCAGGAATCTGGGTCTCGCACATAACTTTCCGTTAACGAAATCCAGCCCACCGGAAATTTTTCTTTTGCATTAATCGGCAAGCAAATCGCCGGCTTATTATCAACGTTTTTAATGTCGGCGTCCGCCATAAGCCCGAATGATGTCGCGTGGACAACGCTCTCGATGGTTCCAAAAACAAAAAAAATTACCAGAGCTAAATACGTCATGTTTTTCCCGCTCAGAATGGTAAATTATGCTTGCTGCCAGGGTTGCTCAAAAAGCTTTCGAGGGTTGATGCAAGCAGTTTCGGGCTTTTGCGATAATTATTCATATTCCAGACGGCGCGAGCGTCACCCACAATACAGATGATGTAGTAATCAGAGATTATCTCACCTTGCTGCTCCATGTTATAACTGGAAAGTTTGCTCTGTTCACTCAATGTATATTCATATGCCGCAGCGCCGCGACTGGATACTGTTAGACCAGCCTTCTTGATCGGATAGCCAAGTTGATATTGCCATACATGCGTCATCTCATGCATGAACAAAGCTTTATGTCTATTGTCTCCAGTGTTGGAAAAGTCATCTTTGTAGTAATGGGTGCTTTCCGGAAAGTACATCTCCCCATTAGGCGTAACAGCCGTATTCTGAAAGCCAAAAAACAACCACCATCCGCCGTGATGTATTTTGACCTTGCTGTAATCCACGGAATTTTTGAACACGGTTTTGGCCATGGCTATTTCGCCATATGTCAGCCTGCGTTTTTTCCCTTCAGGTAGAGGGACGTTCTGGGTTGAACTGCCCAAATCCGTATCATTGGTGGTGACGTTTTCTGATGTCAGATCAATCACCAGCGGCGCCGAAGTGTTCTGTGCCGCGCAGCAAACCGGCTTCATGTCGTCCGACGGGAATAGTGTCAGTTGAGTGATCCGTGCCGGCTTTTGCGTTACGAAGCGCTGCGTATATCCCTGCGCATCCGTCTCCCCTTCAAATTTGCTGCCATCTGCCAGCGTGGCCGAGTACCGGCAGTTACTTGCCAGCTCACCGTTTGGACCGACCATGCGAAGTTGTTCGTCATAGAGCGTCGTATCTAGAAGCTCGATCTTCAGTTCACCGGGCAACAAGGTATGCACACTCATCGTCTTCCCATCCTTATCGGTCACTCCGTTAAACACGTCCCCTTGTTGAGTGGTGATCCGGTAACGGGTGAACGGCATCGCCGCCTGTGCTTCATCGTGCAGGATATAGCCAGCGGAATAACCCGAAGGGAGCGCTGTGGCCGGATTGTCTACGCTGGTCCCGCCCAGCTTTTGTACATGGATGGCCCTGAGGAAAATGCTGTCGACAGGAGCGGCCAGCTCGGCCCTGGTATCCTTGAGGGACAGATACGTAGAGCCACATCTGAGCAGCACCTCGTCCCGGGCAGTGATTTCCACGCGACCGTCGACACTTTCGATCTTGACATCGGCCTTGGCCAAGGCATGCAAAAGACCTTTCAACGCGTGCAGTTCGACCATGCCGTAGGCCGACTTGAGCTGCAAGTCCTTCTGTTGCGCAAACAGGCTGACGCCGCCCTCGGCGGTGCCGGTGATGTCGTGCCCCGCGCTGAGGTCTACGTTGTGCGCTGCCATGACACCTACGCTCTCAGTGCCTGAAGCAACGCAGACCGTTTTCGGACTGAGCACGCCGACTCCCGCCGGGGCATGCAGCAGCACGCCGGGTTCTGCCAACCCCTTGAGCGCCTCATTCAGACGTTTCTGACTCTCGGTGTCACCTGGCGTCACTTCGCTGTTACGGGCGGCCTGCGCCAGGGAGCGAGCCAACGACAGTGCGGCTTCCAGCTGAACGATGGCAGCGCTCATATCGAGTTGTTCACCCTGCGCCTTGATCTGTTCATCCGCACTGATGAACAGACCCTTGCCCGCGCGCAGCGCGCCCCAATCATCCGTCCTCAGCTCAAAGCCTTCCCCGCGTTTCTTCTTTTCGGCATCCACCAGATGCCCCAGATTCAACTGGCTCTTGCCGCCATACTCGGTGCTGAGTTTGACGTGTTCCTGCCCGCGCCAATCTTCCATGCGCAGTTTGTTGTTGGCCGGGGTGCGCAGCACGTTGCGGGTGTAGTCGCGCTTGGCCAGGGTGACGTGGTCCGGGTGTTCGCTGTCGTGCAGGGCGTGGGCGATGTAGGGGCGGTCGGGGTCGCCGTGTTCGAAGGCGATGGCCACTTCGGTGCCGCAGATCAGCGGCAGGTGCAGACCAAAGGTGTCGCCGGCGTAGGGCCGGGCCAGGCGCAGCCACAGGCTTTCTTCGCCGAGCTTCCAGTCGTCGCGGTCGAACAGGAAGTTGACCTTGTAGCGGCCCTCCTTATCGATCTCGGCGTATTTATCGTGGGCCTGGCCGCTGGTGACCCGGGCCGGGACGGTGCCGGCCATGTTCGGCTTGGGCAGCAACGGCGGGCGAAAGCAGATGGTTTCGGCGTAGGGAATAGCCTCGAAGCTGCATTCAAAGCTGGCATCGCGGGCGGCGCGGGTGGTGATGTGGGTGATCACCGCGCGGGGGGCGAAGGCCTGGGGCGCACCGCCGGTGATGCTCAGGACCTGGCCCGGTGCGAGGGTGGCGCTGCTGCTGGTGCCGCTCAGCAGGGTCTGGGCGTTGAGGTAACGCTCGTGACGCAGGCGGGCGTAGAAATAGCCGCTTTCGCTTTGCAGGTCCTCGTCCTGCAGATAGCGATCGCCGAGCACGGTGTAGGGTTCGGCGTAGTGGTAGGCCTCGCCGTAGGTGGTTTTCGCGCCACGGGTCTGATCGACGTCGCTCTGCAACCAGGCGTTGGCGTTACGCGGGTCGTAGGCGCGCAGGTGCAGGTTTTTTTCCACGACCCGATGGCTCGATTGCAGTTGCCAGACGCCGTCTTCGCCGCTGCTCAGTCCGGCGGGCGGACGGTACGGCAGCTCGATATCGAACTGGTAGCCACGCTGGTCGTCGCAGAATTCCACGACATCGATGTTCAGCCGTTCGTGGCGGGTGAAGCGGTACCAGATGCCGACCTCGGCCAGCAGCCGGGCGATGAACGCCAGGTCGCTTTCGCCGTATTGCATCACCTGTTCGCGCTTGGGGTAGTCGCGCACCAGCCGGAACAGGAAGTCCTGGTATTCGAATTCGTGGCGGCTGCGCAGGATGTGCTCGACGATCTGCGGCACCGACTGATGCTGGTAGATGCGAAATTGCCGACCGCGCCCGAGCAAGGCCAGACGCGGTTGCAGGGTGAGTTCGTAGCGGGCTTCGTCGAGGGAGGCGGACAGGCGTTTGAAGGCGGTGATCACGCCGTTCAGGGTGCGCAGCGGTTTGACCTCCGGTGTTTCCCAAGGCATAACCGGTTTGGGGAGGGCGTACAGGCTGAAACGGGCGGACTTGCCGAGCAGGTGTTCGGCGGCGATGTCCTGTTCGGTGCTGGTGAATTCGATGTGGTAGCTGAACGGTTGGCTGAGGCGTTCCTGGCCGTGGAAGGCGAGGACGTCGAGGGGGGCTTGGAGGTCGCTGACCCAGAGTTTGTGGCGGCTGTGGTCGAAGAAGACCGGTAGTGTGGTGTTCACATTCAAACCTCCTGGAGTATTCGAGGAGGCGTCATTTCCACCCTCGTTCAAGCGCGTGTCAGCTTCCAGAAGCTGAGGCAGGTTGAAAATCGGACGCTTCTGATATGCGCGTAGGAGGCGTTCGGGGAGTTACGTATGTCGGGTCTGTAGGACTTTTTTGCGGTGCTGTTGAATACAATTTCTGACAGTCTCCAGGCAGCGCCTGCGGGAGAAATGCAATCCGCCGGAACTCCAACAGCGGCGCACCCCTCTACCGTACGAATACCCCGTTGGAGCCTGCCATGCGTGAAGACCTCACACCCCCCGACCTTGATGCGTGGCAGCGCCTGTTCGAAGACGAGGCCTACTGGCAACAGTCCCCCGACGCTCATTTCCAGCAGCTACTGAACCTGGCCGACGACCTGCTGGGGCAGGGCGCCATTGGCCTTGAACAATGGCAGGAACTGAGGACGAGGGCGGAGCAATCCCACAAACACTCGCCGGCCATTAACGTGGCCCGGGAAGTCGACGATCCCGAAGCCTGAGGAGCACAGCCATGAAACCCACGCGAGATACGCAACACCCCGACGAACCACGACCACCCGGAGAGGTTGAGCGTGACAATGACGCCTTGCGTCCTACTGACTCGACCCGCCGCAAGGAAAGCGGCAAGGGGACGGCCAGCGGCGAATCGACCGCACAAGAAACCGCGAAGCATTCCTGATCAGCGTCTATGCTCATTGGCACGCTCGGCATCGCAGCCTGCTTCGGTGCCGTTTGTCGCCATTGATCACAGGGAATGTTCTGCCTATGAAACGTCATGCACTGACCAAAGCCATCACCCTCGCCACCTTATTGTCTGCCGCCAGCCTCAGCGCCGTTGCTGCGGATATTCCGCTGTCCGCCGTCGTGGAAGCCGATCGGATCAGCACCAAAGTCGTCTCGGTCGATGTTGCCAACCGTCAAGTCGTCCTTGAAGGGCCGGAAGGTCGTCAAGTGCACGTGCAACTGACCGAGAAGGCGAAAAACCTCGACAACCTGAAAGTCGGCGATCAGGTCGACGTCGAGGTCACTCGCGCCGTGGCGGCTTATCTCGATACCGATGTCGACAAGGGCCTGCCAGGTACCATCGAGCGCACCGGCGAAGTTCGTGCAGCCCCCGGCAGCGCCAACCCTGGCGGCGAAGCGTATCGCCAGGTGCAGGTGCAGCTGAAAATCACCCATATCGATCTGAAGAAAAATCAGGTGACCCTCGAGAACCCGGCCGGGCAGAGCAAAACCCTTGATATCGAACGGCCGGAAGTTCAAGCCAAGTTGAAGGATCTGAAAGTTGGGCAAAGCGTTAACGTTGTCTACACCGACATACTGACAGTGACGAGTAAACGCGGAAGTTGAGTGTCAGCTCTATTTTTTGATTGTTCCTGTACAACTTCTTGTATAGGAATAATCACTTTTATGGACGAACTGGTGAGTTTCAAGTATCGATCTGAATAATATTTGAATCGACATTTGATAAAATCTGTATCTGTAAATTTCATGTTTGCAGGCGCGGACATATTCATCCATATCAATTAAAATACGCCCCGTTCGCCCAGTGTCACGGCTCTTTACCAGTGCATGGATTGCCGAGGCCATTGCACTGGGCGAACACCTTCTATCCCTTAGGCTTCCTGCCGCGACGCGCAAAACAAGCTATTTATTGAACTTGGTTTGGTGCAAATTCGGCGGGGTCATTCTTTAAGTTATAAAAAATCGACCAGCGAAACTGGTCGATTTTTTTGCTTTTGAAAACACTCAGTCAGTTTTCTGTTTACCCCATTCATCGGAGCCCGATGTGCCGGATATCTCGTGAGTCCAAGTGATCTTCCGGTAGGTGAAGTGCACGTCTTCCATATGTGTGAAGTGCGCGTTTGCAGGGTCCTGGCAATTATGCATGTAATCCTTGATCTGAACGATGCGCGCACCTTCCAGGGTCGTGGTGTAGTAGTGCTGATTATTACCTTCAAAGTTGCGGTACCACTTGATGACTACAGACTTCAAAGGCTCTGCCGTACACAAGGCTTGTTGCAGCAGTGGGGAAGCCTTGTCGAACCCTTTGGTGACAATGACGGCTTTATGAGCACGCAATCCGGTAGGCATTCCGGATTGTGGGTCAAAGGGTTTGGTGACTTCATGGCTGAAGGCCTGCACCAAGACATAGTTATTGAGCGTCTCTTCGTCGATAGCACCAGCGCCTGCGGATAATTGAGTACTCGCGTTTTCGGTGATCAGCTTTTGCACCTGACCTTCGACGGACATGTACGCGGGTAAAGCCATGGATGCTCTCCTTGCTAGAGTTAAGTAAGCCTCCCGAAAGACGTTATCGCCCGACGGGGGACTGACGGTTAACAAGGACCGTGCCAAGAAGCGTGAAGCCACGGAAAACGGTAGGTTGAGAGCTATCCCGGAAGGTTTTGATCCTACGCTTCTCCCAAAATTGCGCAGAACATCGCGCAATTCAGGGCGGCGTTTTGCGCACCATTCTGAAAGGTCTTTCCGACCGAACGATCCACCTCGCGCCAGGGTCTTACACCAGGATCTACGCGTAGTCTCTTGCGCATCACGCTACAAATCCCCCCGCAATCCCGAGATGGAGTGAAGACATGAAAATCCTGATGGTTTTAACGTCCCACGATCAATTGGGTAACACCGGCAAGAAAACCGGCTTCTGGCTGGAAGAATTCGCGGCACCCTATTACGCCTTCAAGGATGCAGGCGCGCAGTTGACCCTGGCCTCGCCCAAGGGCGGCCAGCCACCGCTGGACCCGAAAAGCGACGAGCCCGACGCGCAAACCGAAGCCACCGAGCGGTTTCGCAAGGACCCGGCCGCACAGTCCGCGTTGGCCTCGACTGCATTGCTCGGCTCGGTGAGGGCCGGCGACTATGATGCGATCTTTTATCCCGGCGGCCATGGCCCGCTTTGGGATCTGGCCGAGGACAAGCAGTCGATAGCCCTGATCGAAGCCTTCTACAACGCCGGAAAACCGGTTGCGACGGTATGCCATGCACCGGGGGTGTTGCGCCATGCCAAGGGCGCGGACGGTCAGCCATTGGTCAAGGGAAAGAAGGTGACGGGCTTCACCAACAGCGAAGAAGACGCCGTACAACTGACGGATGTCGTGCCGTTCCTGGTGGAAGACGAGCTCAAGGCCAAGGGCGGGATTTTTTCCAAGGGGCCTGATTGGGCAAGCTATGTACTCACCGACGGCTTGTTGCTGACCGGGCAGAACCCGGCGTCGTCGCAGGCGACGGCTGAAGCGTTGTTGGCGAAATTGAAATAAACAAACCTGTAGGAGCCAACTCGCTCGCGAAGAACCCGAGAACGCCGCGGGGCGTCAGACTCCCCGCGTTATCGTTCACGACCATCGCGAGCGAGCTCGCTTCTACAGTAATTGCGTGTTAGTTCGCGAACGAGGCAAAACACTGCTCGATCGAACGCCGTTGCGTCTCCGCATACAACCTCAACTCATCAATGGTCGGACGTCCCAGTGCTGCTTCGAACGCTTGCTGATTGGAGTGCACGCCATAGTGGGTTTGCGCCGCGTCGCCCAGGTTTGACTGAAAAATCCCCGCCGCGCTGACCGGCAGGAAATCCTCGTAGACCAAGGGTTCAACCCGCAGATAGCCGCCGCTGACCAGATCTTCGAGAGGCAAGGTTTTCAGTTCGGCCGCCGCCAGGCCTTTTTCCGTCACGAAATAGCGAAAGTACGCCAGGTCCTGTTGGCGCATGCCTTCGTAGGTGTCGGGAAATTCGCTGAAGTGCTGCGTCATCAACGCGTTGTAACGGGCCGCGTTGGCTTCATTGGGGAAGTCCTTGAGTTCGTCCCGGGCAGCATTGAGCAAACGATCGTACAGCGCCCGGCCTTTGGGGGTGAGGGCGGCGCCGCGTTGTTCGATTTCGCCGAAACGGGCGCTGTGGCTGCCACGTGGCTCGGCTTGATCAGTGAACGCGACCGGTTCGTCCAGCGCCTTGAAACTGGTCTGGCGCAGCAGGATCGGGCACTGGCGGCGGGGCGGGCCTTCGATCACCGCCTTGGGGGTGATGCCATGCACCGGCATTTGCGCCTGGACGATGTCGATGTCCAGGGTGCGCGGGGTCAGGTGATTGATGTGCGGGCCTTTGAACGCCACCACATCGGCAATCAGCCGGTGCTGGGCGCTGAGTGTCTGGTATTGCTCGGCGGTGACGGTGGCGCTGTGGTGCCAGCGGAAGGTTTCCAGCGCCTGTTTGACGAATTCCCCGGCCTCCTGTTCGGTTAGGCCTCCCTGGGTTTCGGCGCGATCGATGAGCGTCAGCGCAGCGGGGGTGAAGATCGATCGCTTGTCCAGCACCGACTGGGCGAATGCCCGCAGTTCCGGGTCTTCGATCAGTTCCAGGCGCAGCAACGAGGTGAACACCCGGAACGGGCTGACTTGCAACGACGCTTCATGCACCGCGCGAAACGCCGTGGAATGCACCGGTACGCCGGCCGGGGTCAGGTCGTAATAACCCACCGGCTGCATGCCCATCACCGCGAACAGGCGGGCGAGGGTCGCCAGTTCAGCGGCCGTGCCGACCCGGATCGCGCCATGGCGCTCCAGGTCCAGGCGCTCGATTTCGCCGGTGCTGTTCAACTGTCGGGCCACTTGCGGATCGCTGTCCAATACGTGACGGTTGGTCTGTTCCACCAGCTCCATCAGGGCGCCGTACAGCGGCACTTCTTCGCGGTACATGTCGGACATCGCTTTGGAGAAGCGTTGGCGGATCAGGTCGGGGCTGACGAAGCTCGGGTGGTTCATGAACAGGGTTCCTGGCGCGATGACGTGAAGGATGGGAGAAAAGATCGCAGCCTTCAGCGACGCCGACAAACGAAGTTTCTGACGAACTTCATTCTGCAAAGGACTGCATCCTCAATGCAGTCGTTGATCCTGAGGGCTTTCCGAGCGCAGCGATGCCAAAAACTCCCGATACAGGCGTGCCGAGCCGGCGGGCGCTTCGACCATGGGCATATGGCCGATGCCTTCCCAGATTTCCACGCGCAAATCAGCGATGCCCTTGCTCCAGATGGCGACGCTGCTGACATCGATCAAGCGATCCTTGCGCCCCCACAACAACAGTGCGGGGACCTTGATCGACGGAAGTTTCGGCTCCATCGGCGGGCTGGCGCGGAATTCGCGGAAGATTTCTTCCAGTTCGTCCCGCGTCTGTTGATAGCGATGGGCGATGGCATCCAGCACCACCCGCGGTACCCACGGCGGATCGGCCATGGTCATGGCATAAAAATATTTGAATTCTTCCCGCGAGTTGATCAGGAACGGATTGTGGCCCCGGAACAAATGGTGCTCCAGATCACTGGGTTCGGGCGAGGCGACGCCCGCCGGGTCAAACAGGGCGACCGAGGCAATGCGTTCCGGATAGGTGGCCGCCAGCCAGGCCGCGATATAGCCGCCCATGGAGTTTCCGATCACATGGACCTTCTCGACCCCGCACACATCCAGCAGCTGGATCATGCGCTTGGCCTGCAGTGGAATGTCATAGCCGCCACCGGCCTTGAAGCCGGTTTCGCCGTGGCCGGCAATGTCGGGGATGATCACCCGGTAATTGCCGACAAAGTACCGGGCAAAACGCAGCCAGATATTTTTATCGGCGCTGTAGCCGTGAAGCATCAACACATTGCTGGATGCCTCGTACGGCCCGCCTTGCCAGGTCGAGACGGTCATTTCGCTGATGGGCACCACAATCTTGTGCAACTTGTACAACCTGGCCTCTGCGGCCACGCTCAAGTCGTACAGCCAGTACCCGATGGCCGGGTAGCTCAACCAGCTCCAGGCCGCAAAAACCGCGATAGCAACAACCAGTAAAAGCATCAGGCGTCTTCCTTCTGACGGATCAGGACAATATGTGATCGGCGGGTTTCAGGGCTCGGGTCAAGCGGTGAAAGCTGAAACTGAACCCGGGAAACATGGCAATCACATGACCGCTCTTGCTTTGATACCAACTGTGGCAGCCTCCGGACTTCCACACCGTGCGTTCCATTTCTCTATGGATCATTTCAGTGTAGGTACGTTCTGCCTCGGGGCGTACTTCGATGCTGCGCAAACCTTGTGCTTTTAACGTGCGGATGCAGTCGAGGATGTAGTTCATCTGCGATTCGATGATGAACAGCGCCGACGTGTGGCCGATCCCTGTGTTCGGGCCGGTGACGATGAACAGGTTGGGAAAGTCCGGCAGGCTGGTGCCCAGGTAGGCTCGAGGGTACTCGGCCCAGAAATTTCTGAGCTGTGTGCCGTTTTTTCCGGTGACCGGGTAGGAAATCACCCCGTCGGTGGCGTCATAACCGGTGGACCAGATAATCAGGTCCAGGTCGATGTGCTGGCCGTCCTGCATGAGAATGCCGGTTTCGTCGATCTCGGCGATGCCCTGTTCGCGGCTGTGCAGTGTCACGTTGCGGCGGGCCAGCGCCGGGTACAGGGTACTCGACAGAATCACCCGTTTGCAGCCAATGGTGTAGTCCGGCGTGAGTTTTCGACGCAGTTCGGCGTCCGGTACCTGGCGTTTGATGAAGCGCAGGGCCTGATGCTGGACGATGCGCACTGCCGGTTTTGAGTATTTGAAGGCAATCACCCGGGTTTCGAATTGCCAATAGATCATCCAGCGCAGCAGCTTGTAGGCGGGCTTGAGCCCGAGCAGCCAGCGCTGGAAGCGGCCGAAAGTGCGGTCCGCGCGGGGCAGTACCCAATGCGGTGTGCGCTGGAACACGTGCAAGTGCCCGACGTCCGGGGCGATCGCCGGAATCACCTGGGCCGCGCTGGCACCGCTACCGACGATGGCCACGCGTTTTTGCCGGTAATCGTAGGAATGGTCCCAGTTATTGGTGTGAAAGGTCTTGCCTTGAAAGCGTTCCTGGCCCGTGAAGTGCGGCACCACCGGTTGACTCAGCGGCCCGGTGGCATTGATCAGGAACTGCGCATGAAACGTGCCTTTGCTGGTGTGCACCGCCCAGCGTTTGCCCTCATCGTCCCATTCCACGCACTCGACATTGGCGTGCAATTCCACCCGGTCGCGCAGGCCGAAGCGCTCCACCACATATCGCGTGTAGCGATGCAGTTCGGCCTGTTCGGCGAACATTTGCGTCCAGCGGTAAGGGGCGAAAGACAACGAGTAGAGCGGCGAGGGCACGTCGACCGCCGCGCCGGGATAGGTGTTCTGGCACCAGGTGCCACCGAAGAAGTCCCGTCGTTCCAGCAGGCGAAAGTCGGTGATACCGGCCTTGAGCAAATTGACCGCTGCACACTGCCCGCCAAAGCCGCTGCCGATGATCAATACCTGAAAGGTCTGCATGGGGCTCCTGTTTGCCGTTATGGGTCCAACCCTATCTTCATGTATAGCCGTTTCTGTGGCGCTTTTTGCTTTTGCTTTTGTAGGAGCAAAGCTTGCCCGCGAAGGCGGCCTGATAGCCGACCTGTCTCTTATTGACTGGGTACATATCCATTCCTTCGGTAACTGCGACTGGCGGTTTCGCCCTTACGGCGAGTCACTTTTAACAAACGCCCGGAGTGCCGGCCCAGTTAAAAGTAACCAAAAGCGCTCGCCCCGGCGTCCGGCCCCTCGCTGAGGCTCGGGGTTCCTTCGCTCCGGTATTCATCCGGAGGCATTGCCCTCCGGTTGGCTTCGCTGCACCTACATGCAATGGGTTCGACTGCGTCGAATGGCGCTGCGCGCCAATCCCCGGATGAACACCTCCACTCAGCCTCCCGATGGGGCGGGTGGATCAAGATCAAGAGCTGAAGGCGAGCTAACGCTCGGCCTGATGAGTGGTGAAAAGCAGCGGGTGTACGTCGACCCATTATGGGAGCGGGCTTGCCCGCCATAGCGGTGTGTCAGGCGACGATGCAATACCGGCTGCCCATCACTCCTTGACGCTCATGAACTCTTCCGCCCAACGGATGTATTCCTCGGGCTGGGTATAGGTATGCGTCAGTTCGGTCGCGCTCAAATCCGAGGCCTGGGTAAAGATCTGGCGCTGTTCGCGCAGGCTGTCGTACGTCGCTTTGATCGCGGCGAAGTAGGCACCGTGGCCATCGATGGTGACGCGCACGCCCAGTTCGGCCAGGCGTTTGTCGTCGCGCAGGGCCGGGTTGCCGTAGGTCACCAGCATCAGCGGTACGCTCAGGTGTTCGGCGATCTGTTCCAGATGGTCGAAATCCTTCACACCCACCATGCAAATGCCGTCTGCGCCGGCGGCCTGGTATTGCTTGGTCCGGCTGATGATTTCCTGGACCGGCAGGATCCCTGCGTGGGTGCGGGCGATGATGGCCATTTCCGAATCGCACCGGGCTTCCAGTGCCGCGCGAATCTTGCCGACACCTTCGGCGACGGTGATCAGGTCGGTGGATTTGCGGCCGAATTGCGCCGGCAGCAAGGTGTCTTCGATGGTCAGGGCCGCCACGCCGGCCCGTTCGAGTTCGACGATGGTGCGCATGACGTTGAGTGCGTTGCCGTAGCCATGGTCGGCGTCGGCAATCACCGGCAATTGGGCGACACGGCCGATGCGGGTGGCCTGCTCGGCGAATTCGCTGAGGGTGATCAAGGCAAAGTCAGGGGCGCCCAGTACCTGCAACGACGCGACCGAACCACCCAGGATGCCCACTTCAAAGCCCAGATCGGCGGCAATGCGTGCCGACATCGGATCGAAGACCGATGCGGTGTGGTAGCAGGTGTTGGAAGCGAACAGTTGACGAAAATTGCGGCGCAAATCTTGATGAGACAGCCTGGACATATGAGTTCCACCAATGGAAATGGAAGGGCTTGAGCAAAAGTGTCAACGCCGAATGTGTTAGAGGCTATCACGGGTGCATGTTAGGAATGATGACGAATTTAACGTGATTACTGCCTTTTGTTCGGGTGCCTGCCGATCAAGCCGCCACTGCCCGTGCCTGTTGCTTGAGCATTGGCACACCGCGCACCCCATCACCGGGTTGCAGTTGCAGCCGTTTGGCGGTGAGACGGTCGACCATCAGGCAATTGCCGACCTGCCGCGCCGGGGCGGTAGTGATACGGCAGTTTTCCAGGCGCCGATTGTGGATCAGCCACATCGGCGCCTGGTCGTCCGGGGTGCCGATGGCCAACTCCAGCAATTGACTGTCGCGCACGGTACGGATATTCGGCACCGGGGCCTCGATGACCGGGCCCGCGTCGAAGATGTCGATGTAACCCTGGTTGGCAAAACCCTCGCCAGTGAGGATTTTCAGCGCCGGTTCGCTGTTCGGATGAGGTTTACCGATGACAGCCTGGGCTTGTTCGGTGAGCAGGCAGGTGTAAAGCGGTTGTCGTGGCATCAGTTCGGCAATGAACGACTTGTTGCCCAGCCATGACAGGTGATCGGCATGGCTGAAATCCATCTTGAAGAAGTGACGGCCCACGCTGTCCCAAAAGGGCGAGCAACCTTGTTCGTCAGCGCGGCCGCGCAGTTCGGCAATAAGCTTGTCGCCGAACAGGTGCGGAAACTCCGCGACAAACAACAAGCGCCCCAGGGAAAGCAATCGACCGTGACCGCCCAGGCGCTGATCGGGGCGCAGGAACAACGAGCAGAGTTCCGATTGGCCGGTCATTTCGTTGTTGAGGAACAAGGTCGGAATGTGCCGTCGGATGCCCAGGTCCGCTGATGAGCTGACTGTCAGCCCGACCCGGTAGTTGTACCAGGGTTCGCGCAGACCGACGGCCCCGGTCAGGGCGCTGACGCCGATCACTTGCTGATCGTCGTCCTCAAGTACGAACAGGTAATCGGCATCGGCGCGCTCGACCTGTTCGGCGAAGGTTCGTTTTGCCCAGCGCAGACGATGGGTCAGGCGCTCCTCGTTGGCCGGCAGGTTGGTCAATCCGCGGCCCGCTTGCCGGACCAGCGCAAGCAAGGCGGGCAGGTCGGTGACCTGGACCGGACGGACAATCATGCTGCAACTCCTTGTTCGCGCCGGATCGGGCGTCGTCGTTGGGCACCGTGCCGGTTGATGCTCACAGGGCGATCAGCCGGATCGGGCTGCCTTCGCCTACCTTCAACGCTGTGCACATGCCGGCGTCCAGAATCACAGGTTGCCCGGCGATGTAATCCAGTTCGGCGACAATGGCCCGAAAGTTTTCCAGTGAATCGTTGCTCACCAGATAGCTACCACGGGCGTCGATGGCTGAACCAGGTTTGGCCGAAGCGGTATGGCTGCGGGCGATGGAACGGATGCCGCCGGTGCGCGCAAACAGGGTAGGGCCGCCATCGAACAGATCGACATAGCTGTTGGTTTCGAACCCCTCACGCTCCAGGATATCGAAGGCTTCCTGGCCGTCGGGATGAATTTTGCCGATGCAGTCTTGCGCGGCTTTTGGCAGCATCGGCACGTAGATCGGGTACTGCGGCATCAATTCGGCGAGAAAGGTGCGGCTCTCCAGGCCACACAGTCGTTCAGCCTCGACGTAGGGCAGATCGAAGAAGTGTTTGCCCACGGCATCCCAGAATGGCGAGTGGCCCTCGTCGCTGCTGTAACCGACGATCTCGGTAATCACCGCATCGGAAAAACGCCGGGCATGGGCGGCAATGAACAGCAGTCTCGCCCGTGACAACAGTTCCGACAATGCCGTGCGTTCCAACGCTGCATCGATATGGAACCCTCGCAGCAAGGTGTGGCCACTGAGGTCATGGCACACCGACAGCGCCGGCACGTCGTGTTCGATGTTCAGCTCCCGCGAGACGCTGTTGAAATGGCGATTGCGCAAGCTGTAGAACGGCTCGCTGAAACCAGCAGTCGCGAGAATTTCCGAACACCCCGCCAGGCGCTGGGTCGCCAGGTCTTCCAGCACGAAGAGGTAGTTCTCGGGGCCGGGGCTGTACACGTCTTGCTCGAACGACGTGCAGGAGTCGAGAATTTTATCGCGCAGGCGTTCGTTGTCGTCTGGCAAGGACGTGACGCCCACCAGGCTTTCGCGGGCAAGTCGCTGTAACTGGGGCAGGTCGGTTAACTGCACTGGACGCAAGACCAGCATGGATTCAATCCTGTATCAAAGGGCCCGGCGACTGGCACCGGACCTGACTATCACTGTCGGTTTCCACGCGTTGAAGCGGCGGTCACCTTGCCAGGCGCCGCTCTTTTTTGTCAGTCGTTACTCGTACATCGCTGCCCGGCTCACCTCATGCAATGGGTGCAGGGGCTGTGAGTTACCTATGGCTTTGCCTTCGGACGGCGCAAGGTCCACACCAGAATCGACGATCGGGTCATTGAATGAGGGCATCCGGGCTCCTGCTGGATGGGAACGATAATCCGTTGAAACCAGTATTTATTTAAGGCGCGTTACATGTCTAGTTAATTTTCGCGTTGTTCAGAACGCCTGGTCACGGGCTGAATGCTCATGGGCCGGAGGCTACGCGGATGTCGATCGATCTTGTAGGGCATGGCCCATAAGAATGTCGGAGAAGGCTGCTATTGAGCGATGAAATGCCAGCGAGAGCCTATATCATTGGTTCAAACGAAACACCCCCGATCAATCTTGTTACGGCACAATTGCGCGATATTCCGCGGTAAGACGCCGTTTTTCCTTTCTATCGACCGAGAGATTTTTCGTGCAGGCGACCCGTTTGACCTTGATATGCCATGCGCGAACCATCGCACAGAAATTGGCGCGTTTTCCTACGAATGAGCCATTGGAGATGGATTGGCAATCGGCAACCGGTTCGCTCAGTGCCCGATTCAAGGGTTCGCCAAGGCTGATGTGCGCTCCGGAGCTGCGGACCCGGCAAACCGCCAAGCTGTTCGGCAATACCGTGGAAACCGTCGAAGCACTCAGGGATTGCGATTTCGGTCGCTGGAGCGGGGTACGTATAAACGATCTGCAAAAAGACGAGCCCGAACAGCTGGAGCGCTGGCTCGCCGACCCGGCTTCGGCGCCCCACGGTGGTGAATCCGTGACGCAAGTTGTCGAGCGGGTGGCCGCGTGGCTGGCGACGCTGGAGGCGACACCCGCTCATGTCGTAGCAATAACCCATCCGTTTATCATCCGCGCCGCGCTGACAACCGTGTTGCAAGGTTCGGCGTTCAACCTGATTGATGTCGAGCCGTTATCGGCCATTGAATTGAGGTTCAATGGTTGCTGGCGGCTACGCTTGCCGGGCAGCGAGCCCGAAGGAACGCGTTGATGAAAAAACTTCTGGTCATCGGCATCGGCGCCGGCAACCCCGACTACATCACGATGCAGGCGGTGAAGGCGTTGAATCGGGTCGACGTGTTTTTCCTTATGGACAAGGGCCAGAGCAAGGACAAGCTGATCGATCTGCGCCGGGAAATCTGCGAACGCTACATTACTGAGAGGGACTATCGCTTTGTCGAAGCCCAAAGTCCGGAGCGCGAGCGTGGCGATGTGGACTATACGGCCAGTGTCGATGATCTGAACCTGGCCAAGCAGCGCACCTTTGAGCGGCTGATCAACGAAGAAATATCCGACGGTCAGTGTGGCGGTTTCCTGGTGTGGGGCGATCCGGCGTTGTACGACAGCACGCTTCGCATCCTGCAGGCGATTCTGGCGTCAGGCGCCTGTGTGTTCGAGTTTGAGGTCATCCCCGGCATCACCAGCGTTCAGGCACTGGCGGCGCAACACAAGGTGCCCCTCAATCAGATCGGCCGCTCGGTCGAGATCACCACCGGCCGGCGCCTGGCGGCGGGGCAGGTAAGCGATGCCGACAGCCTGGTGGTAATGCTCGATGCGCAGGATGCCTACCATCAGGTGGCGGATCAGGATACCGAGATTTTCTGGGGGGCTTATCTGGGGACGCCGGATGAGATCCTGATCAGCGGCAAGCTCAAGGATGTGGCGGATGAGATCGAGCGGGTGCGCAAGGCGGCGCGGTTGGCCAATGGCTGGATCATGGATACCTATCTGCTGCGCAAGCCTTGAGATAGGGGTTGTCTAGGCTGGCCCCCTCAATAAATGGCCTTGCCCCCACGCCCAAACCGCTCCCGATACACCGACGGCGGCACTCCGACCACACTGCGAAACGCCACCCGAAAGCTTTCCACTGATCGATAACCACAGCGCTGGGCAATCTGCTCGGTGTTATGGTTCGTGCTTTCCAGCAGTTCGCGGGCGCGACCCAGGCGTTCGTGTTGCAGCCACGTCTTGGGCGACTGGCCGCTGGCTTCACTGAAACGCCGCAGAAATGTGCGCTCGCTCATGGCCGCTTCGCTGGCCAGGTCGCGCACTTCCAGCGGTTCGTGCAGGCGCTCACGTGCCCATTGCATGACGCGGGAAAGATCGCTGCGCGGTGTAGGACTGACTGGTGTTGGAATGAACTGCGCCTGGCCACCGGTGCGTTGCGGCGACATCACCAGTCGCCGCGCCACGGTGTTGGCCACCTGGGTGCCGAAATCCCGTGCCACCAGATGCAGGCAGGCGTCGATGCCGGCCGCGCTGCCCGCCGAGGTGATCAACTGGCCCGAGTCGACATACAACACGTCCGGGTCCACCAGAATGTCGGGAAAACGTTCGGCCAGTTCCGTGGTGTAGCGCCAGTGCGTCGTGGCGCCGTGACCATTAAGCAAGCCGGTGGCAGCCAGCACGAATACCCCTGAGCAGATCGACAATAACCGCGCGCCCTGGGCATGAGCCTGGCGCAGGGCTGCAAGCAGCGCTTCGGGCACGGCCGCGTTGCGGTCGCGCCAGCCGGGAATAATGATGGTCCGGGCCTGTCCGAGCAGTTCCAGGCCGCCATCGGCCAATACCTGGATGCCGCCCATGGCGCGCATCGGCCCCTGATCGACGGCGACGATTTGATGTTCGTACCAAGGGAAATCGAATTCCGGCCGCGCCAGGCCGAAGATCTCCACGGCGATGCCGAATTCGAAGGTACAGAGGCCGTCGTAGGCCAGAATCGCGACCAATCCAGGGGCAGGCTGCATTTGGCGGAAAATTCCCGATGAGTGTCTTGTGCGCCACTGTAGCGTCAAGTGGCATGCGGATAAAGTCAGTTCACACCTACTGACACTCCGGAGTACTGCCCATGACCAGCCTGG
Organism: Pseudomonas sp. G(2018); assembly: GCF_005502415.1. Lineage (NCBI taxonomy): Bacteria > Pseudomonadati > Pseudomonadota > Gammaproteobacteria > Pseudomonadales > Pseudomonadaceae > Pseudomonas > Pseudomonas sp. G(2018). The sequence goes on along the minus strand of NZ_SCOO01000040.1, from coordinate 31,069 downwards.
TCCGCGAAATTCCCGCTGCCCCGTCGGCCATCGCCCTGATGCATTTCAGCAACCGTCTGACCTTTGAAACCGACTGTTCCGACGTCCACGGCAGCCAACAGGCCGGCGAAATCGATTTTGTCCTGGTGGACGTGCGTGGCCCGTTGGCATTCGAGCGCGGCCATGTGCCAGGTGCGATCAATATTCCGGGACGTTTGCTCACGGCCGAAAGTCTGGCGGCCTATCCGAAAAGCAGTTTGTTCGTGGTCTATTGCGCTGGGCCGCACTGCAATGGCGCGAACAAGGCAGCCGTGAAACTGGCGGCGCTGGGTTATCCGGTCAAGGAGATGATTGGCGGTGTGACCGGGTGGCTGGATGAAGGGTTTGAATTGAGTGTCGGGGTGCAGCGGCTGGTGGACACGGTAATCGGTTGCGAATGCTGATCTTTAAACAACCCCTGATCAGATGTGGCGAGGGGAATGCCATGAGTTCAGCGAACCGCTGATGCCGCCCACCACTCATCCAGCGTCACCTGCAACCAGTCAGCGACTGCGGCATGGGCGGCGCTGTCCTGCGGGTTACGAGGCAATGGCGACTCTTCGGCAAAATGCCGGTTCAGCACAGCCACTGACTCGGCATTCCACTCCGGATGAAACTGCAAACCCACCCGCGTCGGGCCTACGCGGTACATCTGCTGTGCACACTGTTCGCTGCTGGCCAACAACTGAGCGGCCGGCGGCAGGTCGATGGCGTCTTCGTGCCATTCCAGCACCTTCAGACGCTGACCATCGATAAAGGTAACGCGTGTCCAACCCGTTTCAGTTCGCTCCATGCGCCGCACATTACCCCCCAGGCCAAGGGCCAGTAATTGTGCCCCCAGGCAAATGGCGAATACGGCCGCACCTTGCTCCAGACTCTGTGCCAGCCACTGGCGTTCGGCCTCCAGCCATGCAGGCCCGGCATTGGATTCATAGGGCCCGCCCAACAGAATCACTGGCGCCGCGCTCGCTGCGGGCAGTTGACCGAGGTCGGCGCGAAAGACGTTCAGCTTCACGCCACGGGAGTCGGCCCACGCCGCGATGGCGCCAGGACCCTCGGCGGGGTGGTGCTGGATCAGGTTCAACTCGGACATCACGCTATTCTCAAGGCAGATTGGCACTCAATGTGCCGCAAAAAAGGGCTCGTCGCCAGCACGGCTCTTCAGTCGCAACGCCGCCGAAATCTTGTGCCACCGCCCAAGCCACTCTAGACTGCCGGCCTCTTCGGTCCCTGTCCGCCACAAGCGAACGACCGAAAGCTGCCTATCCAAAGCTGCCAATAAAAGCCTCCGCACATAGGAGTTATAAATGAAGAAGCTAGTGATGTTCGGTGCCCTGGCACTGTCGATGTTGTCCCTGACCGCCGTGGCCGAAGACGCCAAACCGATCCGCATCGGTATCGAAGCCGGTTACCCGCCATTCTCGATGAAAACCCCTGACGGCAAACTCACCGGTTTCGACGTCGATATCGGCGACGCGCTGTGCGAGCAGATGAAAGTGAAGTGCACCTGGGTCGAGCAAGAGTTCGACGGCCTGATCCCGGCGCTGAAGGTCAAGAAAATCGATGCCATCCTGTCGTCCATGACCATCACCGACGACCGTAAGAAGAACGTCGATTTCACCATCAAGTACTACCACACCCCGGCGCGCTTCGTGATGAAGGCAGGTACCGACATCAAGGACCCGCTGACCGAACTCAAAGGCAAGAAGGTCGGTGTGCTGCGCGCCAGTACCCACGACCGCTTCGCCACTGAAGTGCTGGTGCCGGCCGGTATCGAGCTGGTCCGTTACGGCTCCCAGCAGGAAGCCAACCTGGACATGGTCTCCGGTCGCGTCGACGCGCTGCTGGCCGACTCGGTCAACCTCGACGACGGTTTCCTGAAAACCGACGCCGGTAAAGGCTTCGCTTTCGTGGGCCCGACCTATGAAGATGCCAAATACTTCGGCGGCGGAGCCGGTATTGCTGTGCGCAAAGGCGATAAGGAGCTGGCGGACAAATTCAACACCGCCATCACCGAAATCCGCGCCAACGGCAAGTACAAGCAAGTGCAGGACAAGTACTTCGATTTTGACGTTTACGGCCATTAATACGCCGTAGAAAAAAGTGGCCCCGTTGACGCGGTGGCCACTTTTTTTATGCTCATGATTTATTCTGGCCACCACATTCCCATGTAGGAGCTGCCACAGGCAGCTCCTACAGAGATACCGGAGTTTTCCAATGCAACGCATCGACCACCCACTGCCCTGGAGCCACCTCGGAACCGAGCGCACCCTCAGCGTCTTTCGTTATGGCACCGGCACGCGCAAGGTCTACATCCAGGCCAGTCTGCACGCCGATGAGTTGCCGGGCATGCGCACGGCCTGGGAATTGAAGAAACGCCTGACCGAGCTGGAAAGTCAGGGGCAGTTGCAAGGGGTGATCGAACTGGTGCCGGTGGCCAACCCCATCGGTCTCGATCAGCACTTGCAAGGCAGCCACATGGGCCGTTTCGAACTCGGCAGCGGCAAGAACTTCAATCGCGCATTCGTCGAACTCAGTGCCCCGGTGGCGCAGTTGATCGGTGATCGTCTGGGCAGTGATGCCGAGGCCAATATCGCACTGATCCGCCAGACCATGGGCCAAGTACTCGACGGCTTGCCGGCCCCGGCTTCACAACTGGAGGCGATGCATCGTTTGTTGCTGCGTCATGCCTGCGACGCCGACATCACCCTCGATCTGCATTGCGACTTCGACGCGGCGATTCATATTTACGCCTTGCCGCAACACTGGCCGCAGTGGCGATCCCTGGCGGCGCGCTTGAAGGCCGGCGTGGCGCTGCTGTGTGAAGATTCCGGCGGCAGCTCTTTCGATGAGTCCTGTTCCTCGCCGTGGTTGCGCCTGGCCAGGGCCTTCCCCGACGCGGTGATTCCCCCGGCCAACCTGGCGACCACCCTGGAATTGGGAAGCATGGGCGACACCCGGGTCGATCAGGCGCAAGCCAATTGCGAGGCGATTCTGGGCTTTCTCTCTGAACAGGGCTTTATCAAGGGTAACTGGCCGGCGGCGCCGGATGAATGCTGCGAGGGCATGCCGTTCGAAGGCACCCAATACCTGTTCGCACCCCACCACGGTGTGGTCAGTTTTCTGCGGGAGGCCGGTGAATGGGTGGAGAAGGGCGATGCACTGTTTGAAGTGGTCGACCCGTTGAACGACAAGGTCACTACCGTACGGGCGGGCACCAGTGGCGTGCTGTTTGCCATCGATCGCGGGCGCTATACGCAACCGGGGACCTGGCAGGCGAAAGTGGCGGGGCGCGAGCCGATTCGGGTGGGCAAACTGATTAACGACTGATCCGGAGATTTACTCCGTTTGATTCGACCTCATCGCGGGCAAGCCCGCTCCCACAGAGGCGTGCAAAACCTGTGGGAGCAGGCTTGCCCGCGAAGAGGCACTCGGCTTCACCTGAAATGTCCCTGCCTGTCTCACAGTGTTAGGCTCTGCCCCGAATCCTGCGCACTGTGAAGGAAGGCTTATGTTGAAGATTCTCGCTCTGCTCACGCTGCTGGCATCTGCCGCTGTCCACGCTCAAACCCCACTGCAAACCGACCTGCCGCTCAAATACCTGGAACGGGCCAACCCCGATTCCGGCGATCAGCCCCTGGTGATTTTCCTCCACGGGTACGGCAGTAACGAGCAGGATCTGTTCGGCATCAAGGATGAGCTGCCCACGCAATACAATTACCTGTCAGTGCGGGCGCCGATGGTGATGGAAGAGGGCAGCTACCAGTGGTTTCGCAAGAAGGGCGAAGGTGCCTACAACGGTGAGACCGACGATCTGAAGTCCAGCGGCCAGTTATTGCTGGATTTCGTCGTAGAGGCGGCGCGCAAGTATCACACTGAACCGGACAAGGTGTTTCTGGTGGGGTTCAGCCAGGGCGCGATCATGTCCTACGAACTCGCCCTGCGGCATCCCGAGGCTGTGGGCGGGATCGCTGCGTTGAGCGGGCGGATTCTGCCGGTACTCAGGTCCGAATTGAAACCGGATGAAAAACGCCGGTCACTGGCGATTTTCATCGGTCATGGCACGGCGGACAAACGTCTGCCGTACAGCGACGGCACCGAGGCCAACAGCCTGTTGCAGAGCATCTCACTCGAGCCTGAGTTTCACGCGTACCAGGGTGTCGGCCATAGCATCAGCGCCGAAGAAATGCAGGATTTGAGCGCCTGGTTGCAGCGCCTCAACCCTTGACGCTTATTTGCCGCTGACGATCTGCTTGATCAGCGTCTCGTGGGCTGCCATGTCGCCAGGGCGGGAAATGACCTGAATTACGGTCATGCGATTACCGGACGCCGCCATCAGTGTGGTGTTGAGGGTCATGCCGCCACCTTGGCTGGCGGTGCTGTCGATTTGACGCACACCCAGCCCGGTACTTTTCAGGGTCAGGCTTTTTTCACTGAGCTTGTTGTAGTCCGGCAGGGCCTTGCGTTGCGCCGCGTCGAAGTCGGCCACAGTGCCGTCGAGAAACGCACCGTCGTTGTCCTTGACCTTGGCACCATCCGGCAAGCTGTTTTCAGCCGCGATCACCACGGTCTTGGTCGTTTCGTTGGCATACATGGTGCCGCTTGCACCGGTAGGGCTGCTTGGCAGCGCGTTGGCAACGAAGCCCTTTGGCAGGGTGAACGTGAACTTGCCGCCGAGCATCGAGACTTTCTGTGTCGATGTCGCTTCTTTGGCCGGGGCCTTGGCCGCCTGCGCATTCAAAGCCCCCAATGTGGCGACCGCCGCCAGCATCAGGACAACGGCTTTTTTACTCAACAGTGACATGGGTGAATCTCCAGGTATGGTCGCGCAGTGGGGCGGCGATCATCCCATGGAGGTTGGCGGGCATTCCAGTGTGGGCTAACGGACGGTCATTGATGTTGGGTGCTGAGTGTATTCCTGCCTGGCGTGTAAAACGGTCAGTATTTCAACGTGCTCTTTCACTTGGTAGACCACCACATAGTTTGGATGGACAAACATTTCCCTGGTATCGGGCAATCGGCCGGACTTGAAGCTGTAAGGCATGAAGGATAGACCTTCAGTAGCAGTCACAATCGTGCGGTGCAATGAAGCAGCGGCAGCGGGGCTGTATTGCTCGATGTAGTCGATGATCTCGGTCAGGGCGTCAAGAGCTTGGAGTTTCCACTTAACGAGCCGCAAGACGAGCTTTACGCTTGTCTTCTAACATTTTTTCAACCATGGCCATGGCTTCGGCATGTGGAATGCTCGGGCGTGGATCATCCAGCGAAGCCTGGACCTTGGCGCGAAACCAGCGGTCATAGCTGGCGGCCTGCTCTTCGGTTTCAAACTCTGAAACGATGGGGGAAAGTTCGGTGCTCATGGTGATCTCCAGGATCAATGGAAAGCAGTCTATTCGGAATGTGAGGTGTTGTCGTCGCTGTCTCGATGAAGTACTCCCTGCCCAAGCGCGTGGGCGCTTACTCCACCCGATTCAAATCCTAAGCTCCACATTTCCGACCGCCAACCTTCAAAAGACGTTGGATATTTCCTCGATCCTTTTACGAAGTATCCGTTGTAGGAAGACTGCCAGAGTTGCTGGGTGTGCGGAGTTGTTGGGTTACTCGTGCGAAACGATCGAGGGTGTTGTAGGCGTTTTGATCGTCGGTTGTGAAGTGGCGATGACCGCACCGGCAATAATCAGTAATGCGGGGATCATCAGGAGCGGGCTGGCGTGGCTGCGCCCGACGACGATCAGCAGCAGGGTGGAAACCAGCGGAGCCAGGTAGGACAGCGCGCCCAAAGTGGCCAGGTTGCCGTGTTTGGTGGCGTGGTCCCAGGCAAAAAACGCCAGTCCCGCCGGGCCCAGCCCGAGAACGACAAGCGCTGCCCACTGACGCGCGTCGGGCCACACCGTGGTCTCGAAAGCCAGGTGACAGATCAGGCCGCCCACCGCAGACATGCCGCAGATGCCCCCGATGATGCTGCTCGGCACTTCCTTGAAACGGCGGTTGAACACCGAATAACCGGCCCAGATCAAGGCGCAGCCAAACGCCGCGAGGTATCCGGGTATCGGCATCGCGGCGGCGGAGTCCGAGCCGCGTTGCTGCATGATGAACGCCGTGCCCGCCAGGCCCAACAGGGCGCCGAGTACCTGGCGCTTGTGCAGCTTCTCCGCGGCGGCGAAGGCCGACAGCAGCACCAGTAGCAGCGGCCACAGGTAATTGATCAGGCTGGCTTCGGCCGCCGGCGCAGCCTTGAGGGCGAAAAAGTACAGCGCGTGATAAACGAAGATGCCGACAAAGCCCGTCGCCCATACCGCCCAGGGTTGACGCCAACTGTTGAACCCGTTGATTCCGTGGCGACCCAGGATGAGCAGGCTGGCGACGAACGCCACGCCGAAGCTCAGGGTCAGCACTTCGAACGGCGGCAGGCCTTCGGTGAGGGTGGTCAGTAACGCCAGACAGGACCAGAGAAAGATCGCGATCACGCCGACCGCGGTGGCGGAGTGGGCACTACGGACGCGAGACGTGGCCATGTCTGTTCCTTCAGTCGTAGAACGGGCGACTTCCTTGCCCGATGACCTGATGCAGCTTAGCGCTTGATCGCGGTTCGTCCAGCGTCCGCCGTCACCGGGCCGACAGGACGCGCCAGCAGGCGCTTGGTCACGCCCAGCATCGCCACCGACACGGCCACGCCGAGGGCAAACGCGCTCATCCCCATGCCGGGTAACGCCAGCGCCAATACCAGGCAGAACGCCGAGAATGAATACATACCGGTCGCCGTTGCGCGCAGCAGGGCAGCGGTAAACGCCGGGCCACGGGTTTGCTGGGAGAACACCGCCATCACACTGCCCAGCACCGGGAACACCGCAAGCAGCCCGCTCCAGCGGTCACCGACGGTGCTGGCGAGCAGGGTAACGGCCAAAGTCAGCAGGGCGCCAGCGACCATGCGCAGCAGCAGTTTGTCGGACTTTGGCGCCGGGCCGGAAACGATCGGTTGCACCGAGGGGAACAGGTAGGGCGCGGCCAAAAGGGCAGAGGCGGCGGCAAGCACGGATACCAGCAGTGACGGCGGGATCAACGACAGCACCACGGCGACTGCCGCCCAGACTGACAGCGAAATCGTCAGCGCCAGCGGCCATTGCGCTCTCTGGGCGACCTGCGCATAGGTGACGCAGAAGGCAATCATCGCGAACATGGCTGACAGCGCTGCCAGGGCCGATTGTGCGGCGAACAGTTCGCCCTGTTCGATGGCCAGGAAGAACAGAATCGGCCCGACCACCACCGGCAACCCCGACAACCAACCCGCCACACTCGGCCCCCAGCGCTTGCCGGCCAGGGAAATCAGCAGCAGGAAACCTGGAATTACCAGCAGTTTGAGCATCAGCACGCGTACGTCTCCAACCTGTGTCAGGGGCAACATTAGCAGGATTACTCGATGTGTACACAATTTATGTATACAAAGTATCCCCTGTAGAGCGAGCGCGCTCGCGAAAAACGCTCAGGCACTGCGGTCATCCAGACAGCACGCGTAATCGTTGGAGTCCATGTTCGACACCTTGCTGGTGCTGGCCCTGCAGAACCGTGGCTTCCGTCGTCTGGAAGCGATCATGCTGGTGCTGGTGGGCACCATTGGCGCGTGTTTCTTTGTCGAGCTGCTGTTGATCAAGCCTTTCTGGCCGGATGTCGCCCAAGGCTTCACGCCATCACTGTCCGCTCTCGCCGATGCTGCGCCGCTGTACCTGGCCATCGGCATTCTCGGGGCCACGGTGATGCCGCATAACCTCTACCTGCACACCTCGATCGTGCAAACGCGGCTGATCGGCAAGGACCAGGCCAGCAAGCAGGACGCGGTTAAACTGGCGCGCATCGATACCATCGGCTCCCTGGCCTTGGCGCTCATGGTCAACGCGGCGATCACAGTGGAAAACGTCAAATCTATGGAGGGAGAGCCCGTGTTAGACGAGCGCTGTACATGTCCTGCTGGGTGGTAATCCGTCATCAGCCTGACTTCAAGGCACGTTATGACGGTCTTCGGGAGCGAGGCAAGAGCGCGAAAGTCGCGCTCTTGCCTGCATGCGGGTACTGCTGATCAGGCTGAATGCCATGCTGAGAGACGGCACCGAATGGCGGTGACGAATGGCAGGGTGAAGACAGTTGCTCCCACAGAGTGAATGCATTCCAAATGTGGGAGCGGGCCTGCCCGCGAAGAACGATTACGCGGTCTGAGCCTGAAACGCCTCAACCACAAAATCAATAAACACCCGGGTCTTGGCCGGCATCAGTGTCCGGCTCGGGTAGTACAGCGAAATCCCCCCCGCATCGCCATGCCAGTCCGGCAACAGCCGCACCAGTTCACCGCGCTGGATGTTCGGCAACACATCGGACAATACCAGCAACGTCACGCCCAGACCGAGGATCGCGGCTTCACGCATGGCGGCAGGATCGTTGAGTACGATGTTTTCGTTCAGACTGGCCAGTTCCTCATTTCCCGCTGCATCGCGCATGACCCACTGGCGAATGCGCCCGGTGCGGGTGCCGCGCATCACGATGCCCTGATGTCGGGACAGAGCAGCCGGGCTGGCGGGTGCAGTGCATGCAGCCAGATAAGCCGGTGATGCAACGGCCACCACCTGCGCCGGCGCCAGGGTTCGCGAGACGACCCCCGGCGTCAATTCGAAGCCACCGCCGATGGCCGCGTCATAACCTTCGGCAATCAGGTCCACGGCGCGGTTTTCGAAATGCCATTCCGGGCGGATCAGTGGGTAGCGCGCCAGAAAGGCCGGCAACAGCGGCAGGATATGGCCGATGCCGAAGGTCGGCGCCAAGCTGACCTTGAGCACCCCCGCAGGCGTGCCCCGATCGGTCGTGACTGCGTCGATCGCCGCTTGCAACGCTTCCAGGTTCCCGCCGATGTTGGCCAGAAAACGCTCACCAGCCTCGGTCAGCGACAGCTTGCGGGTCGAGCGCTGGAACAGGCGCACGCCGATGTTGCGCTCGAGTATCGCCACATTGCGGCTGACGGCGGCCGGGGTCAGTGCGAGCAAACGGGCGGCCGCGGAAAAGCTGCCGGTTTCGGCGCTGCGCACAAAGGATTCGAGGTTGGCGAGGGTTTCCACGGTGGGCACCTGTTAGCAAGGCTTGAAAATCATTCAAGTCATTACCCGCTAATCAGTTACCAATGGCAAGCGCAGTATTCACTCCATCCCCAACCCACGGAGTGAAAAAACCATGACGTCTCAACTTCCTCTTGCCGGCAAAACCGCACTGGTCACTGGCGGTTCCCGCTCCATCGGCGCGGCCATCGCCAAGCGCCTGGCGGCTGACGGTGCCAACGTCGTGCTGACCTTCAGCGCATCCCCGACCAAAGCTTTTGAGGTGGTGCAGGCCATCGAAGCCGCTGGTGGCCGTGCCCTGGCGATTGCCGCCGATGCCGGTGATCCGGTGGCGGTGCGTGGGGCGGTGACGCGCACCCTCGAAGCGTTTGGCAGCCTGGACATTCTGGTCAATAACGCCGGCATCGCCTTGGGCGGACCGATTGAGGACATCAGCTTCGACGACTATCAACGCATGATCGCGGTCAACGTCACCGGAGTGTTTGTTGCCACCCAGGAAGCGGCGCGCAACATGAAGACGGGCGGTCGGATTATCCACATCGGTTCGTCGATGACCCATTACGCCGCGTTCCCCACCGCCTCGCTGTACACCCTGACCAAAGGCGCCATCGCCGGTTTCAACCGCAGCCTGGCCCGTGATCTCGGGCCCAAGGGTATTACCGTCAACACCGTCCATCCAGGCCCGACCGACACCGACATGAACCCGGACGGCGGCCCGGTCAGCCAGATTGTCGGCCCCGGCATCGCCATCGGCCGTTACGGCAAACCCGAAGATATCGCCAGCGTCGTGGCTTTCCTGGCCAGCCCCGGAGCGGCGTTCGTCACCGCCGCCGACATTATTGCCGACGGTGGCTTCACCGCCTGATGGCCCTGCGACGAAAGAGCTTTAGAAACACTGGCGGTGTAGCCAGACTGCGCGGCTCTTCGTGGGTCCCCGCGCAGTCTGTTGAACGCTTTACGCCCGCTCGATCGCCAATGCCACGCCTTGACCACCACCGATGCACAGGGTGGCGAGGCCTTTCTTGGCGTCGCGCTTGATCATTTCATGCAGCAGGGTCACCAGCACGCGGCAACCCGAGGCACCGATCGGGTGGCCGAGGGCGATGGCGCCGCCGTTGACGTTGACCTTGCTCAAGTCCCATTCCAGGTCCTTGGCCACGGCCAGCGATTGTGCGGCGAACGCTTCGTTGGCTTCGATCAGGTCCAATTGGTCAATCGACCAACCGGCCTTGTCCAGACAGCGGCGCGTAGCCGATACCGGGCCGATGCCCATGATCGCCGGGTCCACGCCGGCGTTGGCGTAGGCAGCGATTTTCGCCAGTACCGGCAGGCCCAGGGCTTTGGCTTTTTCCGCGCTCATCAGGATTACGGCAGCGGCACCGTCGTTCAGCGACGAAGCGTTACCGGCGGTCACCGAACCGTCCTTTTTAAAGGCCGCTTTCAGCTTGCCCAGGGATTCGGCGGTAGTGCCGGCCCGTGGCTGTTCGTCGGTGGCGAAGGACAGCGGATCGCCCTTGCGCTGCGGGATCAGGATCGGCGTGATCTCATCGGCAAAACGCCCGGCTTCGATGGCGGCCGTGGCTTTCTGCTGCGAGGCGGCGGCGAAGGCATCCTGCTGCTCACGGCTCAGGCTGTACTTCTCGGCCAGGTTCTCGGCGGTGATGCCCATGTGGTAATCGTTGAACGCATCCCACAGGCCGTCGCTGATCATGGTGTCGACGATTTGCGCGTGGCCCATGCGCAGGCCGGTGCGAGCACCAGGCATGACGTAGTTGGCCAGGCTCATGCTTTCCTGGCCGCCGGCGATGATCACATCGGCGTCGCCGCAGCGAATGGCCTGGGTAGCCAGGTGCAGGGCTTTCAAGCCCGAGCCGCAGACCTTGTTCAAGGTCATGGCGGGTACGGCGAAGGGCAGGCCGGCCTTGATCGAGGCCTGGCGCGCAGGGTTTTGCCCGGCGCCGGCGGTCAACACCTGGCCCATGATCACTTCATCGACTTGCGCAGGATCCAGGCCGGTTTGCGCCAGCAGTTGACGGATCACCGCAGCGCCCAGGTCAACCGCGGAAACATTGGCCAGGGCACCCTGGAAACTGCCGATCGCGGTGCGCGTGGCGGCAACAATGACGACTTCTTGCATGGAATGATTCCTCACTGGGCGGCGAACTGCATTTCCGGAACGTGGTCCGGCACGATCAGTTTACCGGCGGTTTTGGCGACGATCTCTTCGACGCTGACACCCGGTGCACGCTCTTTGAGAATGAACGCGCCGTTTTCGATTTCCAGGTAGGCCAGGTCGGTCAGCACACGCTTGATGCACCCGGCGCCGGTCAGGGGCAGGCTGCATTGGGACAGGAGCTTGGACTCACCGTCCTTGGACGCGTGGGTCATGATCACGATGATGTTGTCTGCACCCGCCACCAGGTCCATGGCGCCGCCCATGCCCTTGACCAGCTTGCCGGGGATCATCCACGAGGCGATGTTGCCTTGCACGTCGACTTCAAAGGCACCGAGCACGGTCAGGTCGACATGACCGCCGCGAATCATCGCGAAGGACTCGGCCGAGGAAAAGATCGAAGCGCCGATGCGCGCGGTCACGGTTTGTTTGCCGGCGTTGATCATGTCGGCATCGATGGTTTCTTCAGTAGGAAAAGGACCCATGCCCAGCAGGCCGTTTTCCGACTGCAGCATGACTTCCATGCCTTCGGGGATGTAGTTGGCGACCAGGGTCGGAATGCCGATGCCCAGGTTCACGTAGAAGCCGTCCTGCATTTCGCGGGCGACGCGTTGAGCCATTTGTTCGCGGGAAAGTGCCATTGTTGTTTTTCCTTCATTCGGTCCGGGGGCAGGGGATCACTTACGCACGGTGCGCTGTTCGATGCGCTTCTCGAACGTGCCGCAAATGACCCGATCGACGTAGATGCCAGGGGTGTGGATCTGCGACGGGTCCAGCTCGCCGGGTTCGACGATTTCCTCGACTTCTACCACGGTGATCTTGCCGGCGGTGGCGGCCAGCGGGTTGAAGTTCTGGGCGGTGTGGCGATAGATCACGTTACCGAAATGGTCGGCTTTCCAGCCTTTGACGATGGCGAAGTCACCGGTGATGGATTCTTCCATCAGGTACTTGCGGCCATGGAATTCGCGCACTTCCTTGCCCTCGGCGACCGGGGTGCCGACGCCGGTGGCGGTGAAGAAGGCCGGGATGCCGGCACCGCCCGCGCGCATTTTTTCGGCGAGGGTGCCTTGGGGAGTCAGGATGACTTCGATTTCGCCTTTGAGCAGTTGCTCTTCGAACAGCTTGTTCTCGCCGACGTAGGAGGCCACCACTTTGCTGATCTGCCGGTCTACCAGCAGCACGCCGAGACCGAAACCGTCGACGCCGCAGTTGTTGGACACGACGGTGAGGTCGCGGGTGCCTTTGCGCTTGATCTCGGCGATCAGGTTTTCCGGGATGCCGCACAGGCCGAAGCCGCCAGCGATCACGGTCATGCCGTCTTCAAGACCTGCCAGGGCTTCCTCGTAGGAACTCACGCGCTTGTCGAAACCTGCCATATGCACCTCTTTTATTCTTTGTGGGCGGCTGGCTAGCCGTATGGGGTTGAGTGTCGCGCCGGAGAATTCATTTGTTAAGTTGATTTTTAATGTCGATTAATTCATAAAACTCAACAAATCGCTGCTTTTCAACTTGCAGCTTGAAGCTTGTAGCTTACAACTGGAGCGAAGCGACCATGACCATCAAGCAGATCCGCGCCTTTCTGGCCGTGGCCCAGAGCCTGAGTTTTGCCGTGGCTTGCGAACGCCTGCACCTGTCGCAATCGGCCTTGAGCCTGACCATCAAGGCGCTGGAAGAGGGCCTTGGCGGACGGCTATTCACCCGCAACACCCGTAACGTGGCACTGACCGCCGAGGGCGAGTCCCTGGTGCCTTTGGCGCGTCGCCTGATCGCCGACTGGGACAATGCCGAGGATGAACTGCGCCAGCGTTTCACTCTGCAGCGCGGCCGCGTAACCCTGGCGGCCATGCCTTCTTTCGCAGGTAACCTGCTGCCACCGATCCTCAAGACATTCCGCGCCCGGTACCCGAATGTCAACGTCACGGTCAACGATGTGATCAACGAGCAGGTATTGGAAATGGTCCGTGACCGCCAGGTGGAACTGGGGGTGGCGTTCGAGCCGACCATGAGTTCCTCGCTGCAATTCACCCCGCTGTACATCGACCGGTTCGTGGCGGTGGTGCCCCATGACTCGCCACTGGTCGAGCTGGATCAAATTGACTGGCAGACCTTGCTCAAGGAACCGTTCATCACCTTGCAACGGCCGTCGACGGTGCGGGTGATGCTGGAAGAGCATTTGCAGGTTCGGGGCATGAAGCTGCCGGTGGAGTTTGAAAGCCATCAACTGGCGACCGTCGGGCGCATGGTCGCCAGCGGGTTGGGCGTCAGCGCCGTACCGGCCTTGTGCGCCGGGCAAATGCGCGAACTGGGCGCGTGTTGCATTACCCTGCGCGAACCGGTGGTGGAGCGGGCGATCGGCGTGCTGACCTTGCCGGGGGGAGAGCTGTCGGCGGCAGCGCAGGCGTTGTTCGATGTGTTTAAAGAAGAGAACCTTGGTGAGCGAGTTTCCAATCAGTGATCACTCTCCCACAGGGTTCTAGGTTGATCAGAGAGAAAGGCGTTGTGCCAATAGCGGCAATAGTTGCTCGCACGACCCTTCGATCTTCAAATCCAGAATCTCATCCGCCCGCGTCTTGCCCAGGTTGATCGCCAGCAATGGCTTGCCCTGATCCACCACCGCCCGGCACAGGCGAAACGCCGAGTAGGCCATCAGCGACGAGCCCACCACCAGTAACCCCGCCGCCTTTTCCACCGCGGCCATGGCTTTTGCCGCCGTTTCCTGTGCGACATTCTCGCCAAAAAACACCACGTCCGGCTTCATCCGTTCACCCGCGCAATGGGGGCATTGCGGGACCTGGAAACGCAATTCGAAAGCAGGGTCCAGCAGGGTGTCGCCATCCGGGGCCTGCACAGCGTCGACGCCGGCCAGATACGGGTTTTGCGCTTCCATCAGGTGCTGGATCGAGTCGCGCTCGCTGCGTTTTCCGCAATCCAGGCACAACACCCGGTGCAGGCTGCCGTGGAGTTCGATCACGTCATGGCTGCCGGCCTGGTCGTGCAGGGTGTCGACGTTCTGGGTGATCAGCCCGCTGATTTGCCGATTGCTTTGCAAGCGGGCCAGGGTGTCGTGGGCCACGTTCGGCTGAGCCTGGCGCACGCGCGGCCAGCCGAGCATCGCCCTGGCCCAATAACGTCGTCGGGATTCGGGCGCCGAGAGGAATTCCTGATACATCATTGGCTGCCGGCCGCGCCGCACACCCTGGTTGTCGCGATAGTCCGGAATGCCAGACGGGGTGCTGATGCCGGCACCGGTCAGGACCACGAATGGCTCGTCGGTCATGAGTTGCTGGAGTCGGTCGAGCTGTTCATGAATGAGGGGGTCGAACACGTTCAGCACTCCGCGGTTGAGTGCCTGCAGATTAGCATTTGCCGATCATTGGCTACGATCGCAATGCATCCTTTGTAGGAGCAAAGCTTGTCTCCGGGCGGCGTTCCGACGATAGCGATCTTGAGGACGCCATCGCCGGCAAGCCGTGCTCCTACAGTATTTGCGCGGTGTTTATTTACGCGCCTCCAGAATCAGGTTGAACGGCGTCTCCGTGGCCCGCCGGAATGTGCTGAATCCCGCCTCGGTGAAGACTTTGCGCAACCGCGCCTCGCCTGCCTGGGCACCGAGCCCTAGGCCGACTTCCTGGGACAGCGAGTTCGGCGTGCAGATGAAGGTCGAAGCGGCGTAGAACAACCGGCCGACCGGGGTGATGTTGTCGTCCAGCGAATCGTTGGCGAACGGCTCCACCAGCAACACCGTGCCGTCCGGCTTCAACGACTCGTAGGCATGCTTGGCCGCGCCCACCGGATCGCCCATGTCGTGCAGGCAGTCGAAATAGCAGACCAGATCATAGTCGTCGCCGGGGTAGCTTTTCGCCGTACCCTGGAAGAACCGTGCCCGGCCGGATACACCGCCTTCCTCGGCACGCTGGGTCGCGACGGTGACGGAGGGCGCGTGGTAGTCGAAACCGACGAACCGCGAATTGGGGAAGGCCTGGGCCATGATCACCGTCGATGCGCCATGGCCGCAGCCGATGTCTGCCACTTTGGCACCGGCCTCCAGTTTGGCCATCACGCCGTCGAGGGCCGGCAGCCATTCGGCGATCAGGTGAGCCTTGTAGCCGGGCCGGAAGAACCGTTCCGTGCCGCTGAACATGCACGGATGGTGATCGCCCCAGGGCAGGGCGCCGTTGCCGCGCATGGCGTTGACCAGTTTGTCCTTGTCATGGAAGAACGACGCGACCACCCCGACACCGCCCGCGATGTAGACCGGCGAGTCTTCGATGGCCAGGGCCAATGCTTGTTCTTCAGGGAGGCGGAATTTTCCGTCGGTGTGTTCCATATACCCCGAGGCGGCATGGGCGCTGAGCCATTCGCGCACCAGGCGGGGGTTGCAACCGGTCTTGGCGGCAAGTGCTTCGGGGCTGATCGGCTGGCTGTCGGCCATGGCCCGGTACAGACCAAGTTCTTCGCCGAGGATGACATTGGCGAGCATCGCTGCGCCGCCCATGTCGTTAACCAGTTTGCCCATGAAATCGTTGAGTCTGGCCTCGTCCATCACGTGTGCTCCTTCGGGAGGATCACGGTCCAGAGGCGTTGGTGGTCGACACGTTCGCCCTGGGCGGTGGTCGTGAGAATGAACAGGACAAAGGCACGTCCTGCGTGGGTTAAGTTTAGTTCGGGGAGAGAAGGGCGCTATCTCAGGCGACGAGGGTCCTTTGTGGGAGCGAGCCTGCTCGCGAAGGCGGTGGGTCAGGCAACTCCCTTTCGACTCAAAGGCAGCTTTCGCGAGCAGGCTCGCTTCCACAGGGCTCAGCAGTGATATCGAAGATCGCATGTATCCAAATGTATCTAACCGACCTCCCGATACAGTCCGCCTGAACTCAAAGCCACCACCGAACACAGACCAGATACAAACCTGCGATGAACTGTTCAGGTTGTTTTGGCGCCGTTGAACCGTGGCGGCCAAGACCCTTTCCCTGGCCGCCTGCGTCGGCGGCCGTTCGCTTTCGACTCTGTGCCGCGCCTGATGCGGCCAAGGGGACCACAATGACAACGCTTGCGCCTGAACCCAATCTCGACACCCCGCCAGTCGATCGCCTGCGGGTCGATCGTTACACCAACGGCATCATCGGCCCGAGTCAGCCGATGCTCGGTCCGCTGGCCGACGGCGGCACCCTGATCACCGGGACGCCGCCAGGCTGTTGGGGACCGATGATCACGCCAGCGTTTGAAGGCGGCCATGAAGTGACGCAACCGGTGGCCATTGCCGGTGCGCAAATCGGCGACGCCGTGGCCATCAAGATCAAAAGCATGCGTGTCACCTCGCTGGCCACTTCCTCCGGGGTCATGTCCTTCGTCGAGGGGCGCTACAACGGCGATCCGTTCGTCTCGAAGTTCTGCTCCAAGTGCGGCACCGAGCATCCGGCCAGCCATGTCGAAGGCATTGGCGAAGACGCGATTCGCTGCAACAATTGTGGCGCGGAGGTCAGCGCGTTTCGCTTCAGCCACGGTTATGTGATCGTGTTCGATGCGCAGAACCAGGTCAGCCTGACGGTCAACCAGGACATCGCCAACCGGCTGGCCGGCGATGCCTCCGAAATGTCGGCGCTGCCGGAATTTGCCGCGCAACATTCGATCCTGTCCCTGGCCCGTGCCGACATCCCCGGTGTCGCCGCGCACATGCGCCCGTTCCTCGGTAACATCGGCACCATGCCGTCCCGCGATTTGCCCGACTCGCACAACTGCGCCGATTTCGGCCAGTACCTGATCAACGCACCGCACCGTTTCGGCATGACCCGCGAAGAGCTGCACGCGGCCAAGACCGACGGCCACATGGACACCAACTCGATCCGCGAAGGTTGCGTGTTGATCTGCCCGGTGAAAGTACCGGGGGCCGGGGTGTACATGGGCGACATGCATGCCCAGCAGGGCAATGGCGAGATCGCCGGGCATGCCACCGATTGCTCCGGGGAAACCGAAGTGGTGGTGCAGGTGGTGAAAAACCTGACGCTGGAAGGCCCGATCCTCCTGCAAAACCTCGATGACTTGCCGCCGATGGCGCGGCCCATGAACGCCGAACAACGGGCCAATGTCCGCGCGCTGGGTGAGCGTTGGGGTCAGCACGAGATCGAGCAGAGCGGCCCGATCACCTTCATCGGCAGCGGCGAAAACCTCAACCTGGCGGTGGAAAACGGCTTGCAGCGCGCCGCCAATGTCACCGGCCTGCCGTATGACGAAGTGCTCAACCGCGCCACCATCACCGGCTCCATCGACATCAGTCGCCTGCCGGGTACCGTGCGCGTGACCTTCCTGTGCCCCATGAATGTGTTGGACCGCATGGGCATCGGCCATCTGGTGCGTGAGAAGTACGACCTGGCGTAAATCCAAGCGGAGGGGGGCTCTTGGGAAAGTGTATCGCAGTGTGTACAGGCCCCCCGAAGATACAAGTCCTGCCGTTTTCCGTCGGTGCGCAACACAGAGCCGATACACCGTTTCGGTTAACTGTGATTACGTTCTGACAACCCTTGAGATCGACACCATGCAGACCCCCATCACATCAGCCAAGGCCAGCGCCGGGCTCGGCTTGCGTCGCGGTTTAATGAAAGACCTCCAGGCTGCTCCGGCCGGCCATTTCGATTTTCTGGAAGTCGCGCCGGAGAACTGGATCGGCATCGGCGGCGCCCATGGCGCGGCGCTGCGGGCCCTGGCCGAGCGTTATCCGTTGTCGTGCCACGGTTTGTCGCTGTCCCTGGGCGGGCCATCGCCGCTGGACGTCGGGTTTTTGCAAGAGGTGCGGGTGTTTCTCGATCACTACAATGTGCCGCTGTACAGCGAGCACCTGAGTTACTGCAGCGATGACGGTCACCTTTACGACCTGTTGCCGCTGCCCTTTACCGAAGAAGCGGTGCATCACGTCGCCGCGCGCATCCGTCAGGCCCAGGACATTCTCGGTCGGCGCCTGGCGGTGGAAAACGTCTCCTACTACGCCGCGCCACAGCAGGATATGGACGAGGTGACCTTCACCAACGCCGTGCTGCGCGAAGCTGATTGCGACCTGTTGCTGGACGTCAACAACGTCTACGTCAATTCGATCAACCACGGCTTCGATCCACGTTCCTTCCTGGCCGGCATCGATGCGGACCGTGTGGTGGCCATGCACATCGCCGGACACTTCGATGAGTCCGACACCTTGAAAATCGACACCCATGGCGCATCGGTCAAACCGGCGGTGTGGTCGTTATTGTCCGAGGCCTATGCCCGGTTCGGCGCGCAACCGACCTTGCTGGAGCGGGATTTCAACTTTCCGGCGTTTTCCGAGCTGGTCGCTGAATTACAGACCATTCGCCGGTTGCAGACCCGGGAGGTGAACCGTGGCTAAGCGCTCGTTGTTTGATCAGCAAAGCAGCATGGGCCAGTACCTGCGCGATCCCGACCACTGCGCGCCACCCCCGGAAATGGACCCGGCGCGGGCGCGTGTCTACCGTGAGCTGGTGTTCAACAATTTGTCGTCGCTGATCAGCGGCACCTTTCCGGTGCTGGTGAAGATTCTCGGCGATAAGCGCTGGCGGGAACTGGTGCGGATGTTCCTGCGTGATTACCGCGCCCATACACCGAAATTCGGTGAAATCGCCGAGGAGTTCGTCGAGTTTCTCGCCGCTGAACCTGCGGCGCTGAACGCCGGTTCGTGGCCGCCATACATGGTGGAGCTGGCGCACTACGAATGGGTGGAAATGGCTCTGCAACAATCCGAGGCGGAGCCGTTGCCCTCCGGCGATGCTGACGCGTTGCTGGATCGCCCGTTGCAGGTTTCGCCACTGGCCTGGCCGCTGGCGTATGCCTGGCCGGTGCAGTTGGTGGGACCCGGTTACCAGCCGGATACCGCACCGGAGCAACCGACGCTACTGCTGGTACGCCGGTCCGAAGACTGGAGTGTGAAGTTCTCCGCGTTGACCCCGTTGGCGTGGCGGTTGTTGCAGCGCATCGGCGAGTTTCCCGAGTTGAATGGGCGTGCGCAGCTGCAAGAGTTGTCGGTAGAGGCGGGGATGACCGGCTCGCAAGCATTCTTTGATAACGGCTTGGCGTTGTTGCGGCAGATGCAGGGGGAAGGGGTGGTTGGCGTAGCTGCCTGACCCAACACAATCCCCCAAACACCATAACCCCCTGTGGGAGCGGGCTTGCTCGCTCCCACATAGGGGTCAAGCGGAGAAGAAATACCGCGTCAGATGAAAGAAGATCGGCGCTGCAAAGCAGATCGAGTCCATCCGGTCGAGCATACCGCCATGTCCCTTGATCATGGTGCCCCAGTCCTTGGCACTCAGGCTGCGTTTGATCGCCGACATGACCAGTCCCCCGAGGAACCCCATCACCACGATCACCAGGGACATCAACAACGACTGCCAGAAACTGAAGGGTGTCATCCAGTACATGCAACCGCCGATCAGCGTGGCGGACAGCCCGCCACCTACCAGGCCTTCCACGGTTTTTGACGGGCTCACCAGTGGCGCGACCTTGCGTTTGCCGAAAAGCTTGCCGAAGACGTACTGCAACACATCGCTCAGTTGAACGACGAACACCAGGTAGAACAGCAGCAGTGCGTTTTGCCCGCTGAAGCCTCGCAGATCCAGAAGCAAAAGCGCCGGCGCGTGGCTGATGCAATAAATGCAGATCATCACCCCCCACTGGATCTTCGCCGTTCTTTCCAGAAAGGCCTCCGTGTCCTGGCTCAGCACCGCAATCGCCGGCAGCAGCAGGAAGGCATACACCGGAATCAACAAGGTGAACATCGAGTACCAGTGGGTGCCGATCAGCAGATACTGCAGCGGGATCAGGATGAAAAACGCCGAAAACAGCGCGTTATGGTCACCCAGTGTCGTCGGGGTCAGGGTGATGAATTCCCTGAGCGCAAACAGTGATATGAAACCAAACAGGACCACCGTTGCATTCGGCCCCAGCAACCAGGACACGAAGAAGATGATCACCATCCCCCACCAGGCATTCACCCGCTGATTCAGGTTTTCGATGGTGGAGATCGCGGCTTCGGTCGTGGCCCGTTTGGCCAGGACTCGACCAATGACGGACGCGACCGCCAATAGACAGGCGATGGCGGCAAAGAACCACAGGAATTTTTCTTCAAGACTCATGTCGACAGCCTCACGATGGCGTCACGCGCCCGCTCCAGGAACACCTGTTTTTCTTCGCCCGCGATTCGTGGCAACGGGTTGCCGATGCGGATCGTGCAGATGATCGGCAACGGTACGTGTTTGCCTTTGGGCATGGAGCGATGGAGGTTTTCCAGGTAGATGGGCACCAGGTCGACATCGGGAAAGGACTCGCTCAACCGGTACAACCCGGATTTGAACTCCCCCGGCAAGGCCTGGGTCGAGCGAGTGCCTTCCGGGAAAATGATGATCGAATGGCCGGCCCGCACCACATCGAAGATCGGCTCCAGCACATTGGTGCCCGGTGCCGGATTGCGTTCGATCAGGACCGCATTGAGCCCTCGCTGGGAGATGTACGAGAGAAACCGGTTCTTGCCCCAGTAATCGGCAGCGGCGACCGGTTTGACATTGACCCTGGCTTCAGGGGGCAGGGCCGCGATGATCGCCAGGGTGTCCATGTGGCTGGTGTGGTTGGCGAAGTAGATGCGCTGGCGCGCAAGATCCGGCGGGCTTTCCCAACGGGCGGTGACGCCGATCAGCAATCGAAGCACCGCGATCAGGGCATTACTGATCCACATGGCCGGCCTCCTTCAGTTGCCTGGAGATCGCTAGGGTTCGGGTAACGCAGGTTGCGGCGGCACCGATGGCGATGATGACCAGCGTCAACAACAGCACATAGTGCGTGTCATACACGTTGGCCTCAATGGCATTGAGCAGCAGGCCGACGGTCATTACGGCCATCCGGTGCTGTTTGGCCATTGGGCCAATGAAGTTCTGCTTCAGGCCGATGGAACCACCGAACACCCGGACATAGGCCGTCAGCGCGGCGGCCAGGGCGGCAAACCAGCCGAGCTCCGGCTGCGCAATGGCGTAGCCGAGCCCGACAATCAGCAGGCTGTCGGCGATACGGTCGGGGAATTCGTTGTAGAGGCTGCCGATGTCGGATTGTTTTCCGCCTTCGATGGCCACCATGCCGTCGAAGAGATTGCACAGCAGGCGTAGCTGAATGGCGGCGGCGCAGCAGATCGAGCCGATGACACCGTTATCGATATTCAGTGCAACCGCGCCAGCGAGGGCAAAGAACACGCTGGCGACGGAGATCTGATTGGGCGAAATGTCGCGTTTGACCAGCAGGTCGGTGATGCGCTTGGCCCACCCCGTAGAGCGCGCCTTGATCGGCCTTCTGTTGTCGTCCATCGCTTAGTATCCCGGTCGCTGGATTTTTACTAAGCGTATATGCAATCAGCAGTGGCACAGGTTTTTCCTGCGAACCTGCATCTGTAGGAGCGAGCTTGCTCGCGATGGTCGTGAACGATAACGCGAAAAATCAGATGCCCAGCGGTGCCCTCGGGTTTTTCGCGAGCAAGCTCGCTCCTACAGTGTGCGTCGTGATTGATGCCATTACCCTTTCAGTTTGAGCTCGGCGCACAACCCCCCACCTTCACGATTGCTCAAGGTCAGCGATCCCCCGATCGCCAACGCCAGTTGTTGCGCAATCGCAAGGCCCAGGCCGGTGCCACCGGTGCTGCGGTTACGTGAGTTCTCCACGCGATAGAACGGCTCCATGACCTGGGCCAGTTCCTCTTCGGCAATGCCAGGACCCCGGTCCATGACTTTGACCGACACGCTGCCGTCAGCCTTTTTTTCTACCAGCAATTCGGCGGCACCGGCGAATTTCAGGGCGTTGTCCGTCAGGTTCACCAATACCCGACGCAAGGCGTGGGGGCGGGTATCGATGACGGCGGCGCTTTTGCCGCTCAGATGAACGTCCTTGCCCACGTCCTGATAGTCGAACACCAGGCTGTCGAGGAACGAGTCCAGATCGGTGCGGCGACTTTCTTCGGTGGCGCCATGGACGCTGCGGGCATAGGCCACGCCTTCACGCACCAGGTGTTCCATTTCGCCCAGGTCGTTCCATAGCTTGTCTTTTTCCACGCAATCGTCCATGAACTCGGCGCGCAATTTCATCCGGGTGATCGGCGTTTGCAGGTCGTGGGAGATCGCCGCCAGCAGTTGCATGCGTTCCTTGAGGTAGGCGGCGATGCGTGCCTGCATGGCGTTAAAAGCCTTGGCCGCGTGGGCCACTTCGGTCGGGCCTTTTTCGTCCAGCAGCACCGGGTGGGTGTTGGGGTCGAGGGTGTCCACGGCCTCGGCGAGGCGGGTGAGGGGGCGAATGGCAATCCGCACGGCCAGCCAGGTGCAGGCGATCATCAGCGCCAATTGCCCGAGCAATACGAAGGGCAGCCAGGGCGACAGCGGCAGCATCGAAGGGCGCACGTCGATGGTCACCGGGCTGCCGTCCGCCAGTTTCAGATGGACCTGAAAGCGTTTCTGCGGGCCCGGAATGTCGGTCACGGTCATGGGGTACTCCATGCCGATAGCGTCCTTGATCGAAGTCACGGCGATGGGTGCCTCGGGCATGTCCATGTCCATTGAGGTGCCCGGCAAGCCGTCATCGAGCAAATAGCGGTAATTGCGCCGGTCCAGCTGTTTCAGCCAGCCTGCGCGCTCTTCGGCCGGCAAGCGGTCAAGGATGGCGATGGACGTCGAGACGTCGGTCTCGAGGTTGCCGAGCATGGTGTTTTTCGCGCTTTCGTAGCGCTCGTAGTACTGCGCGCCGAAGGACAGCGCCTGGGCGAGGATCAGGCCGATCAGGAAAATCAGCGACAACCGTGAGGCCAGGGTGCGAGGCCAGCGCATCGAGAGATTCATGTGGGTGCTCCCACGATTTCCACCGGCAGGGAAAACACATAGCCCTCGCTGCGAACCGTCTTGATGTAGGCCGGTTCGCGGGCGTCGTCCAGCAGACGCTGACGCAGGCGGCTCACCAGCAGGTCGATGGAGCGATCGAACAGATCGGCGTCGCGGCCTTGGGTCAGATTGAGCAACTGGTCGCGGTTGAGTACCCGCTGCGGGTGGTCGAGGAACACTCGCAGCAAGCGGTATTCGGCGCCGCTGAGGGCGACCATGGTGCCATCGCCGTCGAGCAGGTGGCGGGCCGAGGTGTCCAGACGCCAGCGCCCGAAGGCCAGCAGGCGACTGGTTTCGGTCACCACCAGGTTCGGTGGCAGCATCCGCGTGCGGCGCAGTACGGCATTGATGCGGGCCAGCAGTTCGCGGGCGGCGAACGGCTTGACCAGGTAATCGTCGGCGCCCATTTCCAGGCCGATGATGCGGTCGGTTTCATCGTTGCGGGCGGTGAGCATCAGTATCGGGATGGCTTTGTGTTTACCGGCGCGCAGCTCGCGGCAGAGCATCAGGCCGTCGTCCCCCGGCATCATGATGTCCATCACGATCAGGTCGACCGGGGTGGATTCGAGGAAGGTACGCATCTGGCGACCATCCGCCACGACCGTGGTGCGCAAGCCGTTCTTCTTCAGATAGTTGCCCACCAGTTCCCGGATCTCGCGGTCATCGTCAACGATGAGAATGTGATCGACGTGTTCCATGGGGACGTGCCTCTATCAAATGGGGGATGTCGCTCAGTCTATCGAGCGTTGGCCCGCTCGCCTTCAGGCGTTTGTATTGGAGTGTATCTGTCTTGTCGATGGATACACACGGACAAAAAAACGCGAATTTCCCCCTGGTTTGTATCGCTCTGTATCCCGGCCCGGCCCAGATACGTACCGATTTACAGACGCCTTTTCCCGACACATACGGGATACCTCGCACGCTTTTAATAGGTTCCATCGAGGCAACCCCAAACCGCCTCGGCCCAACTTACGAACTACCTATTGAAACCTTGAGGAATCCGCCATGAACAACAAAGCCATCTACGCCGCTTGCCTGTTTGCCGCCCTGAACATCTGCACCTTCTCGGCCCGTGCCGAAGCCGATATGGGCACTCAAACCTACACCTACGGCACGCAACTGGACATCAAGAAAGTGGTGTCGCTGAAACAGGACTCTTCGGCTTCCTGCGGGGTGGTCGATGCGCAATTGACCTACCTGGATTCGCACAACAAAACCCAGGTCCTGGACTACCGCAAGATTTCCGACAGCTGCAATGCGGACAACTGAGCCCTGCGATCACCCGTTACTGATGCCATTTCAAGCGAGGAAAAAATCATGAACAACGTCAGCCGATTCCTGACCGCCATTGCCTTCTCCGTCGCGGGTGCCGCGGCACACGCCAATGCCGCTGCAGAACAAAGCGCTTGCGGCAGCAGCACCTGCTTCCAACTGACGCCGGTGGCGAAGCAGGGGGCCGATGCGCTCCTCGCGGAAAACGGTTCCAGCCGCACGCCTCAAGGCAAGTGGCTGGATGAACAAACCGCGTGAGTTCAGAACACCACCGCTCCCACAAGGGTTGAATGCCTCCTGACAATTTCAAAGGTGATCCCATGTTCCTAATCGCTTTCCTGGGCGGCATATTGACCGTCCTCAGTCCTTGTATCCTGCCGGTCGTGCCGTTCCTGTTCGCCGGCGTCGACCGCAAGCGCTCGTCGATCCTGCTGACCCTCGTCGGCATGGCCCTGACCTTTGCTCTGGTCTCCAGCCTGGCCGTGGTCAGCAGCGAATGGGTGATACAGGCCAGCAACGCCGGCCGCCATGTGGCCCTGATCGTGATGGTGCTGTTTGCCCTGTCGCTGATCTCCGCCCGGGTCGGTGACTGGCTGGCACGTCCGTTCGTACTGCTGGGCAATCGCCTTGACCCGAACAGTCGCAAAGTCTCAGGTCCCCTGGGGTCGCTGATGATCGGCGTCGCCACCGGCCTGCTCTGGGCGCCATGTGCCGGACCGATCCTCGGAGTGATCCTCACCAGTGCCATGTTGCAAGGCGCCAATGCCAACACCAGTCTGTTGCTGGTGGCCTACGGTCTGGGTAGCGCTTTGTCCCTGGGTGTCCTGATCTTCGCCGGTCGCGGCCTGGTCAATCGCTTGAAACCGTCGATCCCGGTGACGGGCTGGCTGCGTCGTGGTGCCGGCGTCGCGGTGCTGGCCGGTGCAGCGGTGATCTCCACCGGTGCCGACAACGTGCTGCTGGCCAACACGTCCTCGGAAGGCATCGGCAAGGTCGAGAAAGGCGTGCTGGAAACCGTGCCGAAAGTCGTCGATTACTTCGTCAGCAAGGTCAAGGCCGATTCCATGGACAACGCCCAGGGCGCGATGCCGTCGCTGTCCGGCGCCGTGGAGTGGATCAACTCACCGGCACTGACCAACGAATCGCTCAAGGGCAAAGTGGTGCTGGTGGACTTCTGGACCTTCGACTGCATCAACTGCAAACGCACCCTGCCTTACGTGAAGGACTGGGTTAAGAAATACGAGAAGGACGGCCTGGTGGTGGTTGGCGTGCACACCCCTGAGTACGGGTTTGAACGCATCATCGACAACGTCAAGGACAAGGTGAAGGAATACGGCATCACCTACCCGGTGGCGATCGATAACAACTACACCATCTGGCGCAACTTCGACAACCAGTACTGGCCCGCGCACTACCTGATCGACGCCAAGGGACAAGTACGTTTCACCCACTTCGGTGAAGGTCGCTACGATGATCAGGAGAAGATGATCCAGCAGTTGCTGGAAGAGGCCAAGGCTGACGCCAAGACCCCTGTTCCGGCTGCGTAAAACCGCAACGCGACACTCAATGTAGGAGCTGCCGAAGGCTGCGATCTTTTGATCTTGTTTTTTAAAGATCAAAAGATCGCAGCCTTCGGCGGCTCCTACACAGACCATGAAGTTCAATGAACGGCCGCCGCCTGCGTCCGCCGCCACGCCGCCGGCGGCGCGCCATACTCTCGCCGAAAGGCCCGACTGAACGCCGTGTCGGTCTGATAGCCCACTTCTTCGGCGATGCGGATCAAGGAACTGTTGCTGCTGCGTAACAGATTGGCCGCCAGCAACATGCGCCATTGCGTCAGGTACTGCATCGGCGAAACCCCGACCAATTGCTGAAAGCGTTCGGCCAATACCGACCTTGAGGTGCCGGCGGTGCGTGCCAGCTCATCCAGGGTCCAGGTGTGGCAGGGTTTTTTGTGCATGGCGTTGAGGGCGGCGCCGACGATCCGGTCGCTGACTCCGGCCAGCCAACCGGTGCGGCCTTCGCCGTGTTCGTGCATGTACAGGCGCAGCACTTCGATGAACAGCACCTCGGCCAGCTTCGCCAGCACGCCTTCGCCGCCAGGTCTTGGCGAGCGGGCTTCGGTCAGGGCGTAACGCACGGACGATTCCAGCCAGATACCGGCATTCGAGCCGCGCACATTGACTCGCACCACTGCCGGCAGTCCCGTCAGCAACATCCCCGCCAGCCGCGTATCGCAGGCCAGATAACCGCACACCAGTCGCGTCACCGCGCCGCCACCGCCATAGCTCAGTTGCCGTGGTCGCCGTGCCAGAACCTTATCCAGACGCCCGCCACTGGCCGGAATCAATCCGGGGCTGGAGCTCATGCGGTGGGCATCGCCCTGAGGGAAAACCACGACGTCGCCGGCGGTCAGCAGCAGGGGCGGATCGTCCCCCAGTTCGACGTAACACTCGCCCTCGGTGATTAGGTGGAAGATCACCACCCGTTCGGCATTCGGCTCCAGAAACGGTGCGGCGGTGTCGGCAGTCGGCGATTGGTAGCACCAGGGCGCGGTGAACCTGGCGTTGATGAAAATGGCGCCGACCAGGCGGACGACGCGCAGAGTCTGTGACAGGGCATCCATGGGGGTATTCCCGTGTGGGCAGACGGTTGTGAGTGATGAGCTTGATTGTGAGCCTGTCGTTGCCAGGCATGGAATCTCCGGACGATCGGACAAGGTTGGCCGACGATCGGGCAGGACGCCGGCGCGCGCCGGAGCGATAGTTCGCCTACAGGGTCACTGCCGACCCTGTCATCAATAACAAGAATGAGAGGTTGCCATGCCGAAGTTCGTCATAGAACGCGAGATACCAGGCGCTGGAACACTGTCAGAAAGGGATTTGAAGGCCGCTTCGCAAAAGTCCTGCAGGACCTTGCGCGATATGCCGCAGGTGCAGTGGCTGCAAAGTTATGTCACCGGTGACAAGCTGTACTGCGTGTACATCGCGCCGAGCGAAGAGCAGATCATGGAGCACGCCAGGCAGAGCGGTTTCCCGGCCAATCGCATTTCCCAAGTCACGTCCATCATCGATCCGACCACGGCAGAATAGGCCGGGCTGCGTTCCAACCCGCAACGGAGCGGAATTCATGAGTACACCCATTGATCTTACTGCCTTGAAGAACCGTCAAATGGCCGCTTGGGCCAGTGGCGACTATGCCGTGATCGGCACCACCTTACAGATTGTCGGCGAGCAACTGGCCGAAGCCTGCGACCTGCTGTGCGATGAACAAGTGCTGGATGTCGCCGCCGGCAATGGCAACGCCACGTTGGCCGCCGCGCGCCGGGGTTGCCATGTCATTTCTACCGACTATGTGGCCGCGCTGCTCGAACGCGGTGAGGACCGGGCGAGGGCTGAACGCCTCAACGTCACGTTTCAAGTGGCCGATGCCGAAGCGCTGCCTTTTGAAGATGCCAGTTTCGATGCCGTGCTTTCCACCTTCGGCGTAATGTTTACGCCGGACCAGCCCAAGGCGGCTGCGGAACTGGCGCGGGTCTGTCGGCCCGGAGGGCGGATCGGCCTGGCCAACTGGACCCCGGAAGGCTTCGTCGGCCAGATGTTCAAGATCCTGGGCAAGCACATGCCGCCACCCGCCGGTGCGCAACCGCCCTCGCGGTGGGGCACCGAAGCCTGGTTGCACGAGCACTTCGACGAGCGCAACTTCCTGGTCCAGGTAACGCGCAAGACCTTCAACTTCCGCTATCGCAACGCCGGGCATTTCATCGACACCTTCCGCAGCTGGTACGGCCCGGTGCACAAGGCGTTCGCGGCGCTGCCCCCGGACGGCGCCAAGGCCCTGGAAAACGACATGACCGAACTGCTGAACCGCCTGAACCGGGCGGGGGAGAAGTCGCTGGTGGTGCCGAGTGAGTACCTGGAGGTGGTGATCACAAGGCGCTGACCTGACGACACAGGGTTCTCTTGTGGGAGCGAGCAGGCTCACTCCCACAAGGGGCGGTGACCAGCCTGATCTTCGTCACTCATCCAGCCGCTCCGTGTACACCACCCACACACTGCACGGCATTTTGTACAGCAGGTGTTCCACCGTGCTGCCGATCAATCGCCCCATGCCGCGATGGCCGAGGCGGCCCATGACGATCACGTCGACGTCATAGGCATCGGCGTAACGGGTCAAGACCTTGGCCGGGCTGCCCATGATCATGTGTCGCTGGGGGCCTGCGATGCCGTTGCGTTCGGCCAGTTCGTTGAAGGCTTCCAGCTGGGCGTCATACAGGGTCTTGTTCTTGGTCGAGGAGAAGTACGCCGAGCCGTTGTCGAAGCCGAACTCGTCGGAGCTGATGGACGAAAGATCGTAGGCGTAGACCACGTCAAGCTCGGCATTACAGGCACTGGCCAGTTTCGAGGCTTCGTGCAGGATCCGGTCGTTGAAGCTTCTGTAGTGGTCATCGCGATGGAAGGGGTCGACCGCGGCCACCACCTTGCGGGGCAGGGCGTTAACCGCGTGGCTGACGAAGTGTAAAGGCACCGGACACTCGCGCAACAGGTGGATATCCAGCGGGGTGAAGATCAGCCGCGACAGCAGCGACTGGTGCTCCAGCGCCTTGATCAGCACGTCCATCGGCTGTTCCTTGAGGTGGATCAGAATCTCTTCCAGCGGTTTTTCCACCCATGCCACCTCGGTGGTGACGTGCACGCCGATTTTGCGCAAAGGCCGGGCCTGGTCTTCGAGCCACTGGCGGTGGCGATCGACATAGCCCAAACGCATCTGTTCCAGCGCCTTTTCGTTGACCAGACTGGCCGTGGCCAGGCCTTCCAGATAGTCGAATGCCACAATGTGCAGCGCCGCGTCTTCAGCCTTGGCCAATGCCGCAGCCCGATCGAAGGCGGGGCTGTGTTCCATCAGCGGTGAAGTCACCAGCATGAAACGTGATTGCTCGGACATGACAAACCTCCCGGGGGCGTTCGGCATGTTAAGTATTGACCATGATTGGCCGCAGTTGGGGCCGGTTATCGGAGGTGTCTGCCATCACACCAATCAAATGTAGGAGTTAATTAACTTCCGCGCCCCGCGCCTCCAGCAACTCGCGCAACACAGAACGATGACAGTGCGCCTCTTCCTCGCAATAACAACCCACGGCCAGGGCGGTGTGATGGGACAGGGCGGCCAGCAGATCCAGCATCTGACTGGCGGCCGGCTGCTTCATTTCAGCTTTGAACTTGCGCACGAACGCGGCCCAGGCCTTGGCATCTTGTGCCGCCAATGCTTCGGCAACCAGCTCCGCACTGGGCGACAGCAGCGGCTGCCATACATCGTAGAAATCCCGCGTGGCGAACTCGGCTTTCGGTACGCCACGGGGTGGGCGGCGTACGGTGCCCAGGCGTAGACCTTCGTCGGGTTTTCGCGGCGAACCGAGTCGCACGATATGGATAGGCATGGCGTTACTTGAGCCGCGATCCGTCGAACCACTCCAGCGCCGTGCGCCAGAAGCAGATCCCCAGGAAATAGGCCGACATCAATAGCCAGAGCCCCATCACCAGCGGGTTGATCAGCGGATGGTTGATCACCAGTGACAGGCTGCACAACAGCCAGATGGCTGTCACGGCAATGTTGATCGGCATGAAGCGGCGAACACGGAACGGGTGCAGGAATTTCATGCGGGTCAGGGTCAACAGGGCCAGGCCAATGACGGTCAAGAAGGTGATCCACGGCGACGGCGCGATGATGTACAGGCACAGGGCGACCACGTTCCACGCGGCGGGGAAGCCCTGGAAGTAGTTGTCCTTGCTTTTCATATTGACGTTGCAGAAGCAGAACAGCGACGACACCAGAATCAGCGACACGGTCAGCAGCAGCGTGTAGTCCGGCAGCGGGATGTAGCGATAGATGAACAGCGCCGGGATGAACACATACGTCAGGTAATCGATGACCAGATCGAGGATCGAACCGTCGAAACTCGGCAGCACCGACTGCACATTGACCTTGCGCGCCAGTGCGCCGTCCAGGCCATCGACGATCAGCGCCACGCCTAGCCATAGCAGGCAATTGGTCGGCTGATTATCGAGCAGGGCAAGGGTCGCGAGGAAGGCGGTGACCACGCCGGTGGCGGTAAAACCATGGGCTCCCCACGCTTTGAGCCTGGCGATGTGTAGAGTCGATATCACGGGGGCGTTCTCCAGAAAGTGAAGCAAGCCAGTCATCGCCTTCAGTATCGAGGGCAGCGGCAAACCGGGTCGGGTTGCAGGTATCGACCGGGTATCCGGGAATAAGGTTCACCACCTATGAATCTTAGCTGCGCCGTAAAAAAAGACCCTGGAATATCCCCAGCACCATGCGGGGGCCACGTCAGCCAAACGGTGGTAGCACAATTACCGGCGAGGACTATTGTTGTCTGACTGGATCACTCCCTTCGATGAGGACGTCGTCATGAACACCAGCGATCTGCTCGAACAATTACTGCGCGGCGGCCAGGGCGCGATGCCGCGACAGGGTGGCGGGGCATCTGCTCAAGGCGGTTTGGGTGACCAGGGCGGATTGCTCGGCGGCCTGCTGGGTGGCGGCGGTGGTGGTGCCGGCGCTGGCTCGGGTGGAATGGGCGGGCTGGGCGGACTGCT
>NZ_SCOO01000003.1:0-306746 GCF_005502415.1 Pseudomonas sp. G(2018) | reverse complement strand
GATCCCATCCCGAACTCAGAAGTGAAACGATGCATCGCCGATGGTAGTGTGGGGTTTCCCCATGTGAGAGTAGGTCATCGTCAAGATTAAATTCCGAAACCCCTATCTGCGTACGCAGGTAGGGGTTTTGTTTTGTCCGCAGGAAAACAGCCTCGCCAGGTTTCTATGCAACGGCTCGGGGCGTGGATATCATGCGGGCCTCATTGTGAGGCGAGACTTGCATGCTGACGTTGTTAAAGCTTCTTAAAGATGGCCGATTCCATTCGGGTCAAGCGCTGGGTGCTGCCTTAGGTGTTAGTCGCAGTGCTGTATGGAAGCAGCTTCAGCAGTTGGAGGCTGAGCTGGGGCTATCCATTCATAAGGTGCGAGGGCGCGGTTATCAGTTGGCTGCACCGCTGACGCTACTCGACCCTGTGGAAATCGGGCGGTTGGCGCCCTCTTGTAACTGGCCTGTCCTGGTCTTCGACTCAATCGATTCCACGAATGCTGAGGCTCTGCGCGCCATCGAGCGGCTTCAAGCTGCGCCCTTCCTCGTGCTAGCCGAGCGGCAGACTGCTGGCCGAGGGCGGCGAGGGCGGAAGTGGGTGAGTCCATTTGCAGAAAACATCTATTACAGCTTGGTGCTGCGTATCGAGGGTGGGATGCGGCAACTGGAAGGGCTGAGTCTTGTTGTAGGGCTTGCCGTCATGCAGGCCTTGCGCGAGCTTGGTGTTCCGGGGGTGGGCTTGAAATGGCCAAACGACGTCCTGGTTGGCCAGAAGAAAATTGCTGGAATTTTGCTGGAGTTGGTTGGGGATCCGGCTGATGTGTGCCATGTGGTGTTGGGTGTCGGTATAAATGTAAATATGCAGATGACCGATGAGGTTGATCAGCAATGGACGTCCATGCGTCTCGAGTCGGGCCAGATGTTTGATCGCAATCGCCTGGTTGCGAAGATTGGGATGATGCTGCAGATGTATCTGGAGCGGCACCAGGTTGGCGGATTTTCAGCTGTCCAGGCTGAGTGGGAGCAAAATCATCTGTGGCAGGGGCGTGCCGTGACGTTGATTGCTGGCGTTAACCAAATAAATGGCGAAGTATTGGGTATCGATAGCCAGGGCGCCTTGCGATTGAAGGTGGATGGTGTGGAAAAAGTCTTCAGTGGCGGTGAGCTGAGTCTGAGGTTGCGTAATGATTCTTGAGCTCGACTGCGGAAACAGTTTTATCAAGTGGCGAGTGCTTGATGTGGGTGCCCGGCAAGTGGTGGGGGAGGGGGTTGTCGATTCAGACCTCGCGTTGCTCGAAGACTTGAAAGAGCTCGAGGGTTCCCCCCTCAGGTCTTGCCGATTGGTCAGTGTCAGGACTGCCGAAGAAACCAGTGCACTGATCTCTCTGTTGAAGGAGGTGTTCGATGTTTCTGTGGTGTGTGCGTCTCCGGCGCGTGAAATGTCTGGTGTTCGTAACGGCTATGAGGAGTTTGAGCGACTAGGGCTTGATCGCTGGCTTGCTTTGCTCGGAGGGTTTCATCTGGCTGCCGGCGCGTGCCTTGTGCTGGACTTTGGTACGGCTGTTACCGCTGACTTCGTAGCTGCTGATGGTGAGCATCTCGGTGGGTTCATATGTCCTGGGATGCCGTTGATGCGCAATCAGCTTCGTACTCATACCCGTAAGATTCGTTACGGTGATCTTGCTGCTGAGCGTGCTTTGGAAAACCTCCTTCCGGGTCGCACGACTGTTGAGGCGGTCGAGCGCGGCTGCCTGCTGATGCTGAGAGGGTTTGTGCTGACTCAGCTTGAGTTGGCGCGTAGCTATTGGGGCAAGGAATTCACGGTGTTCCTTACGGGGGGGGATGCGGCTCAGGTTTCGGAAATCGTACCTGATGCCAGGGTGGTTCCGGATCTGGTGTTTGTCGGCTTGGCTATGGCGTGCCCTTTGTCCTGAGGTCTTTATGCGTTGGTTGTTTCTGCTGCTGCTTGTTCTCAATGTGTTTTATTACATCTGGCATCAACAGGAGGCTCCTCTGCGTGCAAAGGATGTAACGCCCTTGAGTTTGTATCGGGGATCCCAGCAGGATATTCGTCTGCTGAGTGAGGCAACGGACTCGACAAAAGATAAGGCAAAGGCGCCCCAATCGGATGCAGGATGTCTATATGTGGGTGGTTTTGTGCGTCAGGATGTTATTCAGGGGCTTGAGCGCAGGTTGAGCGGCATGGATGTCAAGTTTCAGACGCTGCCCAAGGGTAGTGCCGAGTCCGCCGTTTACTGGGTGCGGATAGCCCCGGAAAGCAGGCGTTGGCTTGATGACCTGCAGCTGCTAAACCTTTCTAGGGAATTCAATGAGTTAAAACATAAAATAATGCCTTGCGAGGGGGTTGCACCCGCCGAATAGTTTGCATAGAATGGCGCCCGCTCCACAGTGAAGACCTAAAACGGTAAGCGGTGTGTGGCGAGGTCAACGCAGCTAACCTCAGGTTTTTAATGAGAAAATGCTTGACAGAAGGCTGGCATGATATAGAATGCCGGCTCGCTTAGGAGGGGTTCCCGAGCGGCCAAAGGGATCAGACTGTAAATCTGACGTCTACGACTTCGAAGGTTCGAATCCTTCCCCCTCCACCATTTTTAGCGAGAGCTGCAAGCCTCGCGGGTATAGTTTAGTGGTAGAACCTCAGCCTTCCAAGCTGATGATGCGGGTTCGATTCCCGCTACCCGCTCCAAGTTTGCAGGTTTTGCACAGTGTTTCGCTCTTGTAGCTCAGTTGGTAGAGCACACCCTTGGTAAGGGTGAGGTCAGCGGTTCAAATCCGCTCAAGAGCTCCATATGACAAGGCAGATATGAAAATATCTGCCTTTGTTTTAATGGCTTGTGGTTGCGCTATGTTGTCCGTGAGGGTGGTTGTGCGTGGCGGTAGTGATGCCGTGTCCAGGGTCGTTGAGTAAATTGTTGTAAAGTCTTCTTCGGGCCGGCATAATGGTCGGCCTGATTTTGTTTTAGGTCAGTAGCTCAATTGGCAGAGCGACGGTCTCCAAAACCGTAGGTTGGGGGTTCGATTCCCTCCTGACCTGCCAGATTCACCAGGTGTGTCTGGCTTTCTTTTCACAGGATCTTCATAGATGACTCCTAAAGCTGAAGCTCAAGGCTCTCGCTTCGATCTGCTCAAGTGGCTAGTAGTAGTTGCTTTGGTGGTTGTTGGCGTTGTTGGCAATCAGTATTACTCTGCTTCGCCGATCCTGTACCGCGTGCTTGCTTTGCTTGTGATTGCTGCTGTAGCTGCCTTTGTAGGCCTGCAGACGGTTAAGGGCAAGTCTTTCTTTGTACTGGTTAAGGAAGCGCGCACCGAGATTCGTAAAGTCGTATGGCCAACTCGCCAAGAAACCACGCAGACCACGTTGATCGTTGTGGCTGTTGTCCTGGTTATGGCGTTGCTGTTGTGGGGGCTCGATTCCCTGCTCGGCTGGCTTGTTTCCTTTATCGTCGGCTAAGGGTGTCCCGTGGCTAAGCGTTGGTATGTTGTGCATGCTTACTCCGGTTACGAGAAGCATGTCATGCGCTCGCTGATTGAGCGCGTAAAGCTGGCTGGCATGGAAGATGGCTTTGGCGAGATTCTGGTTCCCACTGAAGAAGTGGTTGAAATGCGTAATGGCCAGAAACGCAAAAGCGAGCGCAAATTCTTCCCGGGTTATGTGCTGGTTCAGATGGATATGAACGAGGGTACTTGGCACTTGGTCAAGGATACTCCTCGGGTAATGGGTTTCATCGGTGGTACTGCCGATAAGCCGGCGCCGATCACCGATAAAGAGGCAGAAGCTATTCTGCGTCGCGTCGCTGATGGTAGCGACAAGCCGAAGCCGAAGACGTTGTTCGAGCCGGGCGAAACCGTACGCGTCAATGACGGGCCGTTCGCTGATTTTAACGGCGTTGTCGAAGAAGTTAACTACGAGAAGAGCCGGATCCAAGTGGCGGTGCTCATTTTCGGTCGCTCTACTCCGGTAGAGTTGGAGTTCAGTCAGGTCGAAAAGGTCTAGCTGAACAAGCATCCCAACCCCGCAGCCTTAGGCTGTGGGGTTTTGTCGTCACTGGGATAAACGCGCAAGTAACCGGGGAGCCTTTCGAGGCGTTTGAACCCGTAATTGGAGTGCCTCATGGCCAAGAAGATTACCGCTTACATCAAGCTGCAAGTGAAGGCCGCTCAGGCTAACCCAAGCCCACCTGTTGGTCCTGCTCTGGGTCAGCACGGCGTGAACATCATGGAGTTCTGCAAGGCTTTCAACGCCCGTACTCAGGGTCTTGAGCCGGGTCTGCCAACTCCAGTGATCATCACTGTCTACAGCGACCGTAGCTTCACGTTTGAAACCAAATCCACCCCTGCTTCGGTTCTGCTGAAGAAGGCGGCCGGTCTGACCAGCGGTTCCGCTCGTCCGAACACCGTTAAGGTTGGCACCGTAACCCGTGCTCAGCTGGAAGAAATCGCGAAAACCAAAAACGCGGATCTGACTGCAGCTGATATGGAAGCAGCCGTGCGTACCATCGCCGGTTCTGCTCGTAGCATGGGCCTTAACGTGGAGGGTGTGTAATGGCTAAGCTGACCAAGCGTCAAAAGGCTATCGCCGGCAAAATCGAAGCAGGCAAGGCCTACAACATTGTAGACGCCGCTGCACTGCTGGCTGAGCTGTCGACTGTCAAGTTCAGCGAGTCGTTCGACGTTGCTGTGAACCTGGGTGTTGACCCACGTAAATCCGACCAGGTTGTTCGTAGCGCTACTGTGCTGCCACACGGCACTGGCAAGACCGTTCGTGTTGCTGTGTTCACCCAGGGTCCAGCTGCTGAAGCCGCTCTGGCTGCCGGCGCTGATCGCGTAGGTATGGACGACCTGGCTGCCGAAATGAAAGGCGGCGACCTGAACTATGACGTAGTGATCGCATCCCCGGATGCCATGCGCGTTGTAGGTCAACTGGGTCAGATCCTCGGTCCACGTGGCCTGATGCCTAACCCTAAAGTCGGCACCGTAACTCCAGACGTAGCTACCGCGGTTAAAAACGCCAAGGCTGGTCAGGTTCGTTATCGCACCGACAAAAACGGCATCATCCACACTTCCGTTGGCAAGATCGGCTTCGATGCCGTCAAGCTGAAGGAAAACGTTGAAGCTCTGATCGCCGACCTGAAGCGTATCAAGCCAGCTTCTTCGAAAGGTATCTACGTCAAGCGCGTTACCCTGAGCACCACCATGGGCCCAGGTCTGGTTATCGACCAGAGCTCGCTGGACGCGTAAGACAAAAGTTGGCGCAAGCAATTGCGCCAATTTGAAAGATTGGGGTCCCTGCCTGGCGGGGGCTATCCAAGACCGTAGGCGACGTAAGTCTTAAACCTCAAGCCTACGCAGATGGTGCTCCCGGTTCCTTACCGAATCAGACACCAAAACGACATCCGGTTTCGACTGGATGAAACGGTATCAAGCAGGAGTTAAACCCGTGGCAATTAAACTCGAAGACAAGAAGGCCATCGTCGCTGAAGTCAACGAGGCTGCCAAAGTCGCTCTGTCCGCTGTCGTGGCTGATGCCCGTGGCGTAACAGTAGGCGCGATGACCGGACTCCGTAAAGAGGCTCGTGAAGCTGGCGTTTACGTACGTGTCGTACGTAACACCCTGCTCAAGCGCGCTGTTGCTGACACTGAATACAGTGTTCTCAACGACGTGTTCACCGGCCCTACCTTGATTGCATTCTCCAAAGAGCATCCGGGCGCTGCTGCCCGTATCTTCAAAGAGTTCGCAAAAGGTCAGGATAAGTTCGAGATCAAGGCAGCTGCGTTCGAGGGCAAGTTCCTCGCAGCTAACCAAATCGACGTGCTGGCAACTCTGCCGACCCGTGACGAAGCAATTTCTCAGCTGATGAGCGTGATTCAAGGCGCAACCAGCAAATTGGCTCGTACTCTGGCGGCACTTCGCGACCAGAAAGAAGCTGCCGCAGCCTAAGGCTGAGCGACTCCTTTCAGCGTTTATTGTTTATTTCGATGGCCGCGTAGGCTGTCACCCCAATACAGGAATTAATAGTCATGTCTCTGACTAACGAGCAAATCATCGAAGCAATCGGCGAAAAATCCGTAATGGAAATCGTTGAGCTGATCAAGGCAATGGAAGAGAAGTTCGGCGTTTCCGCTGCTGCTGCTTCCGCTGGCCCAGCTGTTGCTGCTGCCGTTGTTGAAGAACAAACCGAATTCAACGTCATGCTGACCGAAGCTGGCGAGAAGAAAGTTAACGTGATCAAGGCTGTACGTGAACTGACCGGTCTGGGCCTGAAAGAAGCCAAGGCTGTAGTTGACGGCGCTCCTGCCATGGTTCTGGAAGCTGTTGCCAAAGACGCAGCTGACAAAGCCAAAGCAGCTCTGGAAGAAGCAGGCGCTAAAGTCGAGCTGAAGTAAGCATCGACTTTGCGTTTCCAGCCCGAGCGTTAAGCGAAAGGCTGATGGCTGGTGGCTCTTGCCACCGGCCTTTTTCCGTTATTGGCAGCCGACTGGGTCGGGCCGATAGCGAGCTGTAACCACCCGATGCGGTGGCGCAAACCATGGGGTTTGCACGATTTTCTGGTCGCTCCCGTCGGGAGGGGCCAAACAAGCAGGTGACCAAGCTGGGGAACGCTGATGGCTTACTCATATACTGAGAAAAAACGTATCCGCAAGGACTTTAGCAAGTTGCCGGACGTCATGGATGTGCCTTACCTCCTGGCCATCCAGCTGGATTCGTATCGTGAATTCTTGCAAGCGGGAGCGACTAAAGATCAGTTCCGCGACGTGGGCCTGCATGCGGCCTTCAAATCCGTTTTCCCGATCATCAGCTACTCCGGCAATGCTGCGCTGGAGTACGTCGGTTATCGTTTGGGCGAACCGGCATTTGATGTCAAAGAATGCGTATTGCGCGGTGTAACTTACGCCGTACCTTTGCGGGTAAAAGTGCGACTGATCATTTTCGACAAAGAATCGTCGAACAAAGCGATCAAGGACATCAAAGAGCAAGAAGTCTACATGGGTGAAATTCCCCTGATGACTGAGAACGGTACCTTTGTAATCAACGGTACCGAGCGTGTAATCGTTTCCCAGCTGCACCGTTCCCCGGGCGTGTTCTTCGACCACGACCGTGGCAAGACGCACAGCTCCGGTAAACTGCTGTACTCCGCGCGCATCATTCCTTACCGCGGTTCGTGGCTGGACTTCGAGTTCGACCCGAAAGACTGCGTGTTCGTGCGTATCGACCGTCGTCGCAAGCTGCCTGCATCGGTACTGCTGCGTGCGCTCGGCTATACCACTGAAGAAGTGCTGGACGCGTTCTACACCACCAACGTATTCCATGTGAAAGGCGAGAGCCTGAGCCTGGAGCTGGTGCCTCAGCGCCTGCGCGGTGAAATCGCGGTCCTGGATATCCAAGATGACAAAGGCAAGGTTATTGTCGAGCAAGGTCGTCGTATCACTGCTCGCCACATCAACCAGCTGGAAAAAGCCGGGATCAAAGAGCTGGAAGTGCCTCTGGACTACGTCCTGGGTCGCACTACCGCCAAGGTCATCGTGCATCCGGCAACCGGCGAAATCCTGGCAGAGTGCAATACCGAGCTGAGCACCGAGATCCTGGCGAAAATCGCCAAGGCCGGCGTTGTTCGTATCGAAACTCTGTACACCAACGATATCGACTGCGGCCCGTTCGTCTCCGATACGTTGAAGATCGACTCCACCAGCAACCAACTGGAAGCGCTGGTCGAGATCTATCGCATGATGCGTCCTGGCGAGCCGCCAACCAAAGACGCGGCTGAAACCCTGTTCAACAACCTGTTCTTCAGTCCTGAGCGCTATGACCTGTCTGCGGTCGGCCGGATGAAGTTCAACCGTCGTATCGGTCGTACCGAGATCGAAGGTTCGGGCGTGCTGTGCAAGGAAGATATCGTCGCGGTACTGAAGACTCTGGTCGACATCCGTAACGGTAAAGGCATCGTCGATGACATCGACCACCTGGGTAACCGTCGTGTTCGCTGTGTAGGCGAAATGGCCGAGAACCAGTTCCGCGTTGGCCTGGTGCGTGTTGAGCGTGCGGTCAAAGAGCGTCTGTCGATGGCTGAAAGCGAAGGCCTGATGCCGCAAGACCTGATCAACGCCAAGCCAGTAGCTGCGGCGGTGAAAGAGTTCTTCGGCTCCAGCCAGCTCTCCCAGTTCATGGACCAGAACAACCCGCTGTCCGAGATCACCCACAAGCGTCGTGTCTCTGCACTCGGCCCAGGCGGTTTGACTCGTGAGCGTGCTGGCTTTGAAGTTCGTGACGTACACCCGACTCACTACGGTCGTGTATGCCCGATTGAAACGCCGGAAGGTCCGAACATCGGTCTGATCAACTCCCTGGCAGCCTACGCGCGTACCAACCAGTACGGTTTCCTCGAGAGCCCGTACCGCGTGGTGAAAGACGCTCTGGTCACCGACGAGATCGTGTTTCTGTCCGCTATCGAAGAGGCTGATCACGTGATCGCTCAGGCTTCGGCCACGATGAACGACAAGAAAGTCCTGATCGACGAGCTGGTAGCTGTTCGTCACCTGAACGAGTTCACCGTCAAGGCGCCGGAAGACGTCACCCTGATGGACGTATCGCCGAAGCAGGTAGTTTCGGTTGCCGCGTCGCTGATCCCGTTCCTCGAGCACGACGACGCCAACCGTGCGTTGATGGGTTCGAACATGCAGCGTCAAGCCGTCCCAACCCTGCGCGCTGACAAGCCGCTGGTGGGTACCGGCATGGAGCGTAACGTAGCCCGTGACTCCGGCGTTTGCGTCGTGGCTCGTCGTGGCGGCGTGATCGACTCTGTCGACGCCAGCCGTATTGTGGTTCGTGTTGCTGATGACGAAGTTGAAACTGGCGAAGCTGGTGTCGACATCTACAACCTGACCAAATACACCCGCTCCAACCAGAACACTTGCATCAACCAGCGTCCGCTGGTGCGTAAAGGTGATCGGGTTCAGCGCAGCGACATCATGGCCGACGGTCCGTCCACCGACATGGGTGAACTGGCTCTGGGTCAGAACATGCGCATCGCGTTCATGGCATGGAACGGCTTCAACTTCGAAGACTCCATCTGCCTGTCCGAGCGTGTTGTTCAGGAAGACCGTTTCACCACGATCCACATTCAGGAACTGACCTGTGTGGCACGTGACACCAAGCTTGGGCCAGAGGAAATCACTGCAGACATCCCGAACGTGGGTGAAGCTGCACTGAACAAGCTGGACGAAGCCGGTATCGTTTACGTAGGTGCTGAAGTTGGCGCGGGCGACATCCTGGTTGGTAAGGTCACTCCGAAAGGCGAGACCCAACTGACCCCGGAAGAGAAGCTGCTGCGTGCGATCTTCGGTGAAAAAGCCAGCGACGTTAAAGACACCTCCCTGCGTGTACCTACCGGTACCAAGGGTACTGTCATCGACGTACAGGTCTTCACCCGCGACGGCGTTGAGCGTGATGCTCGTGCCCTGTCGATCGAGAAGTCCCAGCTCGACGAGATCCGCAAGGACTTGAACGAAGAGTTCCGTATCGTCGAAGGCGCAACTTTCGAACGTCTGCGTTCCGCTCTGGTCGGCCACAAAGCCGAAGGCGGCGCCGGTCTGAAGAAAGGTCAGGAAATCACCGACGAAGTGCTCGACGGTCTTGAGCATGGCCAGTGGTTCAAACTGCGCATGGCTGAAGATGCTCTGAACGAGCAGCTCGAGAAGGCTCAGGCCTACATCGTTGATCGCCGCCGTCTGCTGGACGACAAGTTCGAAGACAAGAAGCGCAAACTGCAGCAGGGCGATGACCTGGCTCCAGGTGTGCTGAAAATCGTCAAGGTTTACCTGGCAATCCGTCGTCGCATCCAGCCGGGCGACAAGATGGCCGGTCGTCACGGTAACAAGGGTGTGGTCTCCGTGATCATGCCGGTTGAAGACATGCCGCACGATGCCAATGGCACCCCGGTCGACGTCGTCCTCAACCCGTTGGGCGTACCTTCGCGTATGAACGTCGGTCAGATCCTTGAAACCCACCTGGGCCTCGCGGCCAAAGGTCTGGGCGAGAAGATCAATCGTATGGTTGAAGAGCAGCGTAAGGTTGCCGAGCTGCGTAAGTTCCTGCACGAGATCTATAACGAGATCGGCGGTCGTCAGGAAAGCCTCGATGACTTCTCCGACCAGGAAATTCTGGATCTGGCTCAAAACCTGCGCGGCGGTGTACCGATGGCCACTCCGGTGTTCGACGGTGCCAAGGAAAGCGAAATCAAGGCCATGCTGAAACTGGCAGACCTGCCAGAAAGCGGCCAGATGCAGCTGACCGACGGCCGTACCGGCAACAAGTTCGAGCGCCCGGTTACCGTTGGCTACATGTACATGCTGAAGCTGAACCACTTGGTAGACGACAAGATGCACGCTCGTTCTACCGGTTCGTACAGCCTGGTTACCCAGCAGCCGCTGGGTGGTAAGGCGCAGTTCGGTGGTCAGCGTTTCGGGGAGATGGAGGTCTGGGCACTGGAAGCATACGGTGCTGCATACACTCTGCAAGAAATGCTCACAGTGAAGTCGGACGATGTGAACGGCCGGACCAAGATGTACAAAAACATCGTGGACGGCGATCACCGTATGGAGCCGGGCATGCCCGAGTCCTTCAACGTGTTGATCAAGGAAATTCGTTCCCTCGGCATCGATATCGATCTGGAAACCGAATAACACGTGACGCGAATCGAGAGCGGGGCAGGATAGCCCGCTCTCTGCTCCGCCAGGAGGAAAGGCCTTGAAAGACCTACTGAATTTGCTGAAAAACCAGGGTCAAGTCGAAGAGTTCGACGCCATCCGTATTGGATTGGCATCGCCTGAGATGATCCGTTCGTGGTCGTTCGGCGAAGTTAAAAAGCCGGAAACCATCAACTACCGTACGTTCAAACCTGAGCGTGACGGTCTGTTCTGCGCCAAGATCTTTGGCCCGGTAAAGGATTACGAGTGCCTGTGCGGTAAGTACAAGCGCTTGAAGCACCGTGGTGTGATCTGCGAGAAGTGCGGCGTTGAAGTTGCGCTGGCAAAAGTTCGTCGTGAGCGCATGGCGCACATCGAACTGGCTTCGCCGGTTGCCCACATCTGGTTCTTGAAGTCGCTGCCGTCCCGTATCGGCTTGCTGATGGACATGACCCTGCGTGATATCGAGCGCGTTCTCTACTTCGAGAGCTATGTCGTTATCGATCCGGGCATGACCACCCTTGAAAAAGGTCAGCTGCTGAACGATGAGCAGTACTTCGAAGCGCTGGAAGAATTCGGTGACGACTTCGATGCCCGCATGGGTGCCGAAGCTGTCCGCGAACTGCTGCACGCTATCGATCTGGAGCACGAGATTGGTCGTCTGCGTGAAGAAATTCCGCAAACCAACTCCGAAACCAAAATCAAGAAGCTGTCCAAGCGTCTGAAGTTGATGGAAGCCTTCCAGGGCTCCGGCAACCTGCCAGAGTGGATGGTGCTGACCGTTCTGCCGGTTCTGCCGCCAGACCTGCGTCCACTGGTCCCGCTGGATGGCGGTCGCTTCGCGACTTCCGACCTCAACGATCTGTATCGTCGAGTGATCAACCGTAACAACCGTTTGAAGCGCCTGCTGGATCTGTCCGCTCCGGACATCATCGTGCGCAACGAAAAGCGTATGTTGCAGGAAGCCGTCGACGCACTGCTCGACAACGGTCGTCGTGGCCGCGCTATCACCGGTTCCAACAAGCGTCCTCTGAAATCCCTGGCTGACATGATCAAGGGTAAGCAGGGTCGTTTCCGTCAGAACTTGCTCGGTAAGCGTGTTGACTACTCCGGTCGTTCGGTAATTACCGTAGGTCCGACCCTGCGTCTGCACCAGTGCGGTCTGCCGAAGAAGATGGCTCTGGAACTGTTCAAGCCGTTCATTTTCGGCAAGCTGGAAATGCGTGGTCTCGCTACCACCATTAAAGCCGCCAAGAAGATGGTCGAGCGCGAACTGCCAGAGGTTTGGGACGTTCTCGCTGAAGTGATTCGCGAACACCCGGTTCTTCTCAACCGCGCACCGACCCTTCACCGTCTGGGTATCCAAGCGTTTGAACCGGTACTGATCGAAGGTAAGGCTATCCAGCTGCACCCTCTGGTCTGCGCCGCGTACAACGCCGACTTCGACGGCGACCAAATGGCCGTGCACGTACCGCTGACACTGGAAGCCCAGTTGGAAGCGCGTGCGTTGATGATGTCGACCAACAATATTCTGTCGCCAGCCAACGGTGAGCCGATCATCGTTCCGTCGCAGGACGTTGTATTGGGTCTTTACTACATGACTCGTGAAGCGATCAACGCCAAGGGCGAAGGTCGCGTGTTCGCGGATCTGCAGGAAGTTGACCGTGTGTTCCGTGCCGGCGAAGCCGCACTGCACGCGAAAGTCAAAGTGCGGATCAACGAAACCGTCAACGATCGTGACGGCGGCAGCGTGACCAACACCCGTATCGTCGACACCACTGTCGGCCGTGCGCTGTTGTTCCAGGTTGTGCCAAAGGGTCTGTCCTTCGACGTCGTCAACTTGCCGATGAAGAAAAAAGCGATCTCCAAGCTGATCAACCAGTGCTACCGCGTGGTTGGTCTGAAAGAGACCGTGATCTTTGCTGACCAATTGATGTACACCGGTTTTGCCTATTCGACCATTTCCGGCGTTTCCATCGGCGTTAACGACTTCGTTATCCCGGATGAAAAAGCGCGCATCATCGGTACTGCTACCGACGAAGTGAAAGAGATCGAAAGTCAGTACGCCTCCGGCCTGGTAACCCAGGGCGAGAAGTACAACAAAGTGATCGACCTTTGGTCCAAGGCGAACGACGAAGTTTCCAAGGCGATGATGGCCAACCTCTCGAA
The DNA here is from genome assembly GCF_005502415.1 of Pseudomonas sp. G(2018). Classification (NCBI taxonomy): domain Bacteria; kingdom Pseudomonadati; phylum Pseudomonadota; class Gammaproteobacteria; order Pseudomonadales; family Pseudomonadaceae; genus Pseudomonas; species Pseudomonas sp. G(2018). Next base: position 293,890 of record NZ_SCOO01000003.1, on the reverse strand, counting down.
AGAGAAGGTCATCGACCGTCATGGTGTCGAAGTCGACCAGGAGTCCTTCAACTCGATGTACATGATGGCCGACTCGGGCGCACGGGGTTCTGCTGCGCAGATCCGTCAGCTCGCCGGTATGCGTGGCCTGATGGCCAAGCCAGACGGTTCCATCATCGAAACGCCGATTACTGCGAACTTCCGTGAAGGTTTGAGCGTACTTCAGTACTTCATCTCCACTCACGGTGCTCGTAAAGGTCTGGCGGATACCGCGTTGAAAACTGCGAACTCCGGTTACCTGACTCGTCGTCTGGTAGACGTAGCGCAGGATCTGGTTGTAACCGAGATCGATTGCGGCACCGAGCACGGCTTGCTGATGACTCCGCACATTGAAGGCGGTGACGTTGTAGAACCGTTGGGTGAGCGCGTATTGGGTCGTGTTATCGCCCGTGACGTATTCAAGCCAGGTACCGAGGACGTCATCGTTCCTGCCGGCACCCTGGTAGACGAGAAGTGGGTTGAGTTCATCGAGCTGAACAGCATCGATGAAGTGATCGTGCGTTCGCCGATCAGCTGCGAAACCCGCTACGGCATTTGCGCCAAGTGCTACGGTCGCGACCTGGCTCGTGGTCATCAGGTGAACATCGGTGAGGCGGTCGGCGTTATCGCGGCCCAGTCCATCGGTGAGCCGGGTACCCAGCTTACGATGCGTACGTTCCACATCGGTGGTGCGGCAAGCCGGACCTCCGCAGCCGACAGCGTTCAGGTGAAGAACGGCGGTACCGTCCGTCTGCACAACCTGAAGCATGTTGAGCGAGTGGATGGTCACCTGGTTGCTGTGTCCCGTTCCGGTGAGCTGGCGATCGCTGATGACTTCGGTCGTGAGCGCGAGCGCTACAAGCTGCCGTACGGTGCCGTGATTTCGGTTAAAGAAGGTGACAAGGTCGACGCTGGCGCAATCGTGGCCAAGTGGGATCCGCACACTCACCCGATCGTTACCGAAATGAAAGGTACCGTGACCTACGTGGGCATGGAAGAAGGCATCACGATCAAGCGTCAGACTGACGAATTGACCGGTATGACCAACATTGAAGTTCTCGACGCCAAAGATCGTCCAGCTGCCGGTAAAGACATCCGTCCTGCTGTGAAGATGGTCGACGACAACGGTAAGGATCTGTTGCTGCCAGGTACTGACGTTATCGCTCAGTACTTCCTGCCTGCCAACGCCCTGGTCGGTGTGGCGGACGGTGCGAAAATCGCGATCGGTGACGTTATCGCTCGTATTCCGCAAGAGACTTCGAAGACCCGTGACATCACCGGTGGTCTGCCGCGTGTTGCCGACTTGTTCGAAGCTCGTCGTCCGAAAGAAGCGTCGATTCTGGCTGAAGTCAGCGGCACCATCGCGTTCGGTAAAGAGACCAAGGGCAAGCGCCGTCTGGTTATCACCCCGAACGACGGTAGCGATCCGTACGAAGAGCTGATTCCGAAGTGGCGTCACCTGAACGTCTTCGAAGGCGAACAAGTGAACCGCGGCGAAGTTATCTCCGACGGTCCAAGCGATCCGCATGACATCTTGCGTCTGCTGGGTGTGAGTGCGCTGGCCAAGTACATCGTCAACGAGATCCAGGACGTTTACCGTCTGCAAGGCGTGAAGATCAACGATAAGCACATCGAGACCATCCTGCGTCAGATGCTGCGTAAGGTTGAGATCGCTGAATCCGGCGATTCCAGTTTCATCAAGGGCGACCAGATGGAATTGACTCACGTTCTGGTAGAGAACGAGCGTTTGAGCAACGAAGACAAATTTGTCTCCAAGTTCACTCGCGTTCTGCTGGGTATCACCAAGGCGTCGTTGTCCACCGAATCGTTCATCTCGGCGGCTTCCTTCCAGGAAACCACTCGCGTACTGACCGAGGCGGCGGTAACCGGCAAGCGCGACTACCTGCGCGGCCTGAAAGAAAACGTGGTTGTGGGTCGTTTGATCCCGGCCGGTACCGGTCTGGCTTATCACAGCGAGCGTAAGCGTCGCCGTGATGCAGACAAGCCGTTGCGCGTGAGCGCCAGTGAAGTGGAAGCTGCGCTGACCGAAGCGCTGAACTCGAGCGGTAACTGAGTTCTGCGGTAAATGAGCGTAAGGCCCTGGTCGCTCCGTTCATCGTATCGAGACAAATTGTCGAGGTTCGATGAGCGGGGAGGGCGGGGCCTTGCCTTGACTGGGGACAAGATCCTCTTTAGACTCTTGTACCCCTAAATTTGGCGGGGATTCGTTCCTGCCATTTTGCTTTTCTTGCAAGACAATAGCGTCGCAAGACAACAGTGGAGCTAGTAGATGGCAACTATCAACCAGCTGGTACGTCAGCCGCGTAAGCGTATCGTCGAGAAATCCGACGTGCCTGCGCTGCAGAACTGCCCGCAACGTCGTGGCGTGTGCACCCGTGTGTACACCACCACGCCGAAAAAACCTAACTCGGCACTGCGTAAAGTATGCCGTGTGCGCCTGACCAACGGTTTCGAGGTTTCCTCGTACATCGGCGGTGAAGGTCACAACCTGCAAGAGCACAGCGTGGTACTGATCCGCGGCGGTCGTGTAAAAGACTTGCCAGGTGTTCGTTACCACACCGTTCGCGGTTCTTTGGATACTTCCGGCGTTAAGGGTCGTAACCAGGGTCGTTCGAAGTACGGTACCAAGCGTCCGAAGTAATGGTCGCTTGCTGCAAAAAACTGATTTCTATTTTTCTGAGTCGATAAGAGTAAGGTCGGAGGCGTCCCGAGTGGGCACCGATTCCGAGCGAACCTGAAGACCGTTTGAGGGCTTATCCATGCCAAGAAGACGCGTAGCAGCCAAGCGCGAAGTGCTTGACGATCCAAAATACGGAAGCCAAATCCTGGCCAAGTTCATGAACCACGTGATGGAAAGCGGCAAGAAAGCCGTTGCCGAGCGTATCGTTTATGGCGCGCTGGAAAAGGTTAAAGAACGCAAGAACAGCGACCCCCTGGAAATCTTCGAGAAAGCTCTCGACGCCATCGCTCCGCTGGTCGAAGTAAAGTCGCGCCGTGTAGGCGGTGCTACTTACCAGGTTCCGGTTGAAGTTCGTCCGTCCCGTCGTAACGCTCTGGCAATGCGCTGGTTGGTAGACTTCGCCCGTAAGCGCGGCGAGAAGTCTATGGCTCTGCGTTTGGCTGGCGAACTGTTGGACGCTGCCGAAGGTAAAGGTGCTGCAGTTAAGAAGCGTGAAGACGTGCACCGTATGGCTGAAGCTAACAAAGCTTTCTCGCACTACCGCTTCTAATTTTAGCGTCACTAATTTTGCGAGGGCTTTATGGCTCGTACTACACCGATTAATCGCTACCGTAACATTGGTATCGTTGCTCACGTGGATGCTGGTAAAACCACCACCACCGAGCGCGTCCTTTTTTACACTGGCAAAAGCCACAAGATGGGCGAGGTGCATGACGGCGCCGCGACCACGGACTGGATGGTGCAGGAGCAGGAGCGTGGTATTACCATTACTTCTGCTGCTATTACCGCCTTCTGGCAAGGTTCTGCGAAGCAGCACAAAGACCAATACCGCTTCAACGTTATTGACACCCCGGGCCACGTTGACTTCACCATTGAAGTTGAGCGTTCCCTGCGTGTACTCGACGGCGCGGTCGTTGTGTTCTGTGGTACTTCGGGCGTTGAGCCTCAGTCCGAAACCGTATGGCGTCAAGCCAACAAGTACGGCGTTCCACGTATCGTTTACGTGAACAAGATGGACCGTGCCGGCGCGAACTTCCTGCGCGTGATCGCTCAGATCAAGCAGCGTCTGGGTCACACTCCGGTGCCAATCCAGTTGGCTATCGGTTCCGAAGACAACTTCCAGGGTCAGATCGATCTGATGACCATGGAAGCGGTTTACTGGAATGATGCTGACAAGGGTATGACCCCTCGTCGCGAAGCTATCCCTGCTGAGCTGCAGGAGCTGGCTGAAGAGTGGCGCAGCAACATGGTTGAGGCTGCGGCCGAAGCCAGTGAAGAGCTGATGAACAAGTACCTCGAAGGTGAAGAGCTTTCCATCGAGGAAATCAAGGCCGCTCTGCGTCAGCGTACTATCGCTGGTGAGATCGTTCTGGCTGTTTGCGGTTCTTCCTTCAAGAACAAGGGTGTTCCCCTGGTTCTCGACGCCGTTATCGACTACCTGCCGGCTCCAACCGACATTCCTGCCATCAAGGGTACTGACCCGGATGACGAGGAAAAGCAAATGGAGCGTCATGCAGACGACAACGAGCCGTTCTCGGCTCTGGCGTTCAAGATCGCTACCGACCCATTCGTGGGTACCTTGACCTTCGTCCGCGTTTACTCGGGTGTGTTGGCATCCGGCGACGGCGTGATCAACTCGGTTAAAGGCAAGAAAGAGCGCGTGGGTCGTATGGTGCAAATGCACGCAAACGCCCGTGAAGAGATCAAGGAAGTACGCGCTGGTGACATCGCGGCTCTGATCGGCATGAAGGACGTCACCACTGGTGAAACCTTGTGCAACGCTGACAAGCCAATCATCCTGGTTCGCATGGACTTCCCGGAGCCGGTTATTTCGGTTGCCGTAGAGCCTAAGACCAAGGATGACCAGGAAAAAATGGGTATCGCTCTGGGCAAGCTTGCTCAGGAAGACCCGTCTTTCCGCGTCAAAACTGATGAAGAGACTGGTCAGACGATCATCTCCGGCATGGGCGAGCTGCACCTGGACATCCTGGTTGACCGGATGCGCCGTGAGTTCAACGTCGAAGCCAACATCGGTAAGCCTCAAGTTTCGTACCGTGAGCGCATCACGAAGAGCTGCGAAATCGAAGGCAAGTTCGTTCGTCAGTCCGGCGGTCGTGGCCAGTTCGGTCATTGCTGGATCCGTTTTGCACCTGCTGACGAAGGTCAGGAAGGTCTGCAATTCCTGAACGAAGTGGTGGGTGGTGTGGTTCCTAAGGAATACATCCCGGCTATCCAGAAAGGTATCGAAGAGCAGATGAAGAACGGCGTTGTTGCCGGCTATCCGCTGATCGGCCTGAAGGCTACCGTGTTTGATGGTTCTTACCACGACGTCGACTCGAACGAGATGGCGTTTAAGGTGGCTGCTTCCATGGCGACCAAGCAACTGGCCCAGAAGGGTGGTGGTGAGTTGCTCGAGCCGATCATGGCGGTAGAGGTTGTTACGCCTGAAGACTATATGGGTGACGTGATGGGCGACCTGAACCGTCGTCGCGGCATGATTCTGGGTATGGAAGACACGGTTTCCGGTAAGGTTATCCGTGCTGAAGTTCCGTTGGGCGAGATGTTCGGTTATGCGACCGACGTTCGTTCGATGTCCCAGGGTCGCGCAAGCTACTCTATGGAATTCAAAAAATACAATACGGCTCCGTCGCACATCGTCGAAACCGTTACCAAAAAACAAGGCTGATTCAGTCCTTTAGGCAAGGAGTTAATTGTCGTGGCTAAAGAAAAATTTGATCGTTCCCTACCGCACGTCAACGTTGGCACTATCGGTCACGTTGACCACGGTAAAACCACTCTGACCGCTGCTCTGACTCGCGTCTGCTCCGAAGTTTTCGGTTCGGCCGTAGTTGAATTCGACAAGATCGACAGCGCTCCAGAAGAAAAAGCTCGTGGTATCACCATCAATACCGCGCACGTCGAGTACAACTCGAACATTCGTCACTACGCTCACGTTGACTGCCCAGGTCACGCTGACTACGTGAAGAACATGATCACCGGTGCTGCCCAGATGGACGGCGCGATCCTGGTTTGCTCGGCCGCTGATGGTCCGATGCCGCAAACCCGTGAGCACATCCTGCTGTCCCGTCAGGTAGGCGTTCCGTACATCGTGGTTTTCCTGAACAAGGCTGACCTGGTAGACGACGCAGAGCTGCTGGAACTGGTTGAGATGGAAGTTCGCGACCTGCTGAGCACCTACGACTTCCCAGGCGACGACACTCCGATCATCATCGGTTCGGCTCGTATGGCGCTGGAAGGCAAAGACGATAACGAAATGGGCACCAGCGCTGTTCGCAAGCTGGTTGAAACTCTGGATACCTACATCCCAGAGCCAGAGCGTGCTATCGACAAGCCATTCCTGATGCCAATCGAAGACGTATTCTCGATCTCCGGTCGCGGTACTGTTGTGACTGGTCGTATCGAGCGCGGTATCGTTCGCGTTCAAGATGCACTGGAAATCGTTGGTCTGCGTGACACCACCACCACCACCTGCACTGGTGTTGAGATGTTCCGCAAGCTGCTCGACGAAGGTCGTGCTGGCGAGAACTGCGGCGTTCTGCTGCGTGGCACCAAGCGTGACGACGTTGAACGTGGTCAGGTTCTGGTTAAGCCGGGTTCGGTTAAGCCGCACACCAAGTTCACCGCAGAAGTTTACGTTCTGAGCAAGGAAGAAGGCGGTCGTCACACTCCGTTCTTCAAAGGCTACCGTCCACAGTTCTACTTCCGTACTACTGACGTGACTGGTAACTGCGAGCTGCCAGAAGGCGTTGAAATGGTAATGCCAGGCGATAACATTCAAATGACTGTTACCCTGATCAAAACCATCGCAATGGAAGACGGTCTGCGCTTCGCTATCCGTGAAGGCGGCCGTACCGTTGGTGCTGGCGTTGTAGCTAAAATCATCGAGTAAGCTCTTTTCGAGTCAGCTTTGATGTTTTGAAAAGGCCCCCGCTCAGCGGGGGCTTTTTTATTGGGTTGACACCTATCTGGGGCGTCTATAGAATTGCGCCTCCTTTTAACGGGCGTATTGCGCCCGGTGGGAATAGCAGCCGGAGTCTGAAATCCAATGCAAAATCAGCAAATCCGTATCAGGTTGAAGGCTTTCGACCATCGCCTGATCGACCAATCCACCCAGGAAATCGTGGAAACCGCGAAACGTACTGGTGCTCAAGTGCGTGGTCCAATTCCACTGCCTACCCGTAAAGAGCGGTTCACCGTTCTGGTCTCCCCGCACGTCAACAAAGACGCGCGTGACCAGTACGAGATCCGTACTCATAAGCGCGTTCTGGATATCGTCCAGCCAACGGATAAAACCGTTGATGCACTTATGAAGCTTGATCTTGCGGCCGGTGTGGAAGTGCAGATCAGCCTCGGCTAAGACTCGGTCTTAGTCGTGTAACGCTCTGAAATGGGCGGCCATAGCGGGTGAAAGCCCCGTACACTCATGAGGTTTACAACATGACTATTGGTGTAGTCGGTCGTAAATGCGGTATGACCCGTATTTTCACCGAAGAAGGTGTCTCCATTCCGGTCACGGTCATTGAGATCGAGCCGAATCGCGTCACCCAGTTCAAAACTGAAGAGACCGATGGCTATCGTGCAGTGCAAGTCACTGTCGGCGAGCGTCGTGCTTCGCGTGTAACAGCAGCTCAGGCTGGCCACTTCGCCAAGGCGAACGTTGCCGCTGGTCGTACCGTAATGGAATTCCGCCTTGAAGAAGGCGAGTACCAGGCCGGCGATCTGATCAACGCTGAAATCTTCGCCGCTGGCCAGCTGGTTGATGTAACCGGTCAGTCCAAAGGTAAAGGCTTCCAGGGTACGATCAAGCGTTGGAACTTCCGCGGGCAAGATAACACCCACGGTAACTCCGTATCCCACCGCGTTCCAGGCTCTATCGGCCAGTGCCAGACTCCTGGTCGTGTATTCAAGGGCAAGAAAATGTCCGGTCATATGGGCGCTGAGCGCGTGACCGTGCAGTCCCTCGAAGTAGTGCGCGTGGACGCTGAACGCAATCTGTTGTTGGTCAAGGGCGCTGTTCCTGGCGCTACTGGCGGCAACTTGGTTGTACGTCCAGCAGCCAAGGCTCGCGGTTAAGGGGAAGCTGACATGCAATTAAATGTAAATGACGCTCAAGCGATCGAAGTTTCCGAACTGACATTTGGCGGCGAATTCAACGAGACGCTGGTTCACCAAGCAGTCGTGGCCTACATGGCTGGCGGCCGTCAGGGTAGCAAGCAGCAAAAGACCCGTTCCGACGTTTCCGGTGGCGGCAAGCGCCCATGGCGTCAGAAAGGTACTGGCCGTGCTCGTGCCGGTACTATCCGTAGCCCAATCTGGCGTGGCGGCGGTACCACTTTCGCAGCTCGTCCTCAGGATCACTCCCAGAAGCTGAACAAGAAGATGTATCGCGCAGCAATGCGTTCCATCCTTGCTGAGCTGGTGCGTACTGATCGTCTGGTCGTGGTTCAGGATTTCGCCGTTGAAACGCCGAAAACCAAAGACCTGCTGGGCAAGCTGAACAACATGAGCCTGACCGACGTTTTGATCGTGTCGGACGCTGTTGATCAGAACCTGTACCTGGCTGCTCGCAACCTGCCGCACGTAGATGTACGTGATGTGCAAGGTTCCGATCCAGTTAGTCTGATCGCATACGACAAGGTGTTGATCACCGTGTCGGCCGTGAAGAAATTCGAGGAGCTGCTGGGATGAACCAGGAACGCGTATTTAAAGTTCTGCTTGGCCCGCACGTTTCCGAGAAGGCTACGGTTCTGGCAGACAAGAAAGGCCAGTTCGTTTTCAAGGTTGCTACTGATGCAACCAAGCTGGAAATCAAGAAGGCCGTCGAAAGCCTGTTCAGCGTGAAAGTAGAGCGTGTTACTACCCTGAATGTTCTGGGTAAGAGCAAGCGTACTGCTCGCGGTCTGGGCAAGCGTAATGACTGGAAGAAGGCAGTTATCTCCCTTCAGCCAGGCCAAGATCTCGATTTCAGCAGCAGTGCTGAGTAAGGAAGGGGTGCATCATGGCAATCGTTAAATGCAAACCGACTTCCCCTGGCCGCCGTTTTGTGGTCAAGGTGGTCAACCAGGAGCTGCATAAAGGCGCTCCTCACGCACCGCTGCTCGAGAAGAAATCGAAGTCTGGTGGTCGTAACAACAATGGCCGTATTACCACTCGTCACATCGGTGGTGGTCATAAGCAGCATTATCGTCTGGTCGACTTCCGTCGCAACGACAAAGATGGCATCGCTGCCACTGTCGAGCGTATCGAATACGATCCAAACCGTACTGCTCACATCGCTCTGCTGCTGTACGCAGATGGCGAGCGTCGCTACATCATCGCCCCTAAAGGCGTGAGTGCTGGCGACCAGCTGATCGCAGGTGCTCTGGCACCGATCAAGCCGGGCAACGCTCTGCAACTGCGTAACATTCCAGTTGGTAGCACCGTACACGGCATCGAATTGAAGCCAGGTAAAGGCGCTCAGATCGCTCGTTCCGCTGGTGCTTCGGCTCAGCTGATCGCTCGTGAAGGTGTCTACGTGACCCTGCGTTTGCGTTCTGGTGAGATGCGTAAAGTACTGGCTGAATGCCGCGCGACCCTGGGCGAAGTCTCGAACTCCGAGCACAGCCTGCGTTCGCTGGGTAAAGCTGGTGCCAAACGCTGGCGTGGCGTTCGCCCAACCGTTCGTGGTGTTGCCATGAACCCGGTTGACCACCCACATGGTGGTGGTGAAGGTCGTACCTCTGGTGGTCGTCATCCGGTATCGCCATGGGGCTTCCCGACTAAGGGCGCGAAGACTCGTGGTAATAAGCGTACCGACAAAATGATCGTCCGTCGTCGCAAGTAAATAGAGGGATACGACAGTGCCACGTTCTCTGAAAAAAGGTCCTTTTATCGATCTTCACCTACTGAAGAAGATCGAAGTGGCGGCGGAAAAGAACGATCGCAAACCAGTTAAAACCTGGTCGCGCCGTTCGATGATCCTGCCACAAATGGTCGGTCTGACCATCGCAGTACACAACGGTCGTCAGCACGTCCCAGTTCTCGTGAACGAAGACATGGTCGGCCACAAACTGGGCGAGTTCGCCGGTACCCGCACTTATCGCGGGCACGTGGCAGACAAGAAAGCCAAGCGTTAAGGGGTTAGGAAATGGAAGTAGCCGCTAAGTTGTCGGGCGCTCGAATCTCCGCCCAGAAAGCCCGCTTGGTCGCCGACCAGATCCGCGGGAAGAAGGTGGGCGAAGCGCTCAACCTGTTGGCTTTCAGCAGTAAGAAAGCCGCCGAGATCATGAAGAAAGTGCTGGAGTCGGCCGTAGCCAACGCCGAGCATAACGAAGGCGCGGACGTTGATGACCTGAAGGTCAGCACCGTTTTCGTCAACGAAGGGCGTTCGCTGAAGCGCATCATGCCGCGTGCCAAAGGCCGTGCTGATCGCATCGTCAAGCGGTCTTGCCATATCACTGTCAAGGTTGCTGACAAGTAACGGAGTCGAAGAGATGGGTCAGAAAGTACATCCCATTGGCATTCGCCTGGGAATCGTCAAGGAGCACACCTCCGTCTGGTACGCAGACGGTCGGACTTATGCGGACTACTTGTTCGCTGATCTGAAGGTGCGTGAGTATCTCCAAGACAAACTAAAAAGCGCGTCCGTAAGCCGTATCGATATCCATCGTCCGGCCCAAACTGCACGTATCACCATCCACACCGCTCGCCCAGGTATCGTTATCGGGAAGAAAGGTGAAGATGTTGAGAAACTGCGTCAGGACCTGACCAAGCAAATGGGTGTGCCTGTGCACATCAATATCGAAGAGATCCGCAAGCCGGAGCTCGACGGTATGCTGGTTGCGCAGAGCGTAGCTCAGCAGCTGGAGCGTCGCGTAATGTTCCGTCGTGCTATGAAGCGCGCCGTACAGAACGCAATGCGCATTGGTGCCAAAGGCATCAAAATCCAAGTGAGCGGTCGTCTCGGCGGTGCTGAAATCGCACGTACTGAATGGTATCGCGAAGGTCGTGTGCCACTGCACACCCTGCGTGCCGACATCGACTATGCCAACTACGAAGCTCACACCACTTACGGTGTGATCGGTGTAAAGGTTTGGATCTTCAAAGGCGAAGTAATTGGTGGTCGCCAAGAAGAGCTGAAACCACAAGCACCAGCGCCTCGTAAAAAAGCTGCTAAGTAAGGGGTACGCCAAATGTTGCAACCAAAGCGTACGAAGTTCCGCAAGCAAATGACCGGTCACAACCGTGGCCTGGCATTGCGCGGTAGCAAAGTCAGCTTCGGCGAGTTCGCGCTGAAGTCTGTAGCTCGTGGTCGTCTCACCGCTCGTCAGATCGAGTCAGCGCGTCGTGCTCTGACCCGTCACGTAAAACGTGGCGGCAAGATCTGGATCCGTGTATTCCCGGACAAGCCTATTTCCAAGAAGCCACTCGAAGTTCGGATGGGTAAAGGTAAGGGTAACGTCGAATACTGGGTTGCCCAGATTCAGCCAGGCAAAGTCCTGTATGAAATCGAGGGTGTTTCTGAAGAGCTGGCGCGTGAGGCTTTCGCCCTGGCTGCTGCAAAGCTGCCGCTCGCCACCTCCTTTGTTAAACGGACGGTGATGTGATGAAAGCGAATGAACTTCGTGAAAAATCCGCACAGCAGCTGAACGAGCAACTGCTCGGCTTGCTGCGCGACCAGTTCAATCTGCGCATGCAGAAAGCAACTGGCCAGTTGGGGCAGTCTCATCTGCTCTCGCAAGTTAAGCGTGACATCGCTCGCGTGAAGACTGTGCTCAACCAGCAGGCAGGTAAGTAATCATGGCTGAAGCCGAAAAAACTGTCCGTACGCTGACTGGCCGTGTTGTCAGCGACAAGATGGACAAAACCATCACCGTTCTGATCGAGCGTCGCGTTAAGCACCCGATCTACGGTAAATACGTTAAGCGTTCGACTAAGCTGCACGCGCACGACGAAACCAATCAGTGCCACATCGGCGACAAAGTCACTATTCGTGAAACTCGTCCTTTGGCCAAGACCAAGTCTTGGGCGCTGGTTGATGTTCTCGAACGCGCTGTGGAAGTCTAAGGACTAGGGGTCGGAGAAATTATATGATTCAGACTCAATCCATGCTCGATGTGGCCGATAACAGCGGCGCTCGCCGCGTTATGTGCATCAAGGTGCTGGGTGGCTCCCATCGTCGTTACGCTGGTATCGGTGACATCATCAAAGTTACCGTCAAGGAAGCAATTCCTCGCGGTAAGGTGAAAAAAGGCCAAGTGATGACTGCTGTTGTAGTCCGCACTCGTCACGGCGTTCGCCGTGCAGATGGCTCCATTATCCGCTTTGATGGCAACGCTGCTGTTCTTCTGAACAACAAGCAAGAGCCGATCGGCACCCGTATCTTTGGGCCAGTGACCCGTGAGCTTCGTACTGAGAAGTTCATGAAGATCGTCTCGCTCGCCCCAGAAGTGCTGTAAGGAGATCCGACATGCAAAAGATTCGTCGTGACGACGAGATCATCGTGATCGCCGGCAAAGACAAAGGTAAGCGCGGTAAGGTGCTGAAGGTTCTTGCTGACAACCGTCTGGTTGTTGGTGGTCTGAACCTGGTCAAGCGTCATACCAAGCCTAACCCGATGTCGGGCGTACAGGGCGGTATCGTCGAGAAAGAAGCGCCACTGCACGCTTCTAACGTCGCCATCTTCAACGGCGAAACCAACAAGGCTGACCGCGTTGGTTTCAAAGTAGAAGACGGTAAGAAAATTCGTGTCTTCAAGTCGACCCAAAAAGCGGTTGATGCTTGAACACTGCTAGGTAGAAGACCATGGCACGACTAAAAGAGATTTACCGGAAGGAAATCGCACCGAAACTTAAGGAAGAACTTAAGCTTTCGAACGTGATGGAAGTTCCGCGCGTTACCAAAATCACCCTGAACATGGGTCTGGGCGAAGCGATCGGCGACAAAAAAGTCATCGAGCACGCTGTTGCTGACCTGGAAAAGATCACCGGCCAGAAAGTCGTTGTGACCTACGCTCGCAAATCCATCGCTGGCTTCAAAGTCCGTGAAGGTTGGCCGATCGGCGTCAAAGTGACCCTGCGCCGTGAGCGTATGTACGAGTTCCTGGATCGTCTGCTGTCGATCTCCCTGCCACGGGTTCGCGACTTCCGCGGCCTGAATGCCAAGTCCTTCGATGGTCGTGGCAACTACAGCATGGGCGTAAAAGAGCAGATCATCTTCCCGGAAATCGACTACGACAAGATCGATGCTCTCCGCGGTCTGGACATTACCCTGACCACCACTGCCAAGAACGATGATGAAGGTCGCGCTCTGCTGCGCGCTTTCAAATTCCCGTTCCGCAACTGATTGGAGTAGGAAAATGGCCAAGATGAGCATGAAGAACCGCGAGCTGAAGCGTCAGCTCACGGTTGCCAAGTACGCCAAAAAGCGTGCAGCACTGAAAGCAATCATCGTTGATCTGAACGCAAGTCCAGAAGCGCGTTGGGAAGCTACAGTTGCTCTGCAAAAGCAGCCACGTGACGCTAGCGCTTCGCGCATGCGTAACCGCTGCCGCCTGACCGGTCGTCCACACGGCGTTTACCGCAAGTTCGGCCTCGGCCGTAACAAACTGCGTGAAGCGGCAATGCGTGGTGACGTACCAGGTCTGGTTAAAGCCAGCTGGTAAGTACTGTCAAAGTCTCGGCGGTCAGGCTCGCAAGATCCTGACCGCCGGTGGCCTTGAATCTGGATCAAGCCCCTTTTGGGGCTTGATTCATTTCTGGGGTGTGTCTAGAATACCCGGCTCGCCTGAGCCCGTGTTTTTTACGCTCGGAGATTCTCGGCGACACGTAGTAGCCGCAAGGCTAATTTTTCTGTATTAGGAGCGTCTAGCCCATGAGTATGCAGGACCCGTTAGCGGACATGCTAACTCGAATCCGTAATGCCCAGATGGCTGAAAAGTCCGTCGTAAGCATGCCATCTTCCACGTTGAAGGTAGCTGTTGCCAAAGTCCTGAAGGACGAAGGTTACATCGCGGGTTATCAGATCAGCAGCGAAACCAAACCACTGCTGTCTATCGAGCTGAAATACTTCGAAGGCCGTCCGGTTATCGAAGAAGTGAAGCGCGTTAGCCGTCCAGGCCTGCGTCAGTACAAGTCCGTCGAAGATCTGCCGAAAGTTCGTGGCGGTCTCGGTGTGTCTATCGTCTCCACCAACAAGGGTGTGATGACTGATCGTGCTGCGCGCGCTGCCGGTGTCGGCGGCGAAGTTCTTTGCACTGTGTTCTAAGGGGGGATAAGCATGTCTCGCGTCGCTAAGAACCCCGTTAAGCTGCCAGCCGGCGTCGAAGTAAAATTCGCAGGCCAACAGCTTTCGGTGAAGGGTGCCAAGGGCACTCTCGAACTGAACATCCATTCGTCCGTTGAGATCGTTGAAGAAGCTGGTGAGCTGCGTTTCGCTGCTCGCAATGGCGATCAACAGACTCGCGCAATGGCTGGTACCACTCGTGCGTTGGTTAACAACATGGTCCAAGGCGTAAGCCAAGGCTTCGAGCGCAAGCTCCAGCTGGTCGGTGTTGGTTACAAAGCGCAAGCAAAAGGCACAGTGCTGAACCTGGCTCTTGGCTTCTCGCATCCAGTGGATTACGAACTGCCGGAAGGCATCACCGCTGAGACTCCTAGCCAGACCGATATCCTGATCAAGGGCATCGACAAGCAGCTGGTAGGTCAAGTGGCCGCCGAGATCCGCGACTTCCGTCCACCAGAGCCGTACAAAGGCAAAGGTGTGCGCTACGCGGACGAAGTCGTCCGTCGTAAAGAAGCCAAGAAGAAGTAGGGCATAGCAAATGACCGACAAAAAAGTTACTCGACTGCGTCGCGCTCGCAAAGCACGCCTGAAAATGCACGAACTCGAAGTCGTGCGTCTCTGCGTGTTCCGCTCTTCGCAGCACATCTACGCCCAGGTCATTTCGGCCGACGGCAACAAAGTCCTGGCAAGCGCCTCGACTTTGGATAAAGAACTGCGTGATGGCGCCACTGGCAACATCGACGCGGCCACTAAGGTTGGCCAGCTGGTCGCTACGCGTGCTAAGGCCGCTGGCGTCTCGCAGGTGGCTTTCGACCGCTCTGGCTTCAAGTACCACGGTCGCGTGAAAGCGCTGGCTGATGCTGCTCGTGAAGCTGGGCTGGAGTTCTAAGTTATGTCAAATAACGACCAAAAGCGCGACGAAGGCTACATCGAGAAGCTGGTTCAAGTTAACCGCGTAGCCAAAACCGTTAAAGGCGGCCGTATCTTCACTTTCACCGCGTTGACCGTGGTTGGTGATGGTAAAGGGCGTGTTGGCTTCGGCCGTGGCAAGTCGCGTGAAGTGCCTGCTGCGATCCAGAAGGCAATGGAAGCTGCTCGCCGCAACATGATCCAGGTTGATCTGAACGGCACCACTCTGCAGTACGCAATGAAGTCCGCTCACGGCGCTTCGAAGGTGTACATGCAGCCTGCTTCTGAAGGTACCGGTATCATCGCTGGCGGCGCAATGCGTGCCGTTCTCGAAGTTGCTGGCGTTCAGAACGTTCTGGCCAAGTGCTACGGCTCGACTAACCCGGTAAACGTGGTTCACGCCACTTTCAAGGGTTTGAAAGCAATGCAGTCTCCTGAATCCATTGCCGCCAAGCGTGGCAAAAGCGTCAAGGAGATCTTCTGATCATGGCTACCGTTAAAGTTACGCTGATCAAAAGCATGACCGGCCGCATCCCTAACCACAAACTGTGCGTTAAGGGTCTGGGTCTGCGTCGCATCGGTCACACTGTAGAAGTCCAGGATACTCCCGAGAATCGCGGGATGATCAACAAGGCTTACTACATGCTGCGTGTCGAGGGTTAATCGATGAAACTCAATGATCTGAGTCCAGCGCCGGGTTCCCGTCGCGAAAAGCATCGTCCGGGCCGTGGTATCGGTAGTGGTTTGGGTAAGACTGGTGGCCGTGGTCACAAAGGTCAGACTTCCCGCTCCGGTGGCACCATTGCTCCAGGCTTTGAAGGCGGTCAACAGCCGCTGCATCGTCGCCTGCCGAAGTTCGGTTTCGTTTCCCTGAAGGCCATGGATCGCGCAGAAGTGCGTCTGTCCGAGCTGGCTAAAGTGGAAGGCGACATCGTCACCGTGCAGTCCTTGAAAGATGCCAACGTGATCAACGTCAACGTGCAGCGTGTGAAAATCATGCTGTCCGGCGAAGTGACTCGCGCTGTAACCATCGGAAAGGGAATCGGCGCCACCAAAGGTGCGCGTGCGGCTATCGAAGCAGCTGGCGGCAAGTTCGAGGAATAAATGGCTAAGCAAGGTGCTCTCTCTGCGCTCGGCAAAGGCGGTATGTCTGAACTCTGGGCTCGTCTGCGTTTTCTGTTCCTGGCGATTATCGTCTACCGAATAGGCGCACACATCCCGGTTCCAGGTATCAACCCGGACCGACTCGCGGACCTGTTTCGACAGAATGAGGGGACCATTCTTAGCTTGTTCAACATGTTTTCCGGCGGCGCGCTGGAGCGGATGAGCATTTTTGCGCTGGGGATCATGCCGTACATTTCGGCATCGATCATCATGCAACTGATGACCGCCGTCAGCCCGCAGCTGGAACAGTTGAAGAAGGAAGGTGAAGCTGGGCGTCGCAAGATCGCTCAGTACACCCGCTACGGCACTGTAGTCCTGGCTCTCGTCCAGGCCATTGGCATGTCCATTGGTCTGGCGGGGCAGGGCGTTGCGTTCACTGGTGACTTTGGCTTCCATTTCGTCGCGGTATCCACTTTTGTGGCTGGTGCGATGTTCATGATGTGGCTGGGTGAGCAGATTACTGAGCGTGGTGTTGGCAACGGTATCTCGATGTTGATTTTCGCAGGTATCGTCGCCGGTCTTCCGAGAGCGATTGGGCAGTCTTTCGAGTCTGCACGTCAGGGTGATATCAACATTTTTGCCCTGGTTGCCATCGGTTTGCTGGCAGTAGCGATTATCGGTTTCGTGGTGTTCATTGAGCGTGGTCAGCGTCGTATTGCTGTTCACTACGCCAAGCGTCAGCAGGGCCGCAAGGTCTTCGCTGCGCAGACCAGCCACTTGCCGCTGAAGGTGAACATGGCCGGCGTTATTCCGGCTATTTTCGCGAGCAGCATCTTGCTGTTCCCGGCTTCGTTGGGTACCTGGTTCGGTCAGTCTGAAGGTATGGGCTGGTTGCAGGACATCTCGCAGTCGATCGCTCCTGGTCAGCCGTTGAATATTCTGCTGTTTAGTGCAGGGATTATTTTCTTCTGCTTCTTCTATACGGCGTTGATGTTCAATCCGAAAGACGTAGCGGAAAACCTGAAGAAGTCCGGTGCCTTTATTCCGGGCATTCGTCCAGGTGAGCAGTCTGCACGCTATATTGATGGCGTTCTGACTCGTTTGACCCTGTTCGGTGCTCTATATATGACGGCCGTGTGCCTGTTGCCCCAGTTTCTGGTGGTTGCAGCAAACGTTCCGTTCTACCTTGGCGGGACCTCGTTGCTGATCGTCGTCGTGGTTGTGATGGACTTCATGTCCCAAGTACAATCGCACCTCGTTTCGCACCAGTACGAATCCCTGATGAAGAAAGCCAACCTGAAGGGTTACGGCAGCGGCATGTTGCGCTGAGTACCCATAAGGTTCGAGGAGTTGGTGATGAAAGTTCGTGCATCGGTGAAAAAGCTGTGCCGTAACTGCAAGATTATTCGCCGCGAAGGTGTTGTTCGAGTAATTTGCAGCGCGGAACCGCGTCACAAACAGCGCCAAGGCTGAGTGTGATTGTGCTTCAAGCCCGGCAGCTAGTGCGCTGCCGGGTTGATTATTTGTTATTACAGCGATATTATCTCGCGCCCTATTTCTTGGCTTCCGGGGCGTAGGTAGCTGTCAATTGGAGTCCCACTGAATGGCCCGTATTGCAGGCGTTAACATTCCAGATAACAAGCATACTGTTATCTCGCTGACCTACATCTATGGTGTTGGTCGCACTACTGCACAGAAAATTTGTGCAGAGACTGGGGTAAACCCAGCAGCAAAGATCAAAGATCTGAGCGACGAGCAAATTGAACAGCTGCGTGGCGAAGTGGCGAAGTTCACCACTGAAGGTGACCTGCGTCGCGAAATCAACATGAAAATCAAGCGCTTGATGGACCTCGGTTGCTATCGCGGTCTGCGTCATCGTCGTGGTCTGCCAGTACGCGGTCAGCGTACCAAGACCAACGCGCGTACCCGTAAAGGTCCGCGTAAGCCGATCCGCAAGTAATCGCCCCAGCGAATCGACAGGAATTTAATCATGGCAAAACCTGCTGCTCGTCCTCGTAAAAAAGTTAAAAAGACAGTGGTTGATGGCATCGCCCACATCCATGCATCTTTTAACAACACCATCGTGACCATTACCGACCGTCAAGGTAACGCTCTTTCCTGGGCTACCTCCGGTGGTTCGGGTTTCCGCGGTTCCCGCAAGTCCACCCCGTTTGCTGCTCAAGTAGCTGCTGAACGTGCTGGTCAAGCTGCGCTGGAATACGGCCTGAAAAACCTCGACGTCAACGTCAAAGGTCCAGGTCCAGGTCGTGAATCCGCAGTCCGCGCTTTGAACGGCTGTGGCTACAAGATCGCCAGCATCACCGACGTGACGCCAATCCCGCACAACGGGTGCCGTCCGCCGAAGAAGCGCCGCGTGTAATCCAGGAGATTGTAAAGAATGGCTCGTTACATTGGTCCAAAATGCAAACTCGCTCGTCGCGAAGGCACCGATCTCTTCCTGAAGAGCGGCGTGCGCGCGATCGAATCGAAGTGCAACATTGAAGCAGCACCTGGTATCCACGGCCAGCGCCGCGGTCGCCAGTCCGATTACGGCACCCAGCTGCGTGAAAAGCAAAAGGTCCGTCGTATCTACGGCGTTCTCGAACGTCAGTTCAGCGGCTACTACAAAGAAGCTGCTGGCAAGAAAGGTGCAACCGGCGAAAACCTGTTGCAACTGCTCGAATGCCGTCTGGACAACGTTGTATACCGTATGGGCTTTGGTTCGACTCGTGCCGAATCCCGTCAGCTGGTATCGCACAAGTCGATCAGCGTAAACGGTCAAACCGTTAACGTTCCGTCCTACCAGGTTCGTGCTGGTGACGTGGTTGCTGTTCGCGAGAAAGCAAAAAACCAACTTCGCATTGTCCAAGCTCTCGATCTGTGTGCCCAACGTGGCCGCGTAGAATGGGTAGAAGTAGACACTGAGAAGAAGTCGGGCGTTTTCAAGAACGTTCCAGCTCGCAGTGATCTGTCCGCCGACATCAACGAAAGCCTGATTGTCGAGCTCTACTCCAAGTAAGGGCTAGAAAATAGGTGCATCCATGCAGATTTCGGTAAATGAGTTCCTGACACCCCGCCACATTGATGTGCAGGTTGTCAGTCCAACCCGCGCCAAGATCACTCTCGAGCCTCTCGAGCGTGGCTTTGGCCACACCCTGGGCAACGCGCTGCGCCGCATCCTGTTGTCCTCCATGCCCGGCTGTGCAGTAGTCGAGGCCGAGATTGACGGTGTACTCCATGAGTACAGCGCCATCGAAGGTGTACAGGAAGACGTAATTGAAATCCTGTTGAACCTTAAAGGTCTGGCTATCAAGCTGCACGGTCGAGACGAAGTTACGCTGACCTTGTCGAAGAAGGGTTCGGGGGTGGTTACCGCTGCCGATATTCAGCTGGATCATGATGTCGAGATCGTTAATCCCGATCACGTAATCGCTAACCTGGCGTCTAACGGCGCCCTGAACATGAAGCTCGTAGTAGCTCGTGGTCGTGGTTATGAACCGGCCGACTCGCGTCAGAGCGATGAAGACGAAAGCCGCAGCATTGGTCGCTTGCAGCTTGACTCTTCGTTCAGCCCGGTTCGCCGTATCGCATACGTGGTGGAAAACGCCCGTGTCGAACAGCGTACTAACCTGGACAAGCTGGTTATTGATCTGGAAACCAACGGTACTCTGGATCCTGAAGAGGCAATCCGCCGCGCTGCAACCATCCTGCAACAGCAGTTGGCTGCGTTCGTCGACCTCAAAGGTGACAGCGAACCAGTGGTAATCGAGCAGGAAGACGAGATCGATCCGATCCTGCTTCGCCCGGTTGACGATCTGGAACTGACTGTACGTTCGGCTAACTGCCTTAAGGCGGAAAACATCTACTACATCGGCGACCTGATTCAGCGTACCGAAGTAGAGCTGTTGAAGACTCCGAACCTTGGCAAGAAATCCTTGACTGAAATCAAGGACGTTCTGGCCTCCCGCGGTCTGTCCCTCGGCATGCGCCTCGACAACTGGCCGCCTGCAAGTCTTAAGAAGGACGACAAGGCGACTGCCTGATCGTCGTAATCACCGAACGTAGTGTTTGGTAAGGAATGAACCATGCGTCATCGTAAAAGTGGTCGTCACCTCAGCCGCACCAGCTCGCACCGCAAGGCCATGTTCCAGAACATGGCGGTGTCGCTGTTCGAGCACGAGCTGATCAAAACTACTCTGCCAAAAGCTAAAGAACTGCGTCGCGTTGCTGAGCCGCTGATCACTTTGGCCAAGACAGACAGCCTGGCTAACCGCCGTCTGGCTTTCGACCGTACTCGTTCGAAAGCTATCGTTGGCAAGCTCTTCAACGACCTGGGCAAGCGTTACGCTACCCGTGAGGGTGGCTACCTGCGCATCCTCAAGTGCGGCTTCCGCGCTGGCGACAACGCGCCTATGGCGTACGTCGAGTTGGTTGATCGTGCTACTGGCGGTGAAGCTGTATCCGCTGAGTAAGACGTCAGTCTGAAACGAAGAACCGGGCCTTAGTGCCCGGTTTTTTGTGCACGCTCGAAAAGTGCGGCATGTTGGATGCCCCGGAGTTCTATTAGGTATTCTCTATCGATTTAGATGGTCTAATGAATTAGAAGGTGTCATGTAGATCATCAATACTTCCTTTCAGCCGTTTAGCCGGCAGTTCAAGACTGACAAAGGAAGAGATCGCATGAGCCAGAATAAAACGCTTACCACCGCCAGTGGCGCTCCAGTCGCCGACAACCAGAACTCCCGCTCCGCTGGCCCTCGTGGTCCGCTGCTGCTCGATGACTTCCACCTGATCGAGAAACTGGCTCACTTCAATCGTGAAAACATCCCTGAGCGTCGTGTGCATGCCAAAGGTTCGGGCGCCTACGGGACGTTTACCGTGACTCGCGATATTACCCAGTACACCAGCGCCAGGCTGTTCGAATCTGTCGGCAAGCAAACGCCTACATTCCTGCGCTTTTCCACCGTGGGCGGTGAGCGTGGTTCGGCTGATACCGAGCGCGATCCGCGTGGTTTCGCGTTGAAGTTCTACACCGAAGAAGGCAACTGGGACATCGTGGGTAACAACACCCCAGTGTTCTTTATCCGTGATCCGCTGAAATTTCCCGACTTTATCCACACCCAAAAACGTCTGCCGCAAAGCAACCTCAAAAGTGCTCAGGCGATGTGGGATTTTTGGTCGCATTCTCCCGAGGCCCTGCATCAGGTCACGATCCTGTTCTCGGATCGCGGCATCCCTGATGGTTACCGCCACATGCACGGCTTCGGCAGCCATACCTACAGCCTGATTAACGCCAGCGGCGAGCGTCACTGGGTGAAATGGCACTACAAGACCCAGCAAGGGATCAAGAATCTGGCGCCGGCAGACGCTGCACGCCTGGCCGGTACTGACCCGGATTACGCTCAACGCGATTTGTTCGAAGCCATTGAGCGCGGTGATTTCCCGAAATGGAGCGTGTGCATCCAAATCATGACCGAAGCCCAGGCCGAAGCGCATTATGAGAACCCTTTCGACGTCACCAAGACCTGGTCACAGAAAGAGTTTCCGTTGATCGAAGTCGGTGAGCTGGAACTGAATCGCAATCCGCTCAACTACTTCGCTGAAGTCGAGCAAGCAGCTTTCGGCCCTAGCAATATGGTGCCGGGCGTGGGCTTGTCGCCGGACCGCATGTTGCAAGGGCGAGTGTTCGCTTACGCGGATGCCCACCGCTACCGTGTCGGCACTAATCACCAGCAACTGCCGGTGAACGCCCCGCGGAGTCCGGTCAACAGCTACCAGCGCGATGGTTCGATGGCGTTTGGGAGCAATGGCGGCGCCGCGCCGAATTACGAGCCGAACAGTTATGTCGATTCGCCGAAGCAGGCGCCTCGTTACGCCGAGCCATCGTTGGCGTTGAGCGGTGCGGCTGGTCGCTACGATCATCGTGAAGATACTGACTATTACAGCCACGCCGGTGCGCTGTTCCGCCTGATGAGTGACGAGCAGAAAGCATTGCTGGTTGGCAATATCGCTGGTGCGATGGCGGGTGTATCGAGTGATGTCGTCGACCGTCAATTGCAGCATTTCTTCAGAGCCGACCCGGCGTATGGAGAGGCCATCGCAAAGCTACTCAACGTACAGCTTAACGAAGTCTAAATGAGAAGCAGAACCGCCCTTAATTGGGCGGTTTTTGCGTTATTTCAGCTGCTTTTCTCAGATTATCTTCGCTTTTATTGCGTCTGCCGAGTGACGTTATGGCCAGGTTGGTTCAAACTATAACTTTCAAGCAGGGAGATGTAGGGCGATGCAAGGCCACCCAGACGTTATCGATTACCTCAACACGTTGCTGACCGGCGAATTGGCCGCGCGTGACCAATATTTCGTTCATTCGCGGATGTATGAGGACTGGGGATTCACCAAGCTCTACGAACGAATCAATCACGAGATGGAAGAAGAAGCCGGGCACGCCGACGCGCTGATGCGCCGGATTCTGATGCTGGAAGGCACGCCGCGCATGCGTCCTGACGATCTCGATATCGGTACCACAGTGCCGGAGATGCTCGAAGCGGATCTGCGTCTGGAGTACAAGGTACGTGCCGCACTGTGTAAAGGCATCCAGCTATGCGAGCAGCACAAGGATTACGTCAGCCGCGAAATGCTGCGTGTACAGCTCCACGACACCGAAGAAGATCACACCTATTGGCTGGAAAAGCAGTTGGGCCTGATCAAGTTGATTGGTCTCGAGAACTACCTGCAATCTCACGCTTGATTCAGCGGCCTTCGTAACTGCAATTGCGAGCAAGCTTTGCTCCTACAGGCGGACACAAAAAAAGCCCCTGTCACTGATGAAGTGACAGGGGCTTTTTCATGGGCGGGAATCAGGCCCGGTCGCGTTCCAACAGTGGTTTGAGGTAATAACCGGTGTGAGATTGCTTCATCTCGGCGACTTCCTCCGGTGTACCGACGGCGATGATCTGACCGCCCTTGGAGCCGCCTTCCGGCCCCAAGTCCACCAGCCAGTCAGCGGTCTTGATCACATCCAGGTTGTGCTCGATCACCACCACCGTATTGCCGTGGTCGCGCAGTCGATGCAGCACGTCTAGCAATTGCTGGATATCGGCGAAGTGAAGACCGGTTGTAGGTTCGTCGAGGATATACAGGGTCTTGCCGGTATCACGCTTGGACAGCTCACGGGACAGCTTGACCCGCTGAGCCTCGCCCCCTGACAGGGTGGTCGCCGATTGCCCCAGCTTGATATAGGACAGGCCGACGTCCATCAGCGTCTGAAGCTTGCGCGCCAGGGCAGGCACAGCATCGAAAAACTCCCGGGCTTCCTCGATGGTCATCTCGAGGGTCTCGTGAATGCTCTTGCCCTTGTACTTGATCTCAAGGGTTTCACGGTTGTAGCGCTTGCTCTTGCAGACGTCGCAAGGCACATAGATGTCCGGCAGGAAGTGCATCTCCACCTTGATCAGGCCATCGCCCTGGCAGGCCTCGCAGCGGCCGCCCTTCACGTTGAAGGAAAAACGCCCGGGACCATAACCGCGGGAGCGGGATTCCGGCACGCCGGCGAACAGCTCGCGGATCGGCGTGAACAATCCGGTGTAGGTAGCCGGGTTGGAGCGTGGTGTGCGACCGATCGGGCTCTGGTCGATATCGACGACTTTATCCAGATGCTCCAGGCCCTTGATACTGTCGTGGGCAGCGGCTTCCAGCGTCGTAGCACCATTGAGCGCCGTGGCACTCAATGGAAACAGCGTGTTGTTGATCAGCGTCGATTTACCCGAGCCGGACACACCGGTCACGCAGGTCAGCAGGCCGATCGGAATATCCAGATCGACATTGCGCAAGTTGTTGCCGCGGGCGCCTTTGAGCGACAACGACAGCTTCTTGTTGCGCGGCGTACGTTTGGCCGGAACGGCGATTTTCACCCGGCCCGAGAGGTACTTGCCTGTGAGGGAATCCGGATGCGACATCACCTCGGCAGGCGTGCCTTCGGCAACGATATGCCCGCCATGGACGCCGGCACCCGGCCCGATATCCACCACGTAGTCAGCCAGGCGAATCGCATCTTCGTCGTGCTCGACCACGATTACCGTGTTGCCGATGTCTCGAAGGTGCTTGAGTGTGCCGAGCAACCGGTCGTTATCGCGCTGATGCAAGCCGATCGATGGTTCATCGAGAATGTACAGAACGCCAACCAGGCCGGCGCCGATCTGGCTGGCCAGACGAATGCGCTGAGCCTCGCCACCGGACAGCGTATCTGCGCTGCGATCCAGCGACAGATAGTCGAGGCCGACGTTGACCAGAAACTGCAGGCGTTCGCGGATTTCCTTGAGGATCTTGTCAGCAATCTCGCCACGGCGGCCGGTCATCTTCAGTTCACCGAAGTAATCGCAGGCATCGCCGATCGGCAGGTTGGTCACTGCCGGCAGGGTTTTCTCGCCGACCCATACGTGCCGTGCTTCCCGTCGCAGACGAGTGCCGCGGCAATCCGGGCAGGATTGGGTGCTGAGGAACTTGGCCAGTTCTTCGCGGACCGAAGCCGACTCGGTTTCGCGGTAGCGACGCTCCAGGTTCGGTACGATGCCTTCGAACGGGTGGGAACGTTTGACGATATCGCCACGGTCGTTCAGGTATTTGAAATCGACGTTTTGCGAGCCGCTGCCGTGCAGGATGTTCTTCTGCTGATCGGCTGGCAGTTCGTTGAACGGCACTTCCAGACTGAACTTGTAGTGGGACGCCAGCGAGCCGAGCATCTGGAAGTAATAGACGTTGCGCCGGTCCCAGCCCCGGATCGCCCCTTCGGCCAGGGTCAACTCACCGTTGACCAATCGCTTGATGTCGAAGAATTGTTTCACCCCCAGGCCATCGCAGGTCGGGCAGGCGCCGGCCGGGTTGTTGAAGGAAAACAGCTTTGGCTCGAGTTCACTGATCGCGTGGCCGCAAATCGGGCAGGCGAAGCGCGCGGAGAAGATCATCTCTTCCCCCGGCTCATCGTCCATCGGCGCCACCAATGCGATGCCGTCCGCCAACTTCAGCGCGGTCTCGAAGGATTCGGCCAGACGCTGTTGCAAGTCGGCGCGCACCTTGAAGCGGTCGACCACTACATCGATCGTGTGTTTCTTCTGTTTATCGAGCTTGGGCGCTTCGTCCAGTTCATAAAGCTTGCCATTGATTCGGGCACGTACGAAGCCTTGGGCGCGAAGCTCTTCGAAGACTGACAGATGTTCGCCTTTGCGCTCGCGGATGACCGGGGCCAGCAGCATCAGCTTGCTACCCTCCGGTTGGGCGAGGACCAGGTCGACCATCTGGCTGACGGTCTGCGCTTCCAGCGGAATGTCATGATCCGGGCAGCGCGGGATACCCACACGCGCATAGAGCAGACGCAGGTAGTCATAGATTTCAGTGATGGTGCCGACGGTCGAGCGCGGGTTGTGCGAGGTCGACTTCTGTTCGATGGAAATTGCTGGCGACAAGCCTTCGATGGTGTCGACGTCAGGTTTTTCCATCATCGACAGGAACTGGCGGGCGTAGGCCGACAGCGATTCGACATAGCGGCGCTGGCCTTCGGCATACAGTGTGTCGAAGGCCAGGGACGACTTGCCGGAGCCGGACAGGCCGGTGATGACGATCAGTTTGTCCCGTGGCAGGGTCAGGTCGATGTTCTTCAGGTTGTGGGTTCGGGCCCCACGAATCAGGATCTTGTCCAAAGTGGCCTCGCTCGGCGGGCGTCGAAAACGTAGGAGTATACGGCCAAATACTGGATGGATGCACACTATCGAATGATGACATTACGGGCTTTGATGAAAGGTCTTTCATCTGCACGCGGCAAAGCGTCGCGATATACCCTGCCAATCGATGGGACTGGTAGAATCGCCGCCGGTTCACATGAGGTTTTTCCATGCACGATCCCCACAGCGAACGCATGAGTGGCAGCGAGACCCGCGCGGCGAGCGGTCTGGCCCTGGTGTTCGCCTTCCGTATGCTTGGCATGTTCATGGTGTTGCCGGTCCTGGCGACTTATGGCATGGACTTGGCGGGAGCAACCCCGGCCCTGATCGGGCTGGCGATTGGCGCTTACGGCCTGACCCAGGCCATTTTCCAGATTCCTTTCGGCTTTATTTCCGACCGCATCGGCCGTCGCCCGGTGATTTACCTGGGCCTGGTCGTTTTTGCTCTCGGCAGCGTACTGGCGGCCAACTCCGATTCGATCTGGGGTGTGATCGCCGGACGCATCCTGCAAGGCGCCGGGGCGATTTCCGCCGCGGTCATGGCCCTGTTGTCGGACTTGACCCGTGAGCAGCACCGAACCAAGGCCATGGCCATGATTGGCATGACAATCGGCCTGTCGTTCGCTGTCGCGATGGTTGTCGGCCCCTTGCTCACGCGCGCTTTCGGCTTGTCCGGGTTGTTTCTCGCCACGGGCGGCATGGCATTGGTCGGCATTGTGATTGTGATGTTCATGGTGCCGCGCTCCACTGGCCCGTTGCAGCACCGAGAGTCCGGCGTTGCGCGCCAGGCGTTGATACCGATGCTAAAGCATCCGGACCTGCTGCGTCTGGACCTGGGCATTTTTGTATTGCACGCCATGTTGATGTCGAGCTTCGTTGCCTTGCCGCTGGCACTGGTGGAAAAGGCCGGATTGCCCAAGGAGCAGCATTGGTGGGTGTATCTGACTGCACTGCTGATTTCTTTCTTCGCCATGATCCCGTTCATTATCTATGGCGAGAAGCGACGCAAAATGAAACGAGTTCTGCTCGGCGCCGTCGTGACGCTGATGCTCACTGAGCTATTCTTCTGGCAGTTCGGCGACAGCTTGCGGGCTCTGGTGATCGGGACGGTGGTGTTTTTCACCGCGTTCAATCTACTGGAAGCTTCGCTGCCATCGCTGATCAGCAAGGTTTCACCGGCCGGCGGCAAAGGCACGGCGATGGGGGTTTACTCCACCAGCCAGTTCCTTGGATCGGCACTGGGCGGGATCCTCGGAGGCTGGTTGTTCCAGCACGGCGGTTTGTCGGTTGTGTTCCTGGGGGGCGCCGGTCTGGCTGCCCTCTGGCTGGTCTTTGCTGTTACCATGCGTGAACCACCCTACGTGACAAGCCTGCGCTTGCCATTGTCGCCCGAGGCGATCCGCGAAGCGGGTCTGGTCGAGCGCCTGAAGGCCGTCGTAGGGGTAACAGATGCAGTAATAGTCGCCGATGAGGCGGCCATTTACATCAAATTGGACACCGAACTATTGGATCGCACCACCCTTGAAAGCCTGGTGAACAACCCGGCCGGGGCAGCGTGCGTAGCCTAGGAGAACGTAATGGCCCGTGGGGTTAACAAAGTCATATTGGTCGGCACTTGCGGCCAGGATCCTGAAGTTCGCTACCTGCCGAACGGCAACGCCGTGACCAACCTGAGTCTGGCGACCAGCGAACAGTGGACCGACAAGCAAACCGGTCAGAAGGTCGAAAAGACTGAATGGCACCGAGTGTCGATGTTCGGCAAAGTCGCAGAAATCGCCGGCGAATACCTGCGTAAAGGTTCGCAGGTCTACATCGAAGGCAAGCTGCAGACCCGCGAGTGGGAAAAGGACGGTATCAAGCGTTACACCACCGAAATCGTGGTCGACATGCAAGGCACCATGCAACTGCTGGGCGGCCGTCCACAGCAGGGCGACCAGCAAGGCGGGGGCAATAACTACCAGCAGTCCGCGCCACGCCAGCAGGCTCCGCGTCCACAGCAGTCGGCGCCACAACAGTCGCGCCCGGCTCCACAGCAGGCCGCTCCACAGCCGGCTCCGGATTTCGACAGCTTTGATGATGATATTCCGTTCTAAAAAATAGCTTCGAGCCAAACAAGGCCCGGCATTCCGTAAGGATGCCGGGCTTTTTGTTGTCAGCGTTTCATCCGGGCGCCCGCTGCAAATGGCTGCAACTTGAGCAAGCTTGCGGGCTAATATGATGCTAATCGTCTATTCCTGACCGCGGGTTGCCCATGGACCGTCTGTCTACGTTGCTGTCCCAGTTCGGCGTGCGCGCGAACCTGTTCTTCAGCGGCAAGCTTTGTGGAATATCGTCATACGATGGCGCCGAACCGCGCGGTCATGTTCACCTGCTGCAGGCAGGCACCCTCACACTGAAAGTTCCGGGGGCGGGCGACATGCTGCTTGCCCGGCCCAGTCTGATTTTTCTGCCTCGTCCCAGCCGCCATCAACTGATCGCAGACGAGTCCGAGGGCGCCAAACTGTTGTGTGCGTTGCTGGAGTTTGACGGTGGCGCCAGTAACCCGATATCCGCATCGCTGCCCGATTTCCTGGTGTTGTCCCTGGACGAGTTGCCGCTGCTGGCCGATACGCTGAAATGGTTGTTCAGTGAAGCCGCGGGCGGACATTGCGGCAGGGAAGCAGTGCTTGATCGCTTGTTCGAACTGTTGATCATCCTGCTGCTCCGGCATCTGCTCGACCACCGTCAGTTGAGTACGGGAATGATGGCCGGACTGGCCGACTCGCGACTGTCCCGATCCCTGATACAGATGCACAACGCACCTCAACGACCCTGGTCAGTTGCAGAGTTGGCGAATGAGTCGAACATGTCCCGCGCCGCCTATGCGGTGCATTTTCGCTCCGTTCTGGGGCAAACACCGGCGGATTACCTGCTGAGTTGGCGGATCAGTCTGGCGCAGAAGCGCCTGCGTGAAGGACGACCGATCACGCTGATCGCTGACGAGGTTGGCTATGAAAGTCCTTCGGCGCTTGCCCGTGCGTTTCGGCGTAAAACAGGCTACAGCCCACGGGACTGGATGAAATCCCTGACGGGTGAGGGGAGTGAACTTCCTTGATGAGGTAGTCCGTTGTTTGAAACAGAAATGGAAAATGGCCTGAAACATCGAACTGTTTCAGGCCATTTTCATTGTGAAGTTGTCAGGTCAAGGTCTTTCCAACTTGGTCAGGGAGTGGCCGGCTACGAAGATGGAGGCGGCAAGCAATCCAAGGTCCTTGAGAAGGAATTGACCGGGCGCAACACTGATAGCCGGGAAGCCAAGACCAGGTTCAATCACGCCTGGCGTGGAGAACATGAAGCTTAGTGTCGTAATGAACAGCCCCGCAGACAACGCGCCCCCGATCAACGAAAGCTTCGGTGACAGCAGGCGACCGGCGATCAACAGACCGATCGAGACCTCAAGAACACCCAGCAGAGCGGAAAACAGATCCACGTTGAAGATGTTGTACACCCATCCCAGCAATGGGCTGTTACTCACCAGCGGAACCAGCCCTTCTGCTTCGTAGTGGGTGAACTTCATGCCGCCGAACCAGAAGTAGATAACGGCGAGGGCGAAGTAGATGCCGTAGGTGCCAAGCGCCATGGTGCTGACGCCGAGGGATGTTTTTTTCGACAAGCTGTCGGTGCTGATATTCATGGTGTTCATTGTTCAGGCTTCCAGTGAGTTTGGTTCAAAAGTTAAGTGCGTAAAACAACCAGGCAAACAGTTGGTGCGGTATCTCCTGAACCCCCGCGGTTTACGTTGGGAGTGGAGTTATTGTTGTCCGTGGCTTAACGCTTAAGGATTCTGGCGGTATTGCGTTCAATGCAGATCGTCCAAACCCACCGGCAAAAAAGCCCATGGCGTTCGAGGCCATGGGCTTTTTCATTTTTGCTCTGAATCAGCGGTTACTGAGCGTTCGCGAGAAACGCGTCGGTAGACACCACGTTGGCGTAGGCAAAACCCAGCGCAGACATGAACGCGGCGTGTACATGGGCTGCCGGAACGGTCAGGCCGTTGAACTCCAGGTCACGGGAGGCACAGGCGTCGTGGATCACCGTGACGCTGTAACCGAGGTCGTTGGCGGCGCGGGTGATGCCGTCGACGCACATGTGGCTCATGCTGCCGACAACCACCAGTTCCTTGATGCCTTGCTGGTCGAGGATGGACTGCAGTTCGGTTTCGCGGAACGAGTTGACGAAGTGCTTGAGTACCACCGGCTCATTGCCCTGGTTGAGGACTTTGGGGTGCAGCTTCGCGCCTTCGGAGCCGGGGGTGAAGAACGGTGCGGCGTCGGAAGTGAACTCGTGGCGGATGTGCACCACCGAATCACCGGCCTGGCGAAAGGCCTTGAGCAGGCGGACAGCGTTGTCCGCAGCGGCATCGGCGCCGACCAGTGGCCACTTGCCCTGGGGGAAGTAGTCGTTTTGGATATCGACTACGATGAGTGCTTGCTTGGCCATGACTGTTTCCTCGAAGTGCGGTTTGGGTGTGGAATGAAGTATTGGCTTTGGCAGGCCGTCCGGGGATTGGCCGCACCGACAATAAAAGGGGGAAAACTGACAATGGACGCACAAAGGGCAATCGCCGAATTGGGCGTGTTGATCTATCCCGGCGCGCAGATGGCGGCGGTGCATGGGTTGACTGATCTGTTCGGGGTGGCCAACCGGATCGCCGCCGAGCATCAGGTCACACACTTGCCACTGTTGCGGGTCAGCCACTGGCGAGTGGATGGCGATCAGCCGCCCGCCCGGGTCTACGACAGCCATCCCGCTGTGGACGGTGCACTGGTGGCGGTACTGATTCCGCCGTCGATTGCGGGGTTCTCCGAAGGTCAGGCACCGCAGGCGCTGATTCACTGGCTCAGGCAGCAACATGCCCAAGGTGCAACTCTGGGCGGCGTTTGTGTGGGCTCGATTCTGTTGGCCGAGAGCGGCCTGCTCGACGGTCGTAGCGCCACCACCCATTGGACCTCGGCCAAAGCCTTCGCCGAACGTTACCCGGCGATCAAGCTCAAGGCCGATACGCCCATCGTCGATGACGGTGACCTGATTACCACGGCGGGGCTGATGGCCTGGTCCGAACTGGGGCTGCGCCTGGTGGATCGCCTGCTGGGGCCAAGCATCGCCACCGGCACCGCGCGTTTTCTGGTGGTGGAACACAGCGACAGTGCCAGTGAATGTGGCAGCAACTTCGCGCCGATCCTCAGCCATGGCGATGCTTCGATACTCAAGGTGCAGCACTGGCTGCAAAGCACCGGCGCCACCGATGTGTCACTGACGGCAATGGCCGAACGGGCAGGGCTGGAGGAGCGCACGTTCCTGCGCCGCTTCCGCGCGGCGACCGGGCTCAAGCCCACGGAGTACTGCCAGCACCTGCGGGTCGGCAAGGCCCGGGAAATGCTTGAATTCACCAATGGCACCATCGATCACATTGCCTGGACCGTGGGCTATCAGGACCCAGGGGCGTTTCGCTCGACGTTCAAGAAAATCACCGGGCTGGCGCCGAGTGATTACCGGACGCGGTTTGGGGTGACACCTATCGCCGCATCGTTGCGGTCGTGAGGTCACCTTGAATCAACTGTGGGAGCGGGCATCGCCGGGTTTGAGTCGTGCAAAATGCCAGAGTCTTGAAGGTTGTCGTGCAGAATAAAACGACGCGCAGCCATCACAGATTATGTAACCGGCTGATTTGAATAGCGTTCCTCCTCTACCGCGGTTGGCCTGATCCCTGCACCCCTACAGCTACATTCATCCAGCACCGATTGAAGGGGGATGCATGACCCCAACAAACCGCAAGAAACTGGTGGTCGCCCATTCGGTGCACCCCGACGCGCCATTGCATGAAATCGAAACCAATCGCGCGCTGGCCAAGTGGCTGGCGCAAATCCTCGGGCTCAAGTTCGGTGGCAGTTACGACCGGGAGCGGCATCGCGGTCGAGACATTTACCTGCTGCCGACCCGAACGCTGGTGGGACCCGAAGCCGCGCGGCAACTGGGTATCAGGGGGCCGGAGGATTTGTGGGGCGGTTACGTCGAACATGACTTCATCTGCACCAAAGCCATCAGCCACGGCTTGTTGAACCGCCATGCCCATGCGCCGAAAGGCTGGGCAGCGCTGTTTTCCGAACGGGTACGCGGTGTCGTACTCGATGGCCTCAGCGTGTTCTCCCTTGACGATGCACGACCCGCAGCGGAGCATTTGCTTTACAGCGGACCGATCCGCCTCAAGCCGATTCACGCCTGCGCCGGGCGCGGTCAGGAAGTGATCAAAAGCCTCGACCAGTTCGACGAAATGCTCGCCCGGCCCGAGGTTAAAACCCTGTTCACCGAAGGTGTGGTGTTGGAGCAGGACCTGGATCAGGTGGTCACCCACAGCGTCGGCCAGAGTTTCATCGGCGATAAAGTGCTGAGTTACTGCGGTGAACAATACTTGACCAAGGACGCTGAAGGCGAAGAGGTCTATGGCGGCTCTGATTTGCTGGTGGTGCAGGGTGACTATCGCGACCTGTTGGCGCTGGATCTGCCTGATGACGTGCGTTTGGCAATCAAGCAGGCGCAGGTATTCGACAGCGCCGCGGATGAAGCCTATCCGGGTTTCTACGCCTCGCGGCGTAACTACGATATTGCCCAGGGCGTGGCCAGTGATGGCAAACACCGCAGTGGCGTACTCGAACAATCCTGGCGCATGGGCGGTGCCAGCAGCGCCGAAGTGGCCGCTTTGCAGAGCTTCGTCAATGACCCGCAAATGCGCGCGATCCGTGTGTCTTCGGTGGAAACCTACATTGACCAGCCGCTGCCGGCAGACGCCATCGAGGTGTATCGTGGTCCAGCGCAAAACAGTGATTTCCTGCTCAAGTACGTAACGGTCAAATCCTATGACGGCTAGAAGCGAAAGCATTCAAATCGACATCGATGATGAACAAATGAGCGGGACGTTTCTCAGTCCCAAATCGAAGGTCCCCGGCGTGTTGTTCGTGCACGGTTGGGGCGGCAGTCAGGAGCGGGACCTGGAGCGGGCCAAAGGCATCGCCGGCCTGGGTTGTGTCTGCCTGACTTTCGATCTGCGCGGGCATACCGGCGGCACCGGCATTCCGCTGACCCGGGTGACCCGTGAAGACAACCTGCGAGACCTGCTGGCGGCCTACGACCGCCTGCTTGCGCATCCGGCGCTGGATACCTCGGCGATTGCCGTGGTCGGCACCAGCTATGGCGGATACCTGGCTTCGATCCTTACATCGCTGCGCCCTGTGCGATGGCTGGCACTGAGGGTGCCGGCGCTGTATCGCGACGAACAATGGCACACGCCCAAGCGTGATCTGGACAAGCTCGATTTGCGCGATTACCGCAGCACGCTGGTTCGCGCCGACAGCAATCGGGCACTGCATGCCTGCTCGCAATTTACCGGCGATGTGTTATTGGTCCAGTCCGAAACCGATGACTACGTGCCCCAGGCGACCATCATGAGTTACCGCGCCGCCTGTCAGCAGACCCATTCGTTGACGCACCGCATTATCGACGGTGCCGATCATGCGCTGAACGATCCCGTTTCACAGCAGGCTTACACCTCAATCCTCGTGGGCTGGATCACGGAAATGGTGGTGGGTGAGCGGTTGAGCATTATTCAGTCCAAGTGATTTCTGGGGCGGTCTCTTGCCCGCGATGGCGTCCTTAAAACTCACACAAAGTCACTTGGGTTTCTTCGCAATCCGCAACGACTTGGCCTTGGCCTCCACCAGCAAATACATCACCAGGGTGATCAATAACGGCAACAGAAAATAAATCGCCCGATAAGCCAGCAACCCCGCCACCAGGCTGCCTCGCGATGCTTCGTGTTGCAGCAGTGCCACAAACACCGCTTCCAGCACGCCGAGCCCGGCCGGTATGTGGGTGATGACCCCGGCGATAGCGCTGATCAGCAGCACGCCCAGCACCAATGGGTAGTCGAGCTTGCTCGGCAGCAGGGTGAAGATGACCGCTGCCATCAGCGACCAGTTCAGCGCCCCGAGGGCCAGTTGCAGAATTGCCATGCGCAAGGACGGCAAGTTGATTTCCACGCCGCGTATCGACCATTCGCGACGTCTGGAGAACTGGCACGCCGCGAGATATCCCGCGCTCACCAGCAACAGCAACACGCCTACACCTTGCAGCGCGCCGCTGCTGAGCTTCCAGCCCGGGGGCATGCGTACCAGTCCACTGCTGAAGACTGCCCCGGCAATCACCATGTAGCCGAACCAGTTGGTGGCCAGGCTCAGGCCAAGGATTTTCGCGATGTTGCTTTTGCTCACGCCGAGCCGCGAATACAGCCGGTAACGCATGGCAATGCCGCCGACCCAGGCGCTCAGGTTGAGGTTGAAGGCATAACTGATGATCCCCACCGGCAGGATCTGTTTCCACGTCAGGTCCTGGCGGATGTAGGTGCGGCCGATCAGGTCGAAACAGGCGTAGACCAGAAAACTCGTCAGGGTCAGCCCGGCGGCGATGATCAGGGTGCGCACCTTGAAGTCGGCCAGGGTTTCGAGCACTTCGCCCCATTCGATGCGCTGGGCGAATATCGTCAACAGCACAATCAGCGCCAGGAAAAACAACATCGTCAGCGGTCTTTTCCAACGGCTCCAGCTGGATTTGGCCGAGTGGTCGGCGTGGGGCGCCGCATGGGTTTCAGTGCGGCTCATGCGGATCGCTCCCGGTCGGTGAGGTGAACGCTTTCAGGCGTGGTTTATGCGCCGGCAACCAACCGGCCCATGCCGGGAAATGCCGCAGAAAGTGGAACACCAGAAACCCCACGGTCATGTGCCAGACGCGCCCGCGTGGGGCTTCGTCCACCGACATGGCCTTGCAGTGGTTGTCGCTGAGTTCTTCGAGGCGATCAAACAGGTCACGATTGAACGCGCGATCGCGGATCAACACATTGGCTTCCAGGTTCATCGACAGGCTCAACGGGTCGAGGTTGCTGGAGCCGACCGTGCTCCAGTCCTCGTCCACCAGCGCAACCTTGCCGTGCAACGGGCGGTCGCAATACTCGTAGATATTCACCCCGGACTTGAGCAGGTAGTCGTAGGTCATGCGCGCGGCCAGTTTGGCCACCAGCATGTCGGGCTGGCCCTGCAGAATCAGACGCACATCAACACCGCGGCGGGCGGCGTTGCGGATCTCGCGCAGCAACCGGTAGCCCGGGAAAAAGTAAGCGTTGGCGATAACCACGCGCCGTTGCGCCGTGCGCAATACCTGGCGGTAAACCTCTTCGATGTCGGTCGAGTGTTCTGCGTTATCGCGATATACCAGCCGCACCTGGCCATCGTGATCGGTGACGGCCAGTTCCGACCGACGCTGCCGGCGCCGTTGCCACCAGTATTTGGCCCGCGCGGGACGACCGCATTGCAGCAGGGCAAAGTGATGAATGTCGGCCACCGCCGGGCCTTGCACTTCAACCGAATAATCCTGCTTGGCCTCGGGGCCGAAATCGGCCAGATGATCGGCGGAAAAGTTGATCCCGCCAATGAAGGCAACGGTCCCGTCCACGACCACTATCTTGCGATGCAGGCGGCGGAACCAGTTGGTGCGGATGCCCAGGCGCTTCGGCGCCGGGTCGAACATTTGCAAGTGCACACCGGCACCGCTGAGGGCGGTCAGATAACCGCTGCTCAGTTCGCCGCAGCCGAATCCGTCGAGGCTGGCGGTGACGCGCACGCCCCGTTGCGCGGCGTCGATGAGCACGGTCTTGAGTTCTTCGCCGACCTTGTCTTCGAACACGATGAAGGTTTCCAGGAGGATCTCGGTTTTGGCCTGGCGCATGGCCTCGAACACCCGGGGGAAGTAGGCCTCGCCGTTTTCAAGCAGTTCGACGCGGTTACTGCCTTGCCAGCGATACTCGATGTCGACCGGCGCGGGTGCGCTGGTCGGCGGTGCGGCAATCTGTTCCACGGTGGATTTTTCCATCGGCGAGGTGCTCATAGTTCGATCTCCACCGACAGCGGTGCGTGGTCCGACAGGTGCGACCAGGGCCGGGTGGTCAACACTTGTGGGCAGCTGGCCTTGAGGTTGCGTACGTAGATGCGGTCAAGTCGCAACGCCGGCAACCGTGCGGGAAAACTGCGCGCGGGTTTGCCGTGGTGCTCGGCGAACACTTCGCGCAATCCGCAGGGCTGGAGCAGGGCATCGGCGCGCAGGCGCCAGTCGTTGAAATCTCCGGCGACGACCACCGGTGCATCGTCTGGCAGCTCTTGCAGACGACGGGCCAGCAGTTTGAGTTGTTCGTTGCGGTGGCTTTCACACAGGCCCAGGTGGACGCAAATCGCATGCACCTCCGGGCCTTCGCCGGGCAGGCGCAAGACGCAATGCAGGATCCCGCGATTCTCGTGGCCGCTGATGGACACATCGAGGTTGTCGTGGCGCACGATCTGGAATTTCGACAGCAGCGCGTTGCCGTGATCGCCCGCCGGATACACTGCGTTGCGTCCGTAGGCGAATTGCGGCCACAGGGTGTCGGCGAGGAATTCGTACTGCGGCATCGCTGGCCAATTGTTGTAGCGCTTTGGATGCTGTTCGTGGGTGCCATGGACTTCCTGCAAAAACACCACATCGGCTGAAACACTGCGTACCGCTTCGCGCAGCTCCGGCAGGATGAAGCGCCGGTTCAACGCGGTAAAACCCTTGTGGGTGTTCACCGTCAGCACCGTGAAACGATGCACCATGGTGTCG
The DNA here is from genome assembly GCF_005502415.1 of Pseudomonas sp. G(2018). Taxonomy (NCBI): domain Bacteria; kingdom Pseudomonadati; phylum Pseudomonadota; class Gammaproteobacteria; order Pseudomonadales; family Pseudomonadaceae; genus Pseudomonas; species Pseudomonas sp. G(2018). Next base: position 257,446 of record NZ_SCOO01000003.1, on the reverse strand, counting down.
ATGGTGGCCTGCTCGTCGGTGACGCCGACCGGTTCGCGCATGCTCATGGCAATGCTCCTTCGACACCGTGCAGGCGCAGGTAGACGAAGTCACTGGTGATGTCTTCGCGATACGGCCATTTACCGGTGGTATCGGCGATCACCAGCGCCGTGTTGTAGCGCTTGAGCAGGCGGGCAAAGGCCGGATCGATGAAACTGCCGTGACGGTAGAAATCCCCCCGCCAGGGCGTGTAGCGCCAACCTGAAATACCGATGTGAATCGCCGTCATGTCGCCTCCCGTCCGAGTGCCCCATTCTTTTGCTGACTGCGGGGCGGCGGCGAAAGTTTCGGTGGGGCTACGGACGGTAGATTTTCACGAACCACCGCAGATCCAATGTGGGAGCGAGCAGGCTCGCTCCCACAGGGATTATCAGTGACTGGCGACTACACGGGTTGAGGATTCGGCATACACCGGCCCCAGCCGATCCAGGCGACCGCTCCACGCGGTCAGCGCCAGTGCCACCAGCACTACCAAACCACCGATCCATGCGGTATGGATCAAGCCCATGTGCGCAACGATCAAGCCACCACCCCACGCACCACCGGCAATCCCGAGGTTGAACGCGGCGATGTTCAGGCCGGAAGCTACGTCCACCGCATGGGGTGTGTGATGTTCGGCCTGACGCACTACATAAACCTGCAGCCCCGGCACATTGCCGAACGCCACGGCACCCCAGACCAGCACGGTGGCCAGTGCCAGCCATGGATTGCCAGCGGTGAAGGTCAGTACAAACAGCACGGCGGCGAGCAGGGCGAAGACGATTTTCAGCGCACTGATCGGGCCGCGTTTATCCGCCAGTTTACCGCCCCAGATGTTGCCGACGGCCACCGAGATGCCGTAGACCAGCAGCACCAGGCTGACGGTGCTGGCGCTGAAACCGGATATGTCCTGAAGGATCGGCGCCAGGAAGGTGAAGGCGATGAACGAGCCGCCGTAGCCAATGGCGGTCATGGCATACACCAGCAACAGCCGAGGCTGTTTGAGGACCTGCAACTGCTGCAACAGCGACGCGGGTTTGCTGTGGGCGATGTTTTTCGGCACATAGAGCAGGCTGCCGATGAAGGCGATCACGCCCAATGCCGACACCGCGAGGAAGGTTTCACGCCAGCCGAAATGCTGGCCGATGAAGGTGCCCAGCGGTACGCCGGTGACCAGTGCCACAGTGAGGCCGGTGAACATGATGGCGATCGCGCTGGCGGCTTTTTCCTTGGGCACTAGACTGGTGGCGATGGTCGAACCGATCGAGAAAAACACCCCGTGGGCCAGGCCGGTGACGATTCGCGCCAGGATCAGCGACTCGTAGCCCGGCGCTTTCCAGGCCAGCAGGTTGCCTAGGGTGAACAGCACCATCAGCGACAACAGCAGCAATTTGCGCGGGACTCTGCCGGTCAGGGCGGTCAATACCGGCGCGCCAACGGCGACACCCAGTGCGTACAGGCTGACCAGCAGGCCGGCGGACGGCAGGCTGACCCCGAGGTCGGCGCCGATGGTCGGTAACAGGCCAACGATGACGAACTCGGTCGTCCCGATGGCAAAAGCGCTGAGGGTCAGCGCGAGCAAGGCAATGGGCATGGCTGCAACTCCGGTGGATTGATGTGATGGAGCGCAGTGTCGGGGTTTGGGTTGTGCGGAAAAATATAGGGATAGGCATTTGATATTTGCGTAGCGGTCAAATATCGCCAACACAGTGCAATACCTGTGGCGGGGGAGCCACCACCGAACTTACCGGCCATTTCCCGATCAGTTCCTTACAGTCTCATCCAAGGGAGCGGATACGTTGATCAAGCTCAAGACTGCGATTTTAATGGGGGCGCTGCTGTTGATTGGCAGCGAGGAACTGGACGCGGCAGCCATCCCGGGCTTGCCGGCGGCCACCGCGACACCACTGGCCCATCCGCAACCGCTGGTGCAAGGCGGGTTGTTGGGCGCCATCAGTTCGAGCATCGATGAAGTACAGGAAAAACTCGATCTCAACGAAAACCTGGTCGACGCCTGGCGCCTGCGCGCCGACCGTGCAGCCGATGAAGTGGATCAACTGGTCAATCGTCCATCGGCCCGGTCGGCCTGGAGTGTGGCGGGGGATTTCCTGCTGCTGACCGCGGTGTGGGCAGGCGTCTTCGGTCTGCTTTGGATGTTCGGCAGGTTTTTGACCGAGCGTCTGTGCCGGCATCGCTTGCTGCTCAGTCGCGAGCGCGGCCAGGCATTGCTGGGCTACGTGTTGCCCTACAGCATTCCCGCGGTGATCAGCCTGCCGCTGACGATCTATGCCAGCCATTTTTTGCCCGTCTCGGCCGGCCGGGCAATGGCCTTGTGTTTTGCCTATGCCACCAGCAGCGGCATTTTCGCCGCGTCATTGGTGATGTCGCTGGTGGTGCTGTTCAATGCCGGTCACAAGCGCAGGGCGGTGCAGATCATTCGCCAGGACAGTCCGCGACCGCTGTTTCTGATCGGCTTTCTGGTCGCCCTGAGCGATGCCCTGACCACCCCGCAGATCGCTCATCAGCTGGGCAGTAACCTCACCAGCAGCATTGCGGTATTTACCGGTCTGGCGGCATCGATTTCGTTCGGCCTGCTGGTGTTCCGCCTGCGCCGTCCAGTGGCTCAGGTAATCCGCATTCTGCCGCTGGCCCAGCGGCGTTCGCAGCCGGCCCTGCGCGAAACCCTGCGGATTTTTTCCGGGCTCTGGTATTGGCCGATTCTGTTGATGGTGCTGGTTTCGATCATCAACCTGATCAGCATCAGCGAAGACAATCAGCAGGTATTGCGCAGTGCGCTGTTTACCACAGTGTTGCTGATTGCCACGGTGTTTCTGAGTACCACGTTGCATCACCTGTTCAAGTCGCGCAACGAAGTGGAGCTGCGCCGCAGCAGTGCCTACAAGGAACGCTTCCTGAACCTGTTCCACGCCTTGTTGCGCATCGCCATGGCCATCGTGTTCATTGATATTCTCGGGCGCATCTGGGGCGTATCGCTGTTTGAGTTCGCGGTGAGCAATTCGGTCGGACGGGCGATCAGCGACTCGCTGAGCCACATCGGCTTGATCTTCCTGATCACCTGGATGGTCTGGGTGGTGCTGGACACGGCGATCCAGGAAGCCCTGAAACCACCGGTCAACAAACGCTCGGCACGCCAACCCAGTACCCGGGTCAAGACCATCCTGCCGCTGCTGCGCAACGCGATCAAAATCATTCTGGTGGTGATCTGCGCGATCACCACCATGGCCAATCTGGGCATCAACGTGGCGCCTTTCCTGGCCGGTGCCGGTGTCGTGGGGCTGGCGATCGGCTTTGGTTCCCAGCAACTGGTGCAGGACGTCATCACCGGGTTGTTCATCATCATCGAAGACACCTTGTCCATCGGCGACTGGGTGGTGCTCGACTCCGGGCACGCCGGCACCGTCGAAGGCCTGACCATTCGTACCTTGCGCCTGCGTGACGGCAAGGGGTTTGTGCACTCGGTGCCGTTCGGCCAGATCAAGGCCGTGACCAACCAATCACGGCAGTTTGCCTATGCGTTCTTTTCGGTGCAGTTCACCTACGACACCGACGTCGACAAGGCCATCGAACTCATCCGCGAGGCGGGGCACTCCATCAGCGACGATCCCTTCCTCAGGTACAACCTGCAAGGGCCGCTGGATGTGTTCGGCGTCGACAAGATGGACCTCAACGGTGTGGTGCTGACGGCGCAGTTCCGCACGGTGTCGGGTGGGCAATATGCGGTGAGCCGGGCGTTCAACCAACGCTTGAAAAAGCTTGTGGATAACAGTCCATGGGTGCATTTCGCGCAGACTTATCCACAGCAGGTTTTGATGCCCAGGCAAGCGGAGCCGATGCACGATGGTGCGGCAGAGCCGGAGCACTCGGCAGTGTTGATGCCGGATCGGCCGCGCACTCAATGATGGGGTTTATCCGGGAGTTCTTGGTGGTTGTGCTGGCCTCTTCGCGGGTTAGCCCGCTCCCACAGGGGTGTTCTGTGAACACAAATTTTGTGAACAGCAACGATCATTGTGGGAGCGGGCTTGCCCGCGAAGGGGCCGGATCGGACAGCATCAATGCCGGATCAGTTTGCTGCGCACTTCAGCCATGGCCTGTTGATCCAGCTCCAGCCAGAACTGCTGTTTACCGGCGATCTCGGCAGCAGCGGGTAACCCATCGCGATACACCAGCCGATTGCTCGCCAGCGCCGGCACTTTCGCACCGGGCAGCAAGGTCCCGGCAAGGTTCAGCGGGTCGACCCCGCACACCGCAACCAGGCTGCCGTCATGGGGTCGACGCCGCACTTCGCGCAGCAATGGAATCGCCTCGGGCAGCGCGAACTGTTCGCCTGCCAGACCACTGACAAAGCGTCCACCACGAATCTCGCCCCGTGCTTCCAGGCGATGGAAAGTGCGCAGCAGTTCGCGCCAGCTCGGCAGCCAGTCCGCCTCACGTTCCAGCAAGCGCCAGAACACCACGCCGTAGCGGCGCAGCAAGGTCATGGCGATGTGTTCCAGGGTGTCGGCGGGTATCGGCAACGGGCGTGGGTTATCCACAACCGGCGCTGGCGAGCCGCGTCGAAGCAAGGCCCAGCGTCCGGCATCATCCATGCCACCGATAAACGCTCCGCGCCCACGTCGGCCGCTGCGCGCCTGACGTTTGCTGGCGGGTGTGATCAATGCTCGAAGCCCGGCGAAACTGTCGGCATTCACCAGTCCGGCGCCGACCAGCTCTTGCAGGGCGATTTCCAGTTCGGTGCGCAATACATGCGCTTCATGCACCAGCTCATCGAAAAACAGCGCGCCGTGCTGGCGCAGTGAGTCATAAACCTTTTGGGTTTTGGGCGACAGTTCGCTAATCGGCGTCTGCTCGGCCAAGTCGCTCCAGAGCCCGACCCGATTGCGCGGCAGCAACACAATCGGCGTGCTGCGCAGGGCCGTGCCGGCGCCTTTGTTGCGGGCGGTGAGGCGGGTCCAGACCAGCTTGCCGCTGCGGCACAACTCATCCAGCCAGGTGGGCGCGTAATCCTTGAGGCGCGCCGGCAGGATCTCGCTGTCCCAGGCCGATGCCGCAGCGGGGTAACCCTCGAACTGAGCGATGATCGCCGGCAACATCGCGCTGCCCCGGCCTTGGGTGGTGCTGGACAGATGCTGCCAGTCGAACAGAAAACGCATGAAATCCTGCAACGCCACGGGTTCGATTTCCCGCCGCAGGCGCTTGACCGTATAACGGTGAATCCGCGCCAGCAGATGTCGCTCGCACCATTCTTCTTCGGTGTGGCCCGGGGTGAAGCGACCGCGCAGCACGTAGCCTTCGCGCTCCAGTTGCGCCAATGCCTGGATGACCTGTGTAGACGGCAATCCCAGCGGTTCGGCAATCGTCTTCAGCGGCAGAGGCCCAAACGCGCTGAGCCGGGCACGAACCACCTCAACCACGGCGTCGTCCGCTTTCCAGGGTTCATCGAATCCCGGCAAAGCCTCCAGCGCCGGGCTCAAATCACCTTGTGGATAAATCGCCTGCAAGCAGCTCAGCCGTTCCCGGGCCAGCCATAGCGAGTGATTGATACGGCAGGCGCGGCCACTGTCGGTCAGGGCATTCAACCAATCGAGCCAGTTCAAGTTGGCTTGCGCCTCGGCCTCCGTGATGCACGCCAGGCTCATCAAGGCCTCATGCATTTCATCGACCCCGTTGGGCGCCGGCCAGGCTTCTTGCGCCACGGCGACGATGGCATCAAAGTCCAGTGCGCCGAGGTCATCGGTGGATTGCGGATCGCTCCAGCGGCGATTGAGTACGGCCTGGGTTCGACGCTCTTCCAGGGGGGCATCATCGAGAAAGGTGTAGGGCCTGGCGCTGAGAATTTCCGCGGCCAGGGGCGAAGGCGCGGGCAAGTCGCGGCTGATCAGGCGGATTTCGCCGCGTTCCATGCGCCGTAACAACGCCAGCCAGCCTTCGCTGTCCATGGCCTCATGCAGGCAATCGTCGAGGGTTTGCTCCACCAGCGGATGGTCGGGAATGTCCCGTTCACCGACAAGGTTTTCCACACAGGCGATCTGGTCAGGAAACACACTGGCGATCAGGTCTTCGCTTTTCATCCGCTGGATCTGCGGCGGGACCTTGCGCCCTGCGCTGTAGCGCGGCAACGCCAGGGCCACTGCGGCATTCCAGCGCCAGCGCACACCGAACAACGGCGCATCGAGCACGGCCTGGATCAGCGTGTGTTCGGCAGTGTTGCTGTGCAGGTAACGCCAGACGTCGTCCAGTTCAAAACTGTGGCTGGTGGACAATGACAGCACGATGGCGTCTTCACTGGCGGCAGCCTGCAATTCGAAGTTGAAGGTGCGGCAAAAACGCTTGCGCAGGGCCAGGCCCCAGGCGCGGTTGATGCGGCTGCCGAACGGCGTATGAATGATCAGTTGGGTGCCGCCGGACTCGTCGAAAAATCGCTCCATCAGCAGCGTGTCCCGGGACGGCAGGGCGCCGAGGGTCTGGCGGGCACGGGCAAGGTACTCGACCAGTTGCTCGGCACTGGCGAGATTGAGGCCAACGGTCTCGGTCAGCCAGTCGAGGGCCGGTTGCAGGTTGCCCGGTGTGGCAGCCAGCAGCTCATCGAGCTGTGCTTGCAGGCGTGCGACGGCAAATGACAGCTCCGCACTGCGTCCCGGCGCTTCGCCGAGCCAGAACGGAATCGTCGGCGGCTGGCCCTGGGCATCTTCGACCCGGACCTTGCCGGTTTCGACCCGCAGGATCCGGTACGAGGTATTGCCCAGCTGGAACACGTCGCCGGCGATGCTTTCCACGGCAAAGTCTTCGTTGACGCTGCCGATGTTCAGCCCCTGGGGTTCCAGCAATACGCTGTAGTCGGCGTTGTCGGGAATGGTCCCGCCGCTGGTCACGGCCGTCAGTTTGGCGCCGCGGCGCCCGCGCAGGGTGCGGCTCACGGCATCGCGGTGCAGGTAGGCACTGCGGATGCCCTGACGCCCGTTGTAGCCCTCGGCGAGCATGTGCAGCAGCGCTTGATAGTGTTTTTCGTCGAACGCGGCGTAGGGCCAGGCCTGGCGGAACATTGCCAGCAAAGCGTCTTCTGGCCATTCCTGGCAGCTGACCTCGGCAATGATCTGCTGCGCCAGTACGTCCAGCGGCGCCAGGGGGATCTGCAAGGTGTCCAGTTCGCCGCGGCGTACACAATCGAGCAGGGCGGCGCATTCGATCAGGTCGTCACGGGTGGTGGCGAACAAGCGGCCCTTGGGTGTGCCACCGACCTGGTGTCCGGAGCGGCCGACCCGTTGCAGGAATCCGGCGATCGAGCGTGGCGAAGCAATCTGGCACACCAGGTCGACGTCGCCGATATCGATGCCCAATTCCAGCGAGGCCGTGGCGATCAGCACTTGCAACTCGCCGCGTTTGAGTCGCTGCTCCGCGTCCAGGCGAAACTCCTTGGCCAGGCTGCCATGGTGGGCGGCCACGGCGTCCTTGCCCAGGCGTTCGCTCAGGTGCCGGCTAAGGCGTTCGGCCAGCCGCCGGGTGTTGACGAAAATCAGCGTGGTGCGGTGTTCGCGGGCGAGGGCGGCGAGGCGGTCGTAAACCAGTTCCCAGACATCATTGGCCATCACCGCCGACAACGGCACGGGCGGCACTTCGATGTCCAGGTCCCGTGGGCGGGCATGGCCGATGTCGATGATTTCGCAGCCCCGATCGCGGCCGACCAGAAAGCGCGAGACGGCTTCGATAGGTTTTTGCGTGGCCGACAGGCCGATGCGCACCAGCGGTTCGGCGCAGAGCGCCTGCAAACGCTCCAGGCTCAGGGCCAAGTGGCTGCCGCGTTTGCTGGCGGCGATGGCGTGGATTTCGTCGACGATCACCGTACGCGTGGTGCCGAGCATTTTTCGGCCCGAGTCGGAACCGAGCAGCACGTAGAGCGACTCCGGGGTGGTGACCAGAATATGCGGTGCGCTCTTGCGCATCGCCGAGCGGTCTTTTTGCGGGGTGTCGCCGGTGCGCACGGCGGTGGTGATCTGCAATTGGGGCAGGCCCATCACACGCAGTTGTTCGGTGATGCCGGCCAGTGGCGTTTGCAGGTTGATGCGGATGTCGTTGGACAGCGCCTTGAGCGGCGACACGTAGACCACCAGGGTTTCGTCAGGCAGGCCGCTGTCGGTGTCCAGCCCACGGTGGACAAGATCGTCGATGACCGCGAGGAACGCGGTCAGGGTTTTGCCGGAGCCGGTGGGCGCGGCGACCAGAGTCGAGCGGCGCTGACGGATCAGCGGCCACGCCCTGGCCTGGGCGGCGGTCACCGTCGCGAAGGTGTTGCTGAACCAGGCGCTGACGGCGGGGTGGAAGCCGTCCAGGGCACTGTCTGCGGGGATGGGCAGGTTCATGGTCTGATTTATGCGGGTGAGACGGGGAAGATGCAAGTACCGCTCAAGATCTTCCTTGATCTTCAGGACCCCATCGCGGGCAAGCCCGCGATGGGGCCTGTAGCAGCACTACAAACCCCGGACATCTACACTTTACGGATGACGGTTGCGCACTAAACCCGCAAAATGCAACGATTCCGGCAACTATCGACGGCATCGCCCGCGAGTGCTGTCGATAAAACCATTGTTTCAATCAGACTGGGCCTGCTGACTCTATGCGAATGCGCCTTATGTTACTGGGCGGCGGAAATGCCCTTGGGCAGGCGCTGATTCGCCTCGGTGCGGAGGAAGACATCGGTTTCCTCGCCCCCCGCCCACCACAAGATGGCTGGGACGCCGCGAGCCTGACGCAATTGCTCGACGACACCCGTCCGGACGCGTTGATCAACCTCGCCTACTACTTCGACTGGTTCCAGGCGGAGACGGTCAGCGAGCAGCGTCTGGCCGGGCAGGAGCGGGCGGTCGAGCGCCTGGCCGAACTGTGCCAGCATCACAACATCGTTCTCTTGCAGCCTTCGAGCTATCGCGTGTTCGATGGCTCGCGCGCCACCGCCTACAGCGAAAAAGACGAACCGGTGCCGCTGGGCCTGCGTGGTCAGGCCTTGTGGCGGATCGAACAGAGCGTGCGCGCCACTTGCCCGCAACACGTACTGTTGCGCTTCGGCTGGCTGCTCGATGATAGCCCCGAAGGCACCCTCGGGCGGTTCCTTGACCGGGCCGAACACCCGGAAGAGCTGCTGATGGCCGATGATCGCCGAGGCAATCCAACGCCGGTGGATGACGCCGCCCGTGTGATCATTTCAGTCCTCAAGCAACTCGACTGCGCGGCGCCGCTATGGGGCACCTACCACTACGCCGGACACGAAGCGACCACGCCGCTGGCGCTGGGACAAGCTATCCTCAGCGAAGCACGCGCCTTGCATCCGCTGGCCATCGAAGCACCGACCGCCCAGGCCCACGCCGCGCGGCCGGACGCTGCCGAAGAACCGCAACACGCGGTGCTGGCCTGCAAGAAAATTCTGCACACGTTCGGGATCAAGCCACGCGCCTGGCGCGCCGCTCTCCCGGGCCTACTGGACAGGTTCTATCGCCATGGCTGACACTCCCGTTCTGATCACCGGCGGTGCGGGTTTCATCGGTTCGCACCTGACCGACGCCTTGCTCGCCAAGGGGTATTCGGTGCGGATTCTCGACGACCTGTCCACCGGCAAGCGCAGCAACCTGCCGCTGGACAATCCCAAGGTCGAGCTGATCGTGGGCGACGTCGCCGATGCCGCGCTGGTGGCACGGGCGATGGCCGGTTGCAGCGCTGTCGCGCATCTGGCGGCAGTGGCCTCGGTACAGGCCTCGGTGGACGATCCGGTAAAGACTCACCAGAGTAATTTCATCGGCTCGCTGAATGTCTGCGAAGCCATGCGCCAGTCCGGCGTCAAGCGTGTACTGTTTGCTTCCAGCGCAGCGGTATATGGCAACAATGGCGAAGGCGAGTCTATCGATGAAGACACGCCCAAGGCGCCGCTGACGCCGTACGCGTCGGACAAGCTGGCGAGCGAGCATTACTTCGATTTCTACCGGCGCGAGCATGCCCTGGAACCGGTGATCTTTCGCTTTTTCAACATCTTCGGTCCGCGCCAGGATCCATCCTCGCCGTACTCGGGGGTGATCAGCATTTTCAGCGAGCGCTCGCAGAAAGGCCTGCCGATCACCGTGTTTGGTGACGGTGAGCAGACGCGGGATTTCGTGTATGTCGAGGACCTGGTCGATCTGCTGGTGCAAGCCATCGAAAAACCGCAGGTGGAAGTCGGTGCGGTCAACGTCGGCTGGAACCAGGCAACCACCCTCAAGCAACTGCTCGAAGCACTGAAGGCGGTGGTCGGTGATTTACCACCAGTGAACTATGGCCCGGCGCGTTCCGGCGATATTCGCCATTCACGGGCCGATAACCGGCGTTTGCTCGAACGTTTTGCCCGCCCGCAGCAGACCGCGATGAGCGTCGGACTGGCTCGGTTGCTGGGGCGCTGAGCTGTTCAAACCCACAAAAAAGGCGCCCTTGAGAGGCGCCTTTTTTGTGGCCGGAGATTGCTTCTGGGGCAATGTGTTTCCCCTGGCCAGGTTCACCACCACGTGAACATTCTTTAGAACTTGTAGCCCAGGCCCACCATGTAGACGAACGGATCCGCATCCACGTTCACCCGTGCCCGGGTGCCCGGTGCGACGGCGTTGTTTTCCACGGTCGCGCGGGTGTCGATGTCGATGTAGCGCAGCTGGGCGTTGAGCAGGATGTTGTCGGTCAGCATGTAGTCGGCACCGACCTGCCAGGCCACGCCCCAGGAGTTTTCGGTGTTGAAGTTGCTGAAACCATTGGCGCGGGCTTCGCTGCTCAGGTGTTCGTCGTACATCCAGGTGTAGTTGACGCCAGCACCGACATAGGGCTGGAACGCGGACTTGGAGTCGAGCGGGTAATACACCAGGCTCAGGGTCGGCGGCAGTTGATTGAAACTGCCGAGCTTGCCGTTGGCTGCGCTCAGGGCGGTGCCCTTGAGTTTTACGTCATGCTCGAACGGCGTGGCCGCCAGCAATTCGATGCCCAGGTGATCGGTGATCATGTAGGCGAAGTTCAGGCCCAGTTGCGTGTCGCTGCTCAGCGTCGCCTTGCCGCCCAGATCGGCGCCGCTCAATGGGCCCTGATCGACCTTGACGGTGGAACTGTCGGTATTCGGGTCGACGGTGATCGCGCCGGCACGCAAGAGGATGTCGCCTTTTTCGTGGGCGTGGGCGAGCGGGGCTGCGAGCGCAAGGGCAAACAGCGTGGCGCCGAGCAGGGACTTGTTCATGGGGGCTCCAAAGGACGTTAAAAATCTTTGATGTCCAATGGTAAGGCGCCTAACGATTTGGTCTTTTGACTCAGCTCAAAGGAAACGGTGATGGGGTTGGTTTTTGCGGAGGCTTCGATGGCCTCTTCGCGAGCAGGCTCGCGAAGACTATTTTTCAGGCGACGGTTAATTGCCGGGATTCACTCCGGCAATTCATACAGATAAATCTTGTCTGCCTCCATCTGATACCCGGCATCCGCCAACTCGCTGGAGGACGGTTTGACCTGCATCGCGCCTTCGATCCAGTACGGCTGGTACAACTCGTCGAGCTTCACGCCCACCTCGCTTTTGACGTGCACGATCTGGTTCGACGGCGGTGGCGGTACGTGGATGCAGGCGCCGAAGTACGGCACCAGCAGAAAGTCCGTGGTGCGACCTTCCTCACTCACTTCCAGCGGCACGATGTACCCCGGCAAACGAATGTTCTGGCCATCGAGGGCTTTGACCACCGGTGCGTTGGGCATGTCCTGTTTGGCCGCTGGCGCGGATTCGGTGGACAGCGTATCGCTCATCTTCGACAGGTCGTGCAGCGGCGTCATGTTCGGCACTTCCGGCGGGGCGTCCGGCGGGATCATTTCCGACCAGGTGAGCTCTTTCGGCTCGGCCGCCCACAGCGGCAGGGCGACCAGCATCAACAGCGCAAAAACAGCGCGGGGCATTTTCAAGGTCCTCATAAGCGGATCGACAGGCCATCGGCCAAGGATTGGCGATAAGCGCGCCAGGCCGGCACGCTGCCCATCAGCAGCGCGGCGATCAGGATGCCAGCAAGCAGTGTCCATTCATATTCGCTGGGCCACGCCAGCGGCAGAAACAGGCCGTAATTGGCTTGCACGTAACCTTGGGCGGCGGCGATGCCCACATACAGCAGCGCCACGCCGGCGATCACGCCTGCCAGCGCCAGGGCAAACGCTTCCAGCACCAGCAACGTCGCGACGTGCCACGGGCGCGCGCCCACCGAACGCAGAATCGCCATCTCGCGGCGGCGTTCGTTGAGGCTGGTGAGAATCGCCGTGAGCATGCCGATCAGCCCGGTCAGCACCACAAACAGCGAGACCACGAACAGGGCTTTTTCCGCCGTACTCATCAGGCTCCACAACTCTTGCAGCGCAACGCCGGGGAGGATCGCCAGCATCGGTTCGCCACGGAATTCGTTGATTTCGCGCTGCAAGGCGAAGGTCGAAATCTTACTGTTCAGGCCCAGCATGAAGGCGGTGATCGCCTGTGGCGTCAGGTCCATGTTACGCGCCTGATCGGCACTGATTCGCCCCTCGCCCCGGGCCGGCACGCCGTTGTGCCAGTCGATGTGAATCGCTTCCATGCCGCCGAGGCTGATGTGCAGCGTGCGGTCCACCGGTGTGCCGGTGCGTTTGAGAATGCCGACCACGGTGAACGGCTTGTCGTCATGTTTGACCAGGCTGATCGCCGCCACGCCGTGGGCCAGTACCAGTTTGTCGCCGAGCTTGTAGTGCAGCGCCTCCGCCACTTCGGCACCGAGTACCACTTCGAACGGATCCGTGGCGAAGGCGCGGCCATCGGCCAGTTCCAGGTGTTGCTGACGGCCGTACTGATAATGCTCGAAGTAGGCCTCGGTAGTGCCCATCACCCGATAACCGCGATGGGAATCGCCAAGGGACATCGGGATCGCCCATTTCACTTTCGGGTTGTTGGCGAAGTGTTCGAAGCTGTCCCAACGGATGTTGTTGGTGGCGTTGCCGATGCGGAATACCGAGTACAACAACAGGTTCACCGAGCCTGAGCGCGCGCCGACAATCAAATCGGTGCCGCTGATGGTGCTGGCGAAACTGGCCTTGGCCTCGGTGCGCACCCGCTCCACGGCCAGCAGCAGGCACACCGACAGGGCGATGGCGAACGCGGTGAGGATCGCAGTGAAGCGGCGGTTAGCCAGGCTGGCCATGGCTAGACGAAACAAATACATCTCAGACCTCGAAAGACGTGGCGGCGCGATTGAGTTCGGCCAGCGACAGGTGGCGATCGAACAGCGGCGCGAGGCTCTGGTCATGACTGACAAACAACAGGCTCGACCCGGCTTCGCGGCATTCAGCGAACAGCAGGCGAATGAAGTGCTCGCGGGCGTCGTAGTCCAGGGCGGAAGTCGGTTCGTCGGCGATCACCAGTTCCGGTTGGCCGATCAAGGCGCGCGCGGCGGCGACCCGTTGTTGTTGGCCGATGGACAGCGAGTCGGCGCGGCGTCCGAGGATGTGTTCATCCTTCAGGCCCAAGTGGGCGAGCAAGGTCGCTGCCGCGTTATCGACACTCCCATGGCGCTGTTTCGCGCGTTCGGCGCGCAGCTTCGAGAAATGACAGGGCAGTTCGACGTTCTCGCGCACCGACAGGAATGGCAGCAGGTTGAACTGCTGGAAAATGTAGCCGGTGTGATCGACACGGAAATGGTCGCGGGCACCGGCCGACAGTTCGGTCAGCTCCTGGCCGAGCAGGCGGATGCTGCCGCGATCAGGCTTCTGCACGCCACCGAGCAGGCCGAGCAGGGTGGTCTTGCCGCTGCCGCTGGGGCCCTTGAGAAACAGGGTTTCCCCAGGCTCCAGGCGAAACGCCGGGATATCCAGCAGCGGCGGGTGTCCGGGCCAGCTGAAGCCCAGGTCGGACAGTTCGATGAGTGCTTGGGTCATGTGCAACCGGTCAGGTAATGGGTGAACCCCTTGTAGGAGCGAGCTTGCTCGCGAAAAACGCACAGACGCCGCGTTCATTCAGGATGACCGTGTTTTCGTTCACGACCATCGCGAGCAAGCTCGCTCCTACAGGGGATCTAACGTGAATCAGAATTTGAGGGCGGCAGTCTTGGCCGTCACTTCTACCCCTTGCTGCCCGCCCGGGCCGATCAGTTGTACCTGAATTTTCTGGGTGGCCGGGAATGTGTTGAAAATATTCGCCAGGTCCAGGGTCTTCAGCACGCCGGGCGTGGCGCAGGTGAATTGGTAGTGGGCGTGGATTTCGCTGTGGTCGTGGTGATGTTCGTCCTTGGCGTCTTCGTCGTGATCGTCATCGGCATCCGGTTTATCACCGAACAGCGGGCTCTCCAGTTCCTGACTGGCCACCACGCAACCGGCGGCTTTCGCCAGGTTGAACAGCGGCAAAGGCTTCTCGAGTTGAGCGCGGGTGGCGGCGACCTTGGCTTTGTCAGCATCGGTAGCGGCGGCATGTTCGAAACCCACCAGGTTCATCGCCGGGCTTTGCAGTTCCAGTTCCAGGGTTTGGCCATCCAGCACCGCGTTCAAGCGACCGACGCCGTGTTCGTGGGCGCCGAGGCTGCCGTGTTCATGGTCGTGATCATGGTCATGTTCGTCAGCGGCCTGGGCAACAGCCAGTGGCAACAAGGCAAACGGCAAAGCGAGCAGCAGACGGCGCATGGACGGGGCTCCGATAAGTAAAATGAAAAATATGTTATGTAATCTTATAACGTAATTTCGCAGAGTTTGACTGCCTGCTTGGCGTTGCACAAGTCCCATGGGAGCATGCAAGTGAAGAAATGTGCAGGAGCGGACTTATGTTGCGAATTCGCGGAAGCATCGGCGACTGGCCGGTGGATCTGACGCTGGAGATGGATGACGCCGACTGGGCACGGCTCGGTGCGCAGTTGCAGGTGGAAAAAGCTTCGGTCAGTGCAGCGCCGGCCAAACCGTTGAATCAGGATGATGCGTTATGGCAGGTCGCCAGGGACCTGCTGCGAAAGGCGGGGCAGTTGAGCGGGCCGGATCTGTTGGAACAGTTGGAAGGGTTGACCGGCAGTGCTGCGTCGGGCAAGCGTCTGTTGGTGCGGTTGCGCCATAGCCCGGACGTGAAGGTGGAGAGCGGTGCCGATACACCGCTCTACCGGTGGATCGAGGCGACTTAATACAACGCAGCAAACAACTTGCGACGGTACGTGGTCACCAGCGGGTGATCGTTGCCCAGCAGTTCGAACACCTGCAGCAAGGTCTTGTGCGGCAAACCTTCGCTGTAGCTGCGGTTGCGGATGAACAGCTTGAGCAAGCCATCCAGCGCCGCGTCGTACTGCTGGCGGGCCAGTTGCTGAATTGCAAGCTGATAGACCGCTTCATCGTCCTGCGGGTTTTTCGCCAGCCTGGCTTTCAGGTCGGCGGCATCCGGCAAGTCCTTGGCCTGGCCGAGGAACTTGATCTGCGCCTTGGCGCCGGCCAGGGCAGCCTTGTGTTCATCGCTCTTGACTGCGTCGAGTACGGCTTGCGCTTCACCCAGCTCACCGCGCTCGGTGAGGCAGCGGGCATAGAGGATCAGTGCCTTGGCATTGGTGTTGTCTTCGCCCAACAGCACCTTGAGGATGGCTTCGGCGTCGGCAAAACGACTGTCGTCGAACAGCGCCTGGGCCTGTTCGAACGGATCGGCAGCGGCGGGTGGCGGCATCTTCACATGAGGTTCGAGCAGGGTACGAACAGCCGACTCCGGCTGTGCTCCGGCAAAACCATCGACGGGTTGGCCATCCTTGAACAGCACCACGGTCGGCAGGCTGCGGATACCGAAACGAGCGACGATGTCTTGCTCGATGTCGCAGTTGACCTTGGCCAGCAGCAATTCACCCTGATAGCTCTCGGCGATGGTCTCGAGCATCGGCATCAGCACTTTGCACGGCGCACACCATTCGGCCCAGAAATCCACCAGTACCGGTTTGTGGAAGGAGTTCTCGATCACCGACTGGTCGAAATCGGCGGTCGTGGCGTCGAAGATGTACGGCGTTTGCTGACTCATGGGGGATCTCTTGGAAGCGTGAATGGGGCAACTATACGGCCTGGCGGGGTGTGGCCGGAAGCAGGTTGGTCGTTGAGAGGTGCGTCGTCTGACAGGACGTCTTCGCGAGCAGGGACTTTGGGAACGCCACAGATCAACGGTGGGAGCGAGCCTGCTCGCGAAGCTTTTAACTAGCGCCGCGCGTGGTACAGGCTCACATGGCGAAACTCTTCGGGCTCACACAGATCCGGCAAGGTCATGGCCTCCAGCATTTCGATACGCCGATACAACGGATGCCGGAAATCCCGCACCCGCGAATCCGCCACCAACGCTTCGCGCCCGCGACTGAGAAATTCATCGAGCAGCGGCAGATTCGCCCGGTCGTACAACACATCCGCCACCAGGATCAGATCAAAGCGATCGGCCTCGGCGAAGAAGTCCGTCGAGTAGGTGAGCTTTACGTCATTGAGCTCGGCATTCTCCCGACAGGCCGCAATCGCCAGTGGATCAAGGTCGCAGGCCACCACTTCCAGCGCCCCGGCCTTCACCGCGGCAATTCCCGCCACGCCGGAGCCGGCACCAAAATCCAGCACCCGTTTTCCTTTGACCCATTCGGGGAATTGCGCGAGGTAGCGAGCCACGGCCAGACCGCTGGCCCAGCAGAAGCTCCAGTAGGGCGGCTCATGCAGAATGCGTCGGGTCTCTTCCGGACTGAAGGCGCGGTCCATGTTGTCGCCGTCGATCAGCCACAGCTTCAGTTCGGTTTCCGGCAAGTCACAGGCGACCAGGCGTGCATCGCCAAGCAGTTCACCCAATGCCCGTTGCAGGTCGAGCGGTGCATTCATGGCGCTTTGACGAATTGCAGTTGGCCCAGCACCTGGGTGGTGGGTTGCGTGATCCGTTGCGACGGCAGGTGCAGGATCAATTGCCCGGACTGACTGGCGCGGCCCCGCAGTTCAACCCGTGCACCGACCGGAAAGGCATCCGGGTTGAAGCGCAGGTGAAACGGCAGCACCTGGTTGGTGCCGATCAGGCTCGAACTGGCGAGCAATTGTTGGGGGCGGTCTTTTTCGTCGATAACCAGCAACGCCAGTTCGACTTCGGCGCCGGCTGGTACACCTTGCAAGGTGCCGCTCAATTCGCGCTGATACGCCGGCAGCGGGCCGAGCGGGACCGATTCCCTGGCTTTCTTCTGTGCCTGTTCCGGCGCGGGGCCCGGTGTCGGCGGCTGGGGCTTGGGCGCATCGCTGCTGCAGGCCACCAACAGGCTGAAAAGACTGAGTAAAACGAGCGGTCTCAGGGACATTTGTGGCTCCAGCAGGTGTAGTCCATATATAGCCAGTCTGTATACCGCAAACCCTATGGCTTGTCTTGCCACGGGGATGCGCTACCATGGCCCTCCCTTTTTTTGTTGCCTGCCACCATGCACTGTCCCTTCTGCGGTGCCAACGACACCAAGGTCATCGACTCGCGTCTGGTCGCCGAGGGCGAACAGGTGCGCCGCCGGCGTGAATGCCTGGCCTGCGGCGAACGGTTCACGACGTTCGAAACCGCTGAACTGGTGTTGCCGCGCCTGATCAAAACCGACGGCAGTCGCCAGCCGTTCGACGAAGAAAAACTCCGCGCCGGCATGCAGCGTGCGCTGGAGAAGCGCCCGGTGAGTGTCGAGCGCCTCGAATCGTCGCTGGTGCACATCAAACACAAACTGCGCGCCACCGGCGAGCGCGAGGTCAAATCCCTCGTGGTCGGTGAGCTGGTGATGGCCGAGCTGCAAAAACTCGACGAAGTCGCCTATATCCGCTTCGCTTCGGTGTATCGCCGTTTCCAGGACCTCAACGAGTTCCGCGAAGAGATCGATCGCCTGGCCCGTGAACCGGTGAAAGAATGACCACGTCCGCCGAACAGGCCATCCTCGACGCCCACTACATGGCCCGCGCGCTGGAACTGGCACGCAAAGGTCATTACACGACACACCCCAACCCGCGGGTCGGTTGCGTGGTCGTGCGCGACGGGCAAATCGTCGGCGAAGGCTGGCACGAGCGCGCCGGCGAACCCCACGCCGAAGTCCATGCGCTGCGCGCCGCCGGTGAACGGGCCCGGGGCGCTACGGCTTACGTGACCCTCGAGCCTTGCAGCCACCACGGTCGCACGCCGCCTTGCGCCGACGCCCTGGTGAATGCCGGGGTAGCACGGGTCGTGGCAGCGATGCAGGACCCGAACCCGGAAGTCGCCGGTCGTGGCCTGCAACGCCTGGAACAGGCCGGCATCGCCACTGAAAGCGGCGTGCTGGAAGGCGAGGCGCGCAAGCTCAATCCGGGTTTTCTCAAGCGCATGGAGCACGGCTTGCCGTTCGTACGGGTCAAGCTGGCCATGAGCCTGGACGGTCGCACGGCGATGGAAAGTGGCGAGAGCCAATGGATTACCGGCCCCGCGGCGCGTTCGGCGGTTCAGCGCTTGCGCGCCCAGGCCAGCGTGGTGCTGACCGGCGCCGATACGGTGCTGGCGGACAATGCCCGGTTGACGGTGCGCGCCGATGAGCTGGGGCTGGATGCCGAACAAACTGCACTGGCCATGAGCCGACCGCCGTTGCGGGTGCTGGTCGACGGTCGCTTGCGTGTGCCGCTGGATGCGCCGTTCTTCAAGGCCGGCCCGGCGTTGGTCGCCACCTGCGTGGCAGTGGAAGAGCAATACGCCAATGGCCCGGAATGCCTGATCGTGCCCGGCTACGACGGCCTGGTCGATCTGCGCCAGTTGCTGGTCGAGCTTGCCCAACGTGGCGTCAATGAGGTGTTGGTCGAGGCCGGTCCACGGCTGGCCGGTGCTTTCGCTCAACTCGGTTTGGTGGATGAGTTCCAGATTTTCATTGCCGGCAAGTTTTTGGGCTCTTCGGCACGGCCGCTGCTGGACTGGCCGCTCGCGCAAATGAAGGATGCACCCGAGCTCAAAATCACCGAAATTCGCGCGGTGGGCGATGACTGGCGAGTCACCGCCATTCCTTCGTCGGCGGCGAGCGTATAATTCCAGGCCAGCTACAGCGCTGGCTCTGTTCTCGAGGAGAACCCCATGTTCACCGGCATCATCGAATCCATCGGCAGTATTCGTGCATTGACCCCAAAAGGCGGAGATGTGCGGGTCCATGTAGAAACCGGCAAGCTCGACCTGAGCGACGTCAAACTGGGCGACAGCATCGCGGTCAACGGCGTGTGCCTGACGGCTGTTGAATTGCCGGGCAACGGCTTTGCGGCGGACGTCAGTCGCGAAACCCTCGACTGCACCGCCATGAACGACCTGAAAAGCGGCAGCCCGGTCAACCTGGAAAAAGCCCTGACCCCGACTACACGCCTGGGCGGGCATCTGGTCAGCGGCCACGTCGATGGCGTGGGTGAAGTGGTTGCCCGTACCGAAAACGCGCGCGCCGTGGAATTCCGTATCCGCGCGCCGAAAGAACTGGCCAAGTACATCGCCCATAAAGGTTCGATCACCGTCGACGGCACCAGCCTGACCGTGAACGCGGTTGATGGCGCCGAATTCCTGCTGACCATCATTCCGCACACCCTGAGCGAAACCATCATGGCGTCGTACCAGCCAGGTCGCCGGGTCAATCTGGAAGTCGACTTGCTGGCCCGCTACCTGGAGCGCCTGTTGCTGGGCGACAAGGCCGCAGAGCCAACTGCCGGCAGCACTATTACTGAAAGCTTTCTGGCCGCCAACGGCTATCTCAAATCCTGAAGCTCAAATTTCGAAAGAAGGGGGGTGCCTTGTGGCGCTCAATAGCATCGAAGAACTGGTTGAAGACATCCGCCAAGGCAAGATGGTCATCCTCATGGATGACGAAGACCGCGAGAACGAAGGCGACCTGATCATGGCCGCCGAGTGCTGCCAGGCCGAACACATCAATTTCATGGCCAAGCACGCCCGCGGCCTGATCTGCATGCCGATGAGCCGCGAACGCTGCGAACTGCTCAAGCTGCCGCTGATGGCGCCACGCAACGGTTCCGGCTTCGGCACCAAGTTCACCGTGTCCATCGAAGCGGCCACCGGTGTGACCACCGGCATTTCCGCCGCCGACCGTGCGCGCACCGTGCAAGCGGCCGCTGCCCGTGATGCCAAGGCTGAAGACATCGTCAGCCCGGGCCACATCTTCCCGCTGATGGCCCAGGCCGGCGGCACCCTGGCCCGTGCCGGCCACACCGAAGCGGCCTGCGACCTGGCGCGCATGGCCGGTTTCGAGCCGAGCGGCGTGATCTGCGAAGTGATGAACGACGACGGCACCATGTCCCGTCGCGCCGAACTGGAAGCTTTCGCCGCCGAACACAACATCAAGATCGGCACGATCGCCGACCTGATTCACTACCGGATGATCCACGAACGTACCGTTCAGCGGATTGCCGAGCAGCCGCTGGACAGCGAACTGGGCCAATTCAACCTGGTGACCTATCGTGATTCCGTGGAAGGCGACGTGCACATGGCCCTGACCTTGGGCAATGTCTGCGCCGAAGAACCGACCCTGGTGCGCGTGCACAACATGGACCCGTTGCGCGACCTGCTGATGGTCAAGCAGCCGGGCCGCTGGAGCCTGCGCGCCGCCATGGCCGCGGTGGCCGAGGCCGGCAGCGGTGTGGTGTTGTTGCTCGGTCACCCGCTCGATGGCGACGTGCTGCTGGCGCATATCCGCGAAACCGCCGATCACGCCGCCGTGAAAAAACCGACCACCTACAGCATTGTCGGTGCCGGTTCGCAGATCCTGCGTGACCTTGGCGTGCGCAAAATGCGCCTGATGTCGGCGCCGATGAAATTTAATGCGATATCCGGTTTCGATCTGGAAGTTGTAGAATACGTGCCCTCCGAATAATGACCGGTTGTTTGCGGCCCTGAATTCGCGGTTCAAATATCACTGAGGGGCGCGTAGAAGACGCGTCCCGGCTCTTTAAGAGATCTATCGAATGACCCTGAAGACCATCGAAGGTACCTTCATCGCCCCTAAAGGCCGCTACGCTCTGGTAGTGGGCCGTTTCAACAGCTTCGTCGTTGAAAGCCTGGTCAGCGGTGCAGTTGATGCCCTGGTTCGCCATGGCGTGAGCGAAAGCGACATCACCATCATCCGTGCGCCTGGCGCCTTCGAAATCCCGCTGGTTGCGCAGAAAGTCGCTCAGAAGGGCGAGTTCGCGGCAATCATCGCCCTGGGCGCGGTCATTCGTGGCGGTACTCCGCACTTCGAATACGTGGCGGGCGAATGCACCAAGGGCCTGGCCCAGGTGTCCATGGAGTTCGGCGTACCGGTCGCTTTCGGCGTCCTGACCGTCGATTCCATCGAGCAAGCCATCGAACGTTCCGGCACCAAGGCCGGTAACAAAGGTGCCGAAGCTGCCCTGTCCGCTCTGGAAATGGTCAGCCTGCTGGCGCAGTTGGAGGCCAAGTGATTAGCGACGAAAGCGATCGTTTCAACCCGCGCGATCCAAAGCCTGCGGATGCCGGCAAGCCATCGAAAAGCGCCAAGCGTCGCGAAGCCCGTCAGCTCGCGACTCAGGCACTGTACCAATGGCACATGGCCAAGCAGTCGCTGAACGAGATCGAAGCGCAGTTCCGGGTCGATAACGATTTCACCGATGTCGATGGTGCGTACTTCCGCGAAATCCTGCACGGGGTTCCGCAGTTCAAGACCGAGATCGACACCGCACTCAAGCCTTGCCTGGACTTGACCATCGAAGAGCTCGACCCGGTTGAACTGGCGGTTCTGCGCCTGTCCACCTGGGAACTGCTCAAGCGTGTCGACGTGCCTTACCGCGTTGTGATCAACGAAGGTATCGAACTGGCCAAGGTCTTCGGTTCCACCGATGGCCACAAGTTCGTCAACGGCGTACTCGACAAGCTGGCTCCGCGTCTGCGTGAAGCTGAAGTGAAGGCGTTCAAGCGCTGATCGGCGCTTGTAACGTCGGCACGAAGCCATGGGCGAGTTTGAGCTGATCCGCAATTTCTTCGCCGCCGCGCCTTGTGCGCAGGGCGGCGAAGGCGTTGCCCTCGGCATTGGCGATGACTGCGCCTTGCTGGCTGTTCCCCCCGGGGAGCAGTTGGCGATTTCCACCGACACCCTCGTGGCCGGTGTGCATTTCGCAGATCCCTGCGATCCGTTTCTGCTCGGTCAGCGCTCGCTGGCTGTTGCGGTCAGCGACCTGGCCGCCATGGGCGCCACCCCCGTTGCCTTTACCCTTGCCTTGACCTTGCCGGCGGTGACCACCGATTGGCTGCAAGCCTATGCCCGTGGTTTGAACCTCATGGCGCAAAGCTGCGGCGTGGCGCTGGTGGGCGGCGACACCACCCGTGGGCCGTTGAGCCTGACCATGACCGTGTTCGGTCGGGTGCCGGGCGGGTTGGCCTTGACCCGCAGTGGCGCGCAACCGGGCGACCTGCTGTGCGTGGGCGGCGAGTTGGGCAATGCCGCCGGGGCGTTGCCGCTGGTGCTGGGCCAGCGCAGTGCCGAGGCGGTCATTGCCGACCCGCTGCTGGCGCATTACTGGTCGCCGCAACCGCAGCTTGGATTGGGCATGGCGCTGCGTGGCAAGGCGACTTCAGCGCTGGATATCTCCGATGGCCTGCTCGCCGATTGCGGGCACATCGCCCTGGCGTCGAACGTCGCCCTGCAGGTCGAACGCGAGCGATTGCCGCTGTCGGCGGCGCTGGTCGCTTTCCTCGGCCAATCAGGCGCGGAACGTGCCGCCCTCAGTGGCGGTGACGATTACGTACTGGCCTTCACTCTACCGTCCGTCGAGTTGCCGGCCTTGCAGGCCGACGGCTGGCCGATTCATGTGATCGGGCGCGTGGTGAATGGTCAGGGCGTGATGCTGCTAGACGCAGATGGACAAGACATCACCCCGCAAACCCGGGGTTATCAACATTTTCGGGAGACACCGTGACAGATCATCCCAAACAGGTCCCGGCGGAATTCGTACCGCCATCAGTCTGGCGCAATCCCTGGCATTTCCTGGCGTTCGGCTTCGGCTCGGGCACCCTGCCAAAGGCACCGGGCACCTGGGGGTCGTTAGTTGCGCTACCCTTTATCCCGTTATGGCAAATGTTGCCCGATTGGGGCTACTGGCTGATGTTGGGCATCACCATGCTGTTCGGCTTCTGGCTGTGCGGCAAGGTCGCCGATGATTTGCGGGTGCACGACCACGAAGGCATCGTCTGGGACGAGATGGTCGGAATGTGGATCACCCTGTGGCTGGTGCCGGAAGGCTGGCAGTGGCTGCTGGCGGGTTTTCTGATGTTCCGCTTCTTCGATATCCTCAAGCCGTGGCCGATTCGCTGGATCGACCGGCATGTTCACGGCGGTGTCGGGATTATGCTCGATGATGTCCTGGCCGGGGTATTCGCATGGTTGGCGATGCAGGGGCTGGTATGGATTTTCGCCTGACCTGAGAGGTTATGAGGCGATTGGGAGAACTAAGGATGGCTCGACGCGGGTTGATGGTGCTGGTGTTCGCCTTGTTTTGCTCACTCGCCCACGCGGGGGAGGTGGCAACGACGCCGTCCGTTATTCACCTGGCCAGCGAAGAATGGGAAGACTACACCGCCGCCGATGGCCACGGGCTGGGCTGGGACGTGCTGCGGCAGGTCTTTGAACCGGCGGGGGTCAAACTGGACATCCGCACCGAACCCTACCTGCGTTCCATGGGCCTGGCCCAACGCGGCGAAGTGGACGCCTGTGTCGGTTACTATCGCGACGAGTCGGACGAACTGCTCTATCCGCAGTGGAATTTTGATACCGATCACATCTATGCCCTGGGGCTGGCCAGCAGTCCTGTGCCGACCCCGGAAACCCTGGGCAATTTTCGACTGGCCTGGGTCCGCGGCTACGATTATCAGGACTACCTGCCCAACGTACGTCGTTACGATGAGGTGATCCGGCGCACAGGCATCGTCTCGATGCTGACCCACAACCGTACCGACTTCTACATTGATGCGCTGACGGAGGTTGATTACGTCCTCAATCGGGCGAAGGATCCGTCCCAGTTGCGCCGCACCCATATCGCCGAACTACCGCTTTATCTGTGTTTCGCCAAGACGCCACAGGCTCGTACGTTAATGGCACTGTTCGACCAGCGTATGGAAGAGTTGGTAAAAAGCGGTGAACTGAAACCGATCTTCGAGCGCTGGAAGCAGCCTTATCCATTCAACTCGAATTGACCCTTACCTCACGATTGGCGATAACCCCCTGTGGGAGCGGGCTTGCTCGCGAAAGCAGTCTGTCATACAGCATTGATGTCGACTGACACGACGCCTTCGCGAGCAAGCCCACTCCCACAGGTAGTAATAAGCCCGGTTATCAAACTTTTTGATTGTTATGGCCGATAATTCAGCCTAAGCGTCTGTCGGAACCTGCTGTTACAATGCCGGCCTGCGAATCTTCAGACTTTTAGATCAGGAGCACACCGGTGCCTGTCGTTTTTGTCGCCGCTTCCAAGCTGCCAACGCCTTTTGCGCAATTCACCATGCATGGCTTTCTCGATGAGGCTACCGGGCGCGAGCACGTTGTGCTGAGCCTGGGTGAGATCGCCGACGGTGCCCCGGTACTCGGTCGGTTGCACTCCGAATGCCTGACTGGCGATGCCTTGTTCAGCCAGCGTTGCGACTGCGGCTCGCAACTTGAAGCAGCGTTGCAAGCCATCGCCCGTGAAGGCCGTGGCGTGTTGCTATACCTGCGGCAGGAAGGCCGAGGCATTGGCTTGCTGAACAAAATCCGCGCCTACGAATTGCAGGATGGCGGTGCCGATACCGTTGAAGCCAACGAGCGCCTGGGCTTCGCGGCCGACCAGCGTGATTACGCCATGTGCCTGCCGATGCTGGAGCACCTGGGGGTGAAATCCCTGCGTCTGATGACCAATAACCCGCGCAAGGTCAAAGCCTTGACCGACATGGGCATCCTGGTCGCCGAGCGCGTGCCGCTGCACACCGGCCATAACCCGCACAACAAACTCTACCTGGCGACCAAGGCCAGCAAACTCGACCACATGATGGGTAACGAGCATCAAGGCGAGGTAGACCGGGCGTGACCCGCGGTCAGGTGCGGCGGCGACTGTCCGTCAACTGGTGGCAATACTTTGCGCTGGCCTTGTTGCCGCTGTTGGTGATCAACGGCGTGTTCGGCCAGGGTGAGGCCATCTTGCCGGTGCTGACGATGCCGTTGTTCATCGCCGGTGTCGCTTCGATGTTTGTCAGTCTGAAGTTCTTTGGCGGCTACAAACACGCGTTGATCGCCACCCAGAAAGCCCTCGATACCCCGGATGAACCTGCCGCGTGGATCAGCCTGGCCGCCACGCGGCGCACGGCGTTCCTCGCCGCCAGCCTGCC
This sequence comes from Pseudomonas sp. G(2018), assembly GCF_005502415.1. Lineage (NCBI taxonomy): Bacteria > Pseudomonadati > Pseudomonadota > Gammaproteobacteria > Pseudomonadales > Pseudomonadaceae > Pseudomonas > Pseudomonas sp. G(2018). The sequence goes on along the minus strand of NZ_SCOO01000003.1, from coordinate 232,074 downwards.
GGCGTGGATCGCGGCATTGGCGGTATTTGTCGGTCTTGAAGCGGTGCCGCTGATGTTGTTGGCGCTGTCGACCACGGTGCTGTTCTACCTCTACCGTATTCCGCGTCAGCTGGGTTGATGCGTCCTGTCTGGCTGGCATTTCTGTTGCTGGCCGTCAGCGGTTCGTCGATGGCGGCCGAACGGGTAGTCAGTCTGGCGCCGTCGCTCTCGGAAATCGTTGTCGAATTGGGTTCCGCCGACCTGCTGGTGGGTGTGCTGGATGCCGGTGAGCGTCCCGCTGAACTCAAGAACCTGCCTTCCGTTGGCCGCTACGGCCAGTTGGACATGGAGCGGCTGCTCAGCCTTAAGCCCGATTTGCTGCTGCTCTGGCCCGGTAGTGTCGGCCCGGCGCAGCGCGAACAACTCAAGCGCTTGAACATTCCGACCTACGTCGCCGAACCGCACAGCCTTGAACAACTCACTGCACAGATCGAGGCAATTGCCACTCAGCTCGGGCGACCTGAGCGTGGAACTGCATTGGCCGCCGATCTGCGTCAGCGGCTCAAGGAACTGCGTCAGCGCTATCGGCGGGGTCAACCATTGCGGGTGTTCTACCAGGTCTGGGATCGGCCGCTGTACACCGTGGGCGGCGGGCAGATCATCAGCGATGCGCTTGATGTCTGCGGTGTCCGGAACGTATTTGCCGACCTTAATCTGCCGGCGCCGCAAGTCAGCATTGAGGCGGTGTTGCAGCGCAATCCCGAGGTGATTCTGGCCAGTGATCAGGCTCAGCTGGATGCGTGGAAGGCGTGGCCACAGGTAGCGGCGGTGGTAAATGGGCAATTGTTGCTGGTGACCGATAAAGGCCTGGAGCGGCCCAGTGGTCAAATGGTCGAAGCGACGGCCAAGCTGTGCCATTTGATCGCGCCCGACCGCTGAGACCGAGGTGCCTGCAATCGCGGGCAAGCCCGCTCCCACAGGGTTATCGGTGATCCTTGTGGGAGCGAGCCTGCTCGCGAAGAGGTCAATCCAATCACCGCAAATTTCGGTTTAGATCTCCGGCGTCCACGTCACCCCAAACATCCACGTCCGTCCTTCCTCTCGATACCCATACTGGCTGCCTTCATGGCTGTACAACACCCGGCTGTAACCCTTGTCCAGCAGGTTATCCACCTTCAGCTCCAGCTTGATCTCGCGATTGAGTTCCCAACTGCTGCGTACCCCCAGCAGGGCATAGCCGCCCAATGGCTGCTGATTGTTCAAGTCGTCATAGCTGCTGCTGACCGCCTGCCAACTGGCGCCGAGGCCCAATCGGTCGAACTGCCGATCCAGGTCCAGGCTCAAGGTGCGTCGCGCACGACGGGCCAGGGTATGTCCGCTATCGCGGTCCCGCGGGTCGATGATTGCCACGCCAAGGTTGCTCTGCCAGCCGAACAGTTCCTGCTTCAATGCCGCTTCAAAGCCGTTGATCCGCGCCGACGCAACGTTTTCCGGTCGTGAGTTGCTGCCGAAAATGATCGCGTCATTCAGGTCCGTTCGGTACAGCGAGGCTTCCAGGTGACTGTTCTCGGTCAATTGACTGCGCCATTGCAGTTCATAGCTTTTCGAGGTTTCGGGCTTGAGGTCCGGGTTGCTGAAGTCCGGGTAATACAGGTCGTTGAAGGTCGGCGCGCGGAAACCTTCGCTGTAGGTCAGCAGCACATCGTTGGCCGGGTTCAACGGCAGGGTAAAGGTACCGCTCCAGCTGTTCTGGCCGCCGAATTGCTGGTTCTGGTCGCGGCGCAGACCCAGTTCGGTGGAGAAGCTGTCGGTGCGGTAGCGATGCTGAATGAACGCTGCACGGTTCCAGCGGCTGTCTTCGTCGAAGGCTGTGCTGCTGTTGATCCGGTCTTCGTACCAGTCGCCGCCGAGGATCAGACTGTTGCGCTCATTGAGTGTCAAGTCGTTCTGCCAGCTCACCGAGTCACGGTAAGTGTTGAACACACTGCGTTCATCGCTGAGCTTGTCGAGGGTCTTCTCGCGGTTTTCGCTGTGGCCGAATTCGATACGGGTTTTCCAGAGATCGTTGACCCTCGCGTCGACGTAGCTGCTGACGCCGCTCACGTCGAATTCGCTGTAGGGCTGTTGCTGGACCGACTCGAAAGTCTCCAGGTCGAAGCGTCCGAACGGGTTGTCGAATTCGCTTTTGCCGCGGTTATCCAGCACATTGGCGCCGATTTCGATGTCGTCGCTGAGGGCATGGCTCAGGCTCAGGCTGAACGATTGGTTGCGGTACGCGTCGTGATCGCCATCGCTGGGGTATGACTCATGGGTGCGGTTGATCCCGGCGGTTTCATCGAGGCTGGCGCCGAGGTTGAAGCGGGTTTTTTCGTCACCACCGGATAGGCCAACGCTACGTTCCCAGGTTTGATTGCTGCCAACGCCCACATGCATTTGTGGGCGCAAACCGGGTTCGCTGCCACGACGGGTGAAGATCTGGATCACCCCTCCGATCGCGTCGCTGCCATAAATCACCGAGCGGGAGCCGCGCAGAACTTCCACGCGCTCGACCTGTTCGATGTTGATGTGTTGCAGGTTGCTGTCGCCGGACGTCGAGTTGCCGATCCGTTGGCCGTCCACCAGCACCAGGCTTTGCGCCGATTGCGTGCCGCGAATGTAAACCCCCGGCAGGCTGCCGCGTCCGCCGGTTTGTGCGATTTGCACACCTGGTACGCGGCGCAGTAGATCCGTCACGCTGTTCGGCTGCAGGCGATCGATGTCTTCGCGGGTAAATACGGTATTGGCGGCGCTGCTGTCGTTGCGTGCTTCGACCTGGCGGTTGGCGCTGATCAGCACGTCGGGCAGTTTCAAGGCTTGATCGCGCTCGAAGTTATCGGCCAGCAGCGGGCCGGCCGGTAGCAGGGTCAGCGTCAGGGCGAGGGGGGAGAGTTTCATGGCAGTCCGTTGGTGCTTCTGGTGTACACAATATTGATAACGCCACAAACCACTGTGGAAGCGGGCTTGCCCGCGATGACGGTGTGTCAGTCAATGAAAAAGTTGACTGTCATTCCGCTATCGCGGGCAAGCCCGCTCCCACAGGGTTTGGCGTTTAGAGGTTGAGCAGTTGCAGGCGCTCGCGAATCGAAGCTTCGATCCCGGCTTCATCCAGCCCACACTCAGCCAGCATTTGCGCAGGCTTGGCGTGTTCGACGTAAATATCCGGCAAGCCCAGGTGCAGCACCGACTTGAGGATGTTTTCCCGGGCGAGGAATTCGCTGACCGCACCGCCAGCACCACCCATGATCGCGTTCTCTTCGACGGTCACCAGCAGCTCGTGGCTGGCGGCGATTTCACGCACCAGTGCTTCGTCGAGGGGTTTGACGAAGCGCATGTCGATCACGGTGGCGTCCAGCTTCTCGGCAACTTTCAGCGCCTCGGCCAGTTGCACGCCGAACACCAGCAGGGCGACCTTGCTGCCCTGGCGGCGAACCACGCCTTTGCCGATTTCGATCGGTTCGAGGTCTTTCTCGATGGCCGCGTTCGGGCCATTGCCGCGCGGATAGCGCACCGCCGCCGGGCCTTCGTACAAGTGGCCAGTGGTGAGCATTTTGCGCAGCTCGTTTTCGTCGCTCGGGGTCATCACCAGCATGCCGGGGATGCAGCGCAGGAACGACAGGTCGAAACTACCGGCATGGGTCGGGCCGTCTTCGCCCACCAGACCGGCGCGGTCGATGGCGAACAGCACGTCGAGGTTTTGCACCGCCACATCGTGGACAAGCTGGTCGTAACCGCGCTGCAGGAACGTCGAGTAGATCGCCACCACCGGTTTCGCGCCTTCGCAGGCCATGCCGGCGGCGAGGGTCACGGCGTGTTGCTCGGCAATCGCCACGTCGAAGTAGCGCAGCGGGAAGCGTTCGCTGAAGGCCACCAGGTCGGAGCCTTCCTTCATTGCCGGCGTGATCCCGACCAGACGTGGGTCGGCCGCTGCCATGTCGCACAGCCATTCACCGAATACACCGGAGTACTTTGGTCCGCTGGCTTTTTTCGGCGCGGCGGCCGGTGCATCCAGCGGTTCAAGTTTGGTGATCGCGTGGTAGCCGATCGGGTCGACTTCGGCCGGAGCGAAGCCTTTGCCTTTTTTGGTGACGATGTGCAGGAACTGCGGGCCTTTGAGATCGCGCATGTTGCGCAGGGTGGCGATCAGGGTCGGCAGGTCGTGGCCATCGATCGGGCCGATGTAATTCCAGCCCAGTTCTTCGAACAGCGTGCCGGGAACCAGCATGCCTTTTGCGTATTCTTCGGTGCGACGGGCAATTTCCCAGGCACCGGGCAGGCGCGACAGTACTTTTTTGCTGCCTTCGCGCATGCTCGCATAGGTGCGGCTGGAAAGGATCTTCGCCAGATAGTTCGACAAGCCGCCGACGTTGCGCGAGATCGACATGTCATTGTCGTTGAGGATCACCAGCATGTTGGCGTTCACTTCCGGCGCATGGTTCAGCGCTTCGAACGCCATGCCGGCGGTCAGGGCACCGTCGCCGATCACGGCAATCGCCTTGCGATCACTGTTCTGCAGCCGGGCGGCAATCGCCATGCCCAGCGCGGCACTGATCGAGGTACTGGAGTGGCCGACGCCAAAGGTGTCGTATTCGCTCTCGGAGCGGCGCGGGAACGCGGCAATGCCGTCCTTCTGGCGCAGGGTGCCCATGCGCTCGCGGCGACCGGTGAGGATCTTGTGCGGATAAGCCTGATGACCCACGTCCCACACCAACCGGTCGTCCGGGGTGTCGAAAACGTAATGCAACGCGATGGTCAGCTCGATCACGCCCAGGCCGGCACCGAAATGCCCGCCGGTCTGACCGACCGTGTAGAGCAATTCCAGGCGCAACTCATCGGCCAGGGTTTCCAGCTCGGCTTCGCCTAACCGGCGCAGGCCGTCCGGCGTGTCGGCACGGTCGAGCAGGGGCGTGGTCGGGCGCTTGCGGGGAATCTCATGAAACGTCGTGGGCATCAGGCGAATCGTTATAGGTATAAAAGATGCGGCAGTTTACCTGATGCATCGGTCCCTGCCCACGCGTTGGTCTTTTTTGGCGGATACGCCGTCAGTTGCGGCGTTCGACGATATAACGGGCCAGGTCGCGCAAGGGCTCGGCTGCCGCGTCAAACGGTCGCAGGGCATGCAGGGCCTGATCGCGCAGTTCCAGGGCGTAGGCCTTGGCGGCGTCGAGACCGAGCAGGGACGGGTAGGTCGGTTTGTCGCGGGCAATGTCGGCGCCCTGGCGTTTGCCCAGGGTTTCGGTATCGCTTTCGACATCGAGGATGTCGTCCTGGACCTGGAACGCCAGGCCGATGGCCTGTGCATAAGTCTGCAGGGATTTGAGTTCGTCCTTCTCGGCACGGCCACTGGCCAGGGCACCGAGTTTGACGCTGACCTCGATCAGCGCGCCGGTCTTGTGCCGGTGCATGTATTCGAGGGCTTTCTGATCGAGTTTCAGGCCGACCGAGCCGAGGTCGATGGCTTGACCGCCGACCATGCCCGCCGGGCCTGCGGCCTGCGCCAGGGCGCTGACCATTTGCAGACGAATCTCGGCGTCGGCGTCGCTCAGGCGCGGGTCAAGCAGGGCGCTGAAGGCCAGGCTCTGCAAACCGTCGCCGGCGAGGATCGCGCAGGCTTCATCGAATTTCTTGTGAGTGGTTGGCTGGCCGCGACGCAAATCGTCATCGTCCATCGCCGGCAAATCGTCATGCACCAGCGAGTAAGCGTGGATCAACTCCACCGCACAGGCCGCGCCGTTGGCTTGCTCGGCCTTGCCGCCCAGTGCTTCGCACGCGGCGTAGGCCAACAGTGGACGCACGCGCTTGCCACCGTTCATCACGCTGTAGCGCATGGCTTCGTACAAACGCGCCAGCTCCGGGCCCGGCGCGGTGAACAGGGTTTCCAGGGCCGCGTTGACACGGGCCTGGCTGGTCGCCGAATACGCTGCAATCATTCTGGTTGATCCGCGTCGAAGGGTTCCTCGGCCAACTCGCCATCGCGCTCGAGCAGCACCTGAACCTTTTGCTCGGCCTGGGCCAGCGCCGCCTGGCAATCGCGGGTCAGCCCGATGCCTTGCTCGAAAGCGGTCAACGAGTCTTCCAGCGACAATTCACCGTTCTCCAGACGCTCCACCAGCGTTTGCAGGTCGGCGAGGGACTGTTCGAAATCCAGTGCAGCTTTTTTGCGGGCCATGGCGGCGATTTCCGGTTGACGTTAAACCGGCGCGACACTAGCAGATAGGGGGTTTATGGGCAAATGAGCGGGGGATTTGCGCCATCGTTTCCTGGGTTGAACCAGTCCTGTGGCGACTCAACTCTACAATTATTCGGCTCATTTTGTGAGCCGAATAGGAACGCTAATCGGCTCACCGTGATTCCTCCCGCAAATCCAGACGCATCCGATTGTTAAAAAATACCTGCCCGTCTAACCTTCGTGCCATATCAGACCCTCTATTCCCGGGTCTTTCAGACGAAACGCAGTATCTACCTCTGTAACGCGCCGAGGATCAGGCGCAAGGTTCCGTCATGCATGGCAGGAGGCGTCACATGCGTTCATTCCTTTTGCTGCTGATCGGGCTGGCCTGCGCGCCGGCCTTGGCCGCACCGAGTGCCGAGTTGTCGGAGCCGGTGGGCGGCTGGCGCTTCAATGGCTTGCTGGATCGTACGGAAAACCCGCAAGTCGCCTATCCCACGCCACCCATTGACCGGGGCGTGCAGCGTAACCGCACGATGATCGAAGGCCAGCTCAAGGCCATCGGCACGCAACGCGGTCCCCATACTCTGGCGGTCAACGGCAACCCACTGAATCTTTACACCGACGATCAGGGGCGTTTCGCCCGGCCCTATGCGTTCGGTGCCGGTTCCAACAGCGTCGAAGTGCGTAGCGTCGAAGGCCAGTCGCTCAAGCGCGTTCAATTCTATGAAGCCAACAACCTGCGCACGCCTGCGCGGATTCGCGTGGTGCTGGGTTGGGACGATCCGAAAGCCGAACTCGACCTGCACATCGTTACCCCCGACGGTCAACATGCGTTCTGGGCTCGTCCGGCGATGAGCAACGGCGGTGGCCTCGACCCGGATGGCGTCGATGGCCCCGGCCCGGAAATGTTCACCATGACCGCGCCGCTGCATGGCACCTATCTGGTTTACGTGAACTATTGGGGCAACTTCGGCAGCGGCGGCTATAACTTCGATGAGGCCGGCAACCAGAACGAGGTGATCACCTCGCAGATCAATCTGGTGCTCAACGAAAACACCATCGACGAGAAACGCGAGACCTTCATCGTGCCTCTGCGCGCGATCGGTGACCTGCTGCTGGTCAAGACTTTCAACTATTAAGCATCCCGCACCACGGATGAATTGGGCTTTGTAAACATGAGCGACAGCAATGATTTACCGTCAGCTGCCCCGGCCGCCGAAACACCGAGCGTCAAACCGTCACGCCGTTGGCCGGCCATTGTGGTCGGTGCGTGTCTGGTCGCGGGCGTGGCCGCCGGCATGGGCTGGTTGATGCAAAAAAGCAAAGCCCCGGCCCCGCAACTGGCGGCTGAAAAACTCGGCATGAGCCGTCCCGATGGCTTGCTGGAAACCCGCTCCCTGAGCCAACTGCCCAAAGACTTGCTGGCAGTGCCGTTCCTCAAGGCAACCCTGACCGAAGATTTCGTCTTCTATTACGAAACCCACGCCGACCGCCTCGGGCTGATCGGCAGTCTGCGGCGGATCATTTACGAACACGACTTGAAGTTGCAGGACTCGTTGATCGAGCAGCTCTTCGATCAGCCGGCCGATGTGGCGCTGTGGCGTGGGGCGGACGGGCGGCTCAGGGATTTCCTGCTGGTGATGGATCGCGGCGGCCTGGCCAAGGTGCTCGAGCCCCTGGCGAAAGTGGCGCTGGATGATTCGCAACTGAGCAAGATCGCTGACGTGAAAGTCGGCGCCGATGACGTAGTGCTTTATCAGCTCACCTACAACGCCAGCAAGGCGCTGCTGTTTGCATCCCATGGCGACAAACTGGTGGTGATGTCGAATCCGACCAAGCTCTACGATCCACAAAGCGGGATCACGCAAGAGTCGGGCAGTGTGTCTACCCAAGCCATTGCCGCGCTGCTCAACGGCGACAAACTGTTCCCTGAAGCCTTCGGTCTGCAACCCCGGGCACCGGAGGTCAAGCAGCGGCTATCGGTCAATGCCAGTGTGTTGGCCATGGGGTACCAGCGTTTTATTCCGAACTTCGCCGGCCTGCGGTTCGACATGGACGACAAAGGCTGGCACAGCTTCCTCGCCATGGACGAACTGGACAACCAGCCGGATTTCGATTTCAAACCGATCTGGCAAGCCATGCCCATGGGCGCCAGCGCCTGCGTGGCTTTGCCGCTCGCGGTCGAACACCAGAAGCCGTTGCTGGTGAAACTTGGCGCCGAAGAGAACACAGCCCAAGCGTTGATCGAACACATGGCTGGTGCCGCGGGCCTGTGCTGGTACGCCGATTCGCGGCTGTACACGCCGTTGCTGGTGGCCAGCCTCAAGGATGAAGACAGCGCCAGACTCGATGGTGATTTGGGCAAACTGTTCGGTTCGATGGTGGGCGCTTATGAAGGCAAGGTCGAAGAACATGCGTTCCCGGTCGTCGAGAAACAGGAAGGCACAACCCATCAATGGCAGCGCCAGGTCAGCTCCAATTTCGGCCCGTATGCCGCCAAGGACGCCGAGCAGCCAGACGCAATCAGCGGCAAGGCGTTCATGCGCGTGAGCCTGGCGCGGCATGGTTCGACGCTGCTGTTTTCCCTCGACGACAAACTGGTGGACAAGGCGCTCGGCACCCTCGACAAACGCTTCCCGCCCATGGCAGATGTGGTGCCGAAAGACCTGCTGATACCGGTCTATTTCGGCCCGGATTCCATGGCGCAACTGATGCAACAGGAAACCCTCGATAGCCTGCCCCAGGACATGGAACCGGTGTTCTATAACGCCGCGCAAACCTACCTGATCCCGAAACTGCGCACGCTCGGCGGTTACGGCAAGTACGCCCTGACCCTGCCCGAAGGCAGCGAACCCGACGGCCACTGGCAATGGCTGCCGCTGGAGTGGAAAGCGCTGTGACTGGACTGATCCGAAGCTTCGGCCTGTTGGCGCTGTTGCTGACGGGGCAAGTATTGGCCACCGAAACCCCGGCGCTGGATGTGCAGCAATCCCAGGTGTTCCGCGCCTGGTTCGTGCGCATCGCTCAGGAGCAACTGACTCAAGGCCCGAGCCCGCGCTGGTATCAGCAAGACTGCGCCGGGCTGGTGCGCTTTGCCGCCAACGAAGCGCTGAAAGTCCACGACGACAAATGGCTGCGCAGCAACGGTCTGTCCAATCGCTACCTGCCGCCGGAGTTGCAACTGAGCGATGCCCAGCGTGGCCTCGCGCAGCAATGGCAACAGGGCGGCGGCAAGGTCGGGCCGTACGTTAACGCGATCAAGCTGATCCAGTTCAACAGTCATCTGGTCGGTCGTGACGTGGCCCAGGCCCGCCCCGGTGACCTGATGTTTTTCGATCAGGGCGACGACCAGCACCTGATGATCTGGATGGGCCGCTACATCGCCTATCACACCGGCACCACCACCCCCACCGACAACGGCATGCGCTCGGCAAGCCTGCAACAACTCATGACATGGAAGGACACCCGATGGATACCCGATGCCGCCAACCCCAACTTCATCGGCGTCTATCGACTGAATTTTCTCTCCCAATGATCGGTGCGCGCATGCTGCGTTTTCTGCCTCTGCTGTTGGTTATGGCGCTGCCTTTTTCGGCGGTGCAGGCCGAAGACACCGTCGAGCCGAGCGGTTATACGCCGGTGGCCGGTGAAAGTTTTTTCCTGCTGGCCGACAGCAGTTTTGCCAGTGATGAACAGGCGATGGTGCGCCTCGAAGCGCCCGGTCGCGACTATCGCCGGTTCCGCATGGAGCCTTACGGCGGTGCGGACATTCGGGTGTATCGGATCGACAAGCCGCTGGACTTCCTCAAGCGCCAGAAGAACCTGCACCGCGTGGTCAGCGATGGCCAGTTCAAGGGCGAAGGCCTGTCAAACACCCTGGCGTACTTGTGGGACAACTGGTACCGCAAATCCCGTCGGTTGATGCAGCGGGCGTTTTCCTACGAGTCGCGTAAACAAGTCACCGAGGAAGTGCCGGAGCTGAAAATGGGCGCCGCCATGGCCGCGCCAACGCCCTACGACGCGCAGCCGCAATTCGCGTTGATTCCGGGTCTGCCGGTGGTCAGTCAATTTCGTTATCCCTTGTGGCAAGCCAAGCCGATCCAGCCTCCGGCCGGTGTGACTCTGGCCGGGTCCTCCAGTGAGTTCGTCAGCGTCGCGCCCGGCAATGTCTATATCCCGCTGGGCAACCTGAAGCCGGGTCTGTATCTGGTGGAAGCGCTGATCGGCAAGTACCGCGCGACCACCATGGTCTTCGTCTCCAACACCGTGGCGGTGAGCAAGATTGCCGGCGATGAATTGCTGGTATGGGCCGCGCGCAAACACGAAGGCAGTTCGGTGCCCAAGGTCAATGTGCTGTGGACCGATGGCCTGGGCGTGATGAGCAGCGGCACCACCGATACCGACGGATTGTTGCGCCTGAAACACGTCAGCCCGGAACGTTCATTTGTGATCGGCGAGGACGAGGAGGGCGGTGTTTTTGTCTCGGAAAACTTCTACTACGACAGCGAGATCTACGACACCAAGCTCTATGCATTCACTGACCGACCGCTGTATCGGCCGGGGGATTGGGTGTCGCTGAAAATCGTTGGACGCGAGTTCAAGAATGCCCGGGACTCGGTGTTGCCGACGGCGGCCGACGTCAACGTGACGGTGCTTGATGCGACCGGCACGGCGCTGCAGTCCCTGGATTTGAAGCTCGATTCCAAGGCCGGCACCCAAGGCCGTTTCCAGTTGCCCGACAATGCCGTGGCCGGTGGTTATGAGCTGCGGTTCAACTACAAGGATCAGGCCTACAGCAGCGCCTTCCGCGTGGCCGAATACATCAAGCCGCATTTCGAGATTTCGCTGAATCTGGCCAAGCAGGATTACCGCACCGGTGAACCGGTCAAGGGCAGCCTGGTGCTGCTGTACCCGGACGGCAAACCGGTGGCCAACGCCAAATTGAGTCTGAGCCTGCGCGCCCAGCAATTGTCGATGGTCGACAACGAGCTTCAGTATCTCGGGCAGTTCCCGGTGGAACTGACCAGCACCGAGCTGACCACCGATGCCAAGGGCAACGCCACCCTCGACTTGCCCGCCGCCGAGAAACCGAGCCGCTACATGCTCACCGTGTTCGCCAGCGATGGCGCGGCGTATCGGGTCAAGACCACCAAGGAAATCCTCATCGATCGCGGTGCAGCGAATTTCCGCTTGAGTGCACCGCAGCGCTTCAGCGCGGTGGGCGACAAGGTGACGTTCAGTTATGCCAATGAAAGTGAGCAAGCCCAATCGGTTGCGCCGAGCAGTTACGGCTGGGTACGACTGGAGGATCAGAGCACCGGCGAAGGCAAACTGACGGCCACCGATAAAGGTTTCACCCTGGCCTTCGAGCGTCCGGGTACTTACAACCTGACCCTCAGGGATGACCACGGCCGAACCCTCGGCGCTACCGGGCATTCAGTCACCGGCGACGGAGTCAAAGCGGTACCCGGCACCGTGGAAATCGTCCTCGACAAGCCCGAGTACAAGGCGGGCGATGAAGCGTTGGCGCTGATCACCTTCCCTGAGCCGATCAGCGATGCACTGCTGTCGCTGGAACGCGACAAGGTCGAGGCTACCGCGTTGCTCTCCAAGGGTGGTGACTGGCTGAAGATGGAAAAACTCAGCGACACCCAGTACCGCGCCCGCATCCCGGTGATGGACAGCTTCACGCCGAACCTGACGTTCTCGGTGCTGTACACCAAGGGCGGTCAGTACAGCTTCCAGAATGCCGGGATCAAGGTGATCGTGCCGCAGATCGACGTGGCCATCGCCACCGACAAGGACACCTATCAGCCCGGCGACACTGTGTCGGTGGATCTGACCACGCAGTTTGCCGGCAAGCCGGTCCCGGCGCATTTGACCGTCAGCGTAGTCGACGAAATGGTCTACGCGCTGCAACCGGAAGTGGCGCCGAGCATCGACCAGTTTTTCTACCATCCACGGCGTAACAACGTGCGAACCAGCGCCAGCCTGTCGTTCATCAGCTACGACGTCGCGCTACCGGGTAGCCCAGGTGCACCGGGCAAGGCCAACCGCAGTGAGCGCGGGGTGAAAGTGCTGGAGCGGCCGCGTCGTGAAGACGTCGACACCGCTGCGTGGCAACCCGAGCTGGTGACCGATGCCAACGGCAAGACCCGGTTCACCTTCAAGATGCCCGACTCCCTGACCCGCTGGCGCATCACCGCCCGGGCCATCGCCGATGACGGTCAGGTCGGGCAGAGGAAGCGGTTCGTGCATTCGGAGAAACCGCTGTACATGAAGTGGAGCGGGCCGAATAAATTCCGTGCGGGCGACAAGCCGGATCTTGGCGTGTTCGCCTTCAGTCAGGCCGAAAACCCGGTCAAGGCTGAGCTGGTGACTCATTATGCGGGCAGCGAAAAACGCGTTCCGGTCACGCTCAATAGCGGCATTAACTACATTGCGCTGCCGGCGTTCGAATTGGCCAGTGGCGAGTGGACCGCCGAGCTTGTGCAGGACGGTAAAACCGCCGATGCCCTGGCCGTGCGCCTGACCGCGAGCAGCGAAGGTTGGCCGGTCACGCAAAGCCAAAGCCTGGACGTCGCCAGTGGTGACACACCGCTGACCTTGCCGGCGGACGCCACGGATATCCGCCTGCGTCTGGATGACAGTCCGCAAGCGCTGTTCCGTTCGGCCCTTGATGATCTGCTGAGCTATCCGTACGGCGGCGTCGAGCAGACCGCCAGTCGCTTGCTGCCGCTGAGTATCGCTTATCCAACCCTGTCGTCGAATCCGCAGATTCGTGATCGCCTGCGCCTGATCATGCAGAACAGCCGCTTGCGCCTGGTGCAAATGGCCGGGCCGTCGGCGAGCTTCACCTGGTGGGGCATGGACGGTGAACCCGATGCATTCCTCACCGCCTACGCCTATTACGCCGACTGGCACGCCAGCCAAGTGCTGGAACTGAATCTGCCGCCGGAACATTGGCAGCGGGTGCTGGAGGTCTACGCCAAGCAGGCGAAAAACACGCCGCTGTTACAGCGTGCGTTGATCCTGTCGTTCGCTAGACAGATGCAGTTACCGGTGAGTACCTTGCTCGCCGGCTTGATGGAGGATCTGGCGCAAGCCGGCGAGGGCAACGCCGCGAACATGATGGATGCGGGGGACGACAGCCTCGTCATGAGCGATCCGGATTCGGCGCTTGGTCTGGCGGCTGCCCGGGTAATGACGGCCTCGCTGGCCAAGCAATCGAAGGTCGCTCTGCCGGACGCTTTCAACCGACAACTGGGCGACGCACAACAGCGATTGGCCGTCAGCTCCCAGCCGTTTGCCGAAGCCTTGAACCTGTCGCTGCAACCCTTCGATCAGGTCCGCGCGACAGCGTTGCTGCAACGTTTGTTGCCGCAACAATCAACCCTGGAGCGGGCACTCGCCCTGACCTGGCTGCAACGTAGCATCGAACAGGCGTCACCCGCCGTGGCACTCACTCCGGGTGAAAGCTGGAAGCAGGCGCGAGGCGTGACCGGTGAGGTGTACTGGCAGTGGCAGGGTGTTCAGGTACCCACCCTGTTGTCGCTGACCGGTGCGCAAGAACGTCCGCTGCGTGCTGCCTTGAGTTTCCAGACCCGGCAACCGCAAGTTGATCCAATGGACGTGAGCATCACCCGACGCCTGTCGCGACTGGTGCCGGGGGACGAAGCCTTCACCTTCAAGCTCGAACCGGTCGGCACCGCGCCGTTGTCCAGCGACAGCCTGTACCTGGACGAAGTGATCCTTACCAGTAAGGCCGCGAAACCGTTGCGTTATGGCTTGCTCGAAGTGCCGTTGCCACCGGGTGCGGATGTCGAGCGCACGACGTGGGGCATCAAACTCATGGGCAAGGCCGGCACCGAACCGACGGCGCTGGAGAAAGCCCGCTTCGAACCGGGCCAGCTGGCCTATGCGGTGCCGGTGGATGCGTTGAGCGGGGAACTGCGTCTGCGGCATTTGGTGCGATTTTCGCAGAAGGGGCAGTTCTACCTGCCACCCGTGCGTTTCACCCAGGTGTATGCACCGCAGCATCGGGCCCAGGAACAGAAACCGGCGCTCGGTCAGGTCACGGTCCACTGACATGTTCCGGCTTCTGGTCTGTTTGGTGTGTTTGATTCCTGCGCTGACCCTGGCGCAGGACGAACCATTGCGTCTGGCGTTCAGGGGCGAATTGTTGTCGTTGAACAAGACTCAGCTGCTGGCGCGCGAGCCGTTGCCCGATACGTTGCAGACGCCATTGGGCAGTGTTTGGAAGCTGTTTGTGTACGGCTGGCTGGTGGACACCGATGCCCGTGAGCCGGCGTATGAATGTCGCGGGCAATCCAAAGAGGAAGTGTATTGCTGCACCGCGGGCGGCAAGATCGAGCGCGATCAGGCGTTGGTGAAATCCTGCGGCTTGTATTTCGAGCCGGGGCGATTGGGCATTTCTGGCCCGGACTGGCGAGCGTATTGGCAAGCGCGACAGGCACCAGAGTGGCTGCTGAACTTGCCGTTATTACAGCCTGCCACCCGGGTGTCGGTGGCCGAATTGCTGCGCGTGTTGGCGGTGATGCCGGCGCAGGAGCAGGCGCGACGAGTGCTGCTCGATGTGGTCTTGAATGCCGCTGACGGGAACGTCGTGGGCGAATTCGGCAGCCGTTTGCGGGTGAAAACCTGGAGCTGGTTGGGGGATCAGGATGCTGCCTCGCGCCAGGGTGGATTCGCTGGCTGGACAACGGATGGTGCGCCGATCTGGGCCGGTGGTCGCGGAACCAGTCAGCGTGTATTGCGTGATTACGCTGAGGCGTTGTCGGCAGTTGTGCCTGTTGGGTGGCCCTCCGATGCGGGGCGTTGCGTTGAAGTCGGCCTGTTCTCCCGTTATCCACTTGAACGGGTGCTGTCGGGCAACAGCGAAGTGCACTCGGGGCAGCTGTTAGGGGATTACCGCGTCGAATTCAGCAATGGCAATCAACTCGCTATCCACAGCGACGGCGAGCTGTTTCTACTCAAGAACAAGCTTGTTGCCCGCCTGGACCGCGAAGAGTACGTCGCCCGCGTGCTTCAGCGCGAAGCCACGCCCGAACCCGTCGAAGCCGCCAAAGCCCTGGCCGTGGCCATCCGCACCTACCTGCTGCAAAACGCCGCGCGCCATGGCGATTGCCTGAGCATCGAGGACAGCAGCCAGCGCCAGCGGGTCGCCCCGCGTCCGGCCTCCGTCGAGTCGCGCAAAATCGCCGCATGGACCAGCGATCTGGTATTGGCCGGGAGTACCGTTACCTACCACTCCGACCAACCCGGCCCGGACAAGTTGTCCTGGCAGCAAGCCGTCGAACAGGCCAACGCCGGCCAGCGTTACGACGCCATCCTTCTGCACGCCTACCCGCGCGCCAGCCTCAGCCGTTGGGACAATCCGGTCGCCTCCTGCGAAGCGTTGCCCGCCGCACAGGACTGGCTGCAGAAGCAGCGGCGCGGCTGGCGCCCGAGGCTGGAAAGCGAAACCGGCTACAACGAAGTCAGCACCTTCGCCGTCTGCCGCCTGACCTTCGGCCGACCCTACGTCGACCGCGAATGCCAGCGTATTTACGTGCGCGGTGTGCTCTCGCTGCAGGACCGCCTCGATCTGACCCACGAATACCTGCACCTGGCCTTCGAAGCACACCCCAATGGCCAGGATGAAACCTACATCGAAGGGCTCGCCCGCCACCTTTTGCTGGAATAGACCATGACACTCCGCTTTCCACAGGTCTTGCTGTTGCTCTGTTCATTGGCGGTTTTGCCGCTGGCAATGGCGCAAGGCGTCAAACTCGATACTCCAGCTGGTGGCTGGCGAACCGGCGCCCCTGAAGGTGAAGGCGAAAGCTTCCGCCAGACCGTCAACTACCCGGCCTCTTCGGTGAACACGCCGCCAGGGCAAGCCAACACCGCACGCATCAGTGGCCAGATCAACGCCACACCCAAGACCAACGAGCCCGGTCGGCTGATCGTCAACGGCGTCAGCATGCCATTGAAAATCGATCCCGCCGGCCGCTTCGATCGCCCGTTCTCGTTCCCCAACGGCAGCAACAGCGTCGAAGTCCGCAGCCCCGACGATCAACATCGCCAGCGCACGCAGTTCCTGAACGCCAGTGGTGGAGCGACGCCCGCCAAATTGCGCGTGTTGCTGGCCTGGGACAGCGACGGCACCGACCTCGACCTGCACCTCATCACCCCCGACGGCGCCCACATCTGGTACGGCGACCGCGTCGTACCCAACGGCGCGGCACTCGATGTCGACGTCACCACCGGCTACGGCCCGGAAATCTTCGCCATGCCGGCGCCGATCAAGGGGCAATATCTGGTGTATGTGAACTACTTCGGTGGGGGCTATCGCAGTGATGACGAAGGACAGGAGGATGCGGTGCAACCGCTGACGACGGCGCAGGTGACGGTGATTACGGAGGAGGGAACACCGAGCGAAAAGATGGAAACGTTTCTGGTGCCGATGCGGGCGGTGGGGGAGTTGACGTTGGTGAAGGGGTTTAGTTATCCGTGAGGCCTGATCGAGTTTCGCTTTGATGTGTGCTGGAGTAAATGTTGTGCGCAACATCAAAGCTGGCTCAAAAAGGATGTCCGGATGTATCAATCATAGAGCCATGGTTTCAGCTCTCTTAAATTGGCGACCACAATCTGCTGTGCTTCAGGATTCGGGTTCAGATTCTTGGGATCGATTTGAAAGCGTTGCAAAACATACTTCACCAGTGCTCTGCGACTTGGGACAATCAGTTGACCCTCTGCCATGCCGAAGTCGATTTCAATGATCGCCCTCTGTGCTTTATCCAGGCGCTCGTCGGGCTTGATGATGATTGCCACCTCGGTGTTCCAGACATCATCCCCGTCAATGCCATTGTCGGTCGACTCACTCCTGAAGTCGGGCACGCCACGTAGCCTGCTCAGAACGAAGTCGCGGTACTCGCGGTTCTTCTCACAATAGGCGCGTACGTGCCAGCGCATGCCGGTGTAGACCAATGTATGCGGTGCGATTGTGCGACCTTCTGGTTCCGGGCTGTTGAGTGATACGTAGTCGATGTCCAGTCGCAGATGGTCGCGACAAGCCTTGAGCAGCGGGCGTAGAACCTCAGCCTTGATTGAGCGATCCGGTACTTCAAGTACCTTGGTGTGGGCATAGGCCAGCGCCAAGCCTTCGACATGTGGCGCACGGGCGTTGTTTTGATACAGCAGATGCAGATAAGCACTGGCGCTGTCGTCAATGAACAGCGGTTTGAATGCCTTGCTCGGTACGTAGCCCTTTAATTGTTTGTCATATGTAAGGTTTTTGGGCGCATGTTCGGTGATGTAGGTATTGATGTCCTTCGACGCCTGCTGCCGGCTGATGCCGAAGCTCTGGATCAGGTGTCCCGTGGTCAGCCGGCCTTCCCACCAGGCAACGGTCTCAATCAAGCGATAGCGAAGTGCCAGATCCCAGCGAACCTGCTCAATGGATTGCTTGCGTTTCATGCCCTCTCCATGTGTTCGTTTTGTTTACCTGTATAAGTCTACATTCTAGACCTGTCGTAAATCACTACATATCGTGTGTCTGTCTTTAAGGCAAATCGAACTCGCGAAAGGAAGTGTATATGAGTACGTCGGAAATGATTTCGACAGGGGCGTTGTCGATCATGGGATTAATTTTGCTGATTCTTCTGGCGCAGTACCTGAGGTTGCGTGAACTCTGGAAAATGGCCCTTGTTTGTCGAAAGAGCGCGAACTGGGCACGGATCTGGGAGATGGAGAATCGGGAACTGCGCTCGGCGCTGCGCGCTGAGAAAGCGCACATCGAGCAGCTGCAAAGAAAGCTCGTGATTTTGCAGGAGTTAATCCCGGCTCAGGAATAGGGGTACGAGCAGACCTAAATGGATCGTATTGTGGGTATGACGGGAGTTCGATCAGCAGATCGAACAGGCCTATCCCGATAGTTGAGAGGCCGATGGCAGCAGATATGAATAATTACTCAGGAGAGCAGAAATGCCAATGAAACCGAGGCCCTTCACATATGTATGTGAAGAGTGCAAGTGGACGAAAACAGTAGCGCCGCGCAGTGACGCCTTAAGGCCGGGGGAGTGGTTTGACCAGTGTCCGAATTGTGGGAGCAAAGCGCTGAAAATGCGGGCTGCAGGTTGGTTTGAGAGCGCGATAGCAGAGTTTCTGGCGCGACGTCGGTTCTGATTGTGAAGTATGCCGCCGATGAACTTGACAGCCATAGTGGCAAAATGCAATTTAGCCACTTGGTATTCGGTGCAGTTGGGAACTAATAAGGAACGGTATGAGTAAGGCTCAGGATTTCTCCAAACTGTACGCTAGGGTGGCAAGTGATATCGCCACGGCACTGGATGATGTCTCCAGACTGGATGTGAGTAATGACAAGGGAAATGCGCATCTTGCCAACGTCAAGGATAAGCTCGGCGAAATAAAGTCCCGTTTTGACAGCGAGATTTCTTATCTTGAGAAGCATGCCGAATGGGATAACTTCACCATTGCCTTTTTCGGCGAAACCAATGCTGGGAAAAGTACGATCATCGAAAGCCTGCGTATTCTGTTTGAAGAAAAGAAGCGCCAGGCACTTATCAAAAAAAACCAGGCCACTGTTAGCGATATCCAAGCGGTGTTTTCGAAGAAAAGCGATGAGCTTATCGACGAGCTCAGCACCCGTTATGTCAGCTTCTGCGAGGACATTGCGGCATTGGGCGATGACATCGGGGCTCTGGTCAACCAGACCCAGCGCGATCTGCAAAGCACCCGGCAGAAGCTGGAAAACACTCAGCAGGAATACAGCTATTGCAAGGAACGCTTGAGCCATACCTTGAGTGAACTGGATTCCGCTCGCCAGTCGCTTCAGGGTACGGAATCTCGCCTGGTTGAAAGCCAAAAAAATCTCAGCCAGGTGCAGGGTGAATTGCAGCAGGTCGGATTGCAGCTGCAAAGTGTGCGCAGCGACTTTCAGCATAGTCAGCAGCAGCTGACGGAGCAGGGCGCTCAGCTGCAAGCTTGCCAATCGCAATTGATAGAGTGCCAGCGTGAGGGCGAGGCGATGCGCATCTCGCTGGATCAGCGGGCGAAGATGAAATGGGTGCTCGGGCTGATAGTGGGAACCACGATCGGTGTCATCGCGGGAGCTCTAGGCTATGCCCAGTTGCTGTGAGCCAAGGTTTTTCGCCCAGCACTAATCTCTCTTTAGTCGAACGGACTCACCTATGCGCGAACAACATTCCTTGAGTGAGTTGGTCAGCGACAGGCTGCCAACCCTGCTGAAACAACAGAAAGAACTGGAGCGCCTGCAGCGCTGCTCAGGACAAGTCGATGGTGAAATTGTCGGCACCGGCCAGGCGGACTTCACCCAGGACAATGTGATCTACGAATTCAGTCATCTGGGCAAGAGCTTTCAACTGATCGATGTTCCCGGTATCGAGGGTAACGAATCCAAGTATGAAACGATGGTCCAGGCTGCCATCGCCAAGGCCCACCTGGTGTTTTATGTAAACGGCACCAACAAGAAACCGGAGGCTGAGACCGCGCAGAAGATAAAGCATTACCTCAACCGTGATGCCAGGGTTTATGCCATCTGCAACCTGCGCGGCAAGGCGGACTCCTACGAGTTCGACAAGGACCGCGAATCGCTTGATCGAACCCATAAAGACGCGAGCGCCATTCGCGATCAGACCCGTGAAGTGCTGGAAGATATTCTCGGTGCCGAACTGGTTAGTGGTTGCCAAAGCCTGCAAGGGTTGCTGGGCTTTACCGGTGTGGCGTTCGACGAGCGAGGTCTGACCAGTATTCACCCCGGCCGGGTTGACCTGCTGAAGTCGCAACGTGCCTACAAACAGGACTTTGTCAGCCAGCAAGCCATGCGCAGCTTCAGCCAACTGGACCAGTTGCATCAGGTCATTGGTAGTGGCTGCGCCAACTTCGAAATCGACATCGTCGAAAGCAACAAGCGCAAAGTACTGCGCCTGCTACAAGACACCGTCAATGATCTGAAGAAGCAGCGGGACGAACATCAGGCGTTTTCCGACAAGATTGGCGCGGAGATTCTGGAGTGTCAGAAAGCCATTCGGCTCAGTTTTGAGGAACTGAAAAACAGTTTCACCAAACAGCGCAGCAACGCCCTTGGTATCTTTTTCAATGAACTGAGCAGTGCGGCACGGGCGGCTATCGAAGAGCACTTCAGTGATAAAGATGATGTTGAACGAGTGATCCAGGAGCACGTCAGTACTGGCCAAGAGAAGCTCGCCAAAAACCTGGCAGCGAGCCAGGAACAATTGCTTGAGCAACTGTCGCAAAGTATTGAACGGGCGCTCAAGCGACTGCAAGAAAACGCCGAGCGGGTCAATTTTCAACAGCGCTTGAGTGCAGCGGCCAGCAATTCTCTCTCGCTTTCCAGTGCTATGGATGCAATCAGCTTCAATTTTTCCGATGTCGGTGGCTTGTTGCTGAGTGTTGGTGGATATGCCATGAGTGGTTTCGCGATCGGGTCGGTCATTCCGGGGGTGGGTAACATTATCGGCGCGGTTATCGGCGGCGTAGTTGGACTACTTGCCGCGGGGTTGAGCTACCTCTTCGGCGGGCGCAACAAAAAGATCGCTGAGGCGCAAGCCAATGTCACCGAGGCTATCAAGAAAGAACGCGTTGCCAGCGAGAAGTCGTTCGAGCAGGACACTCTGGTCATGCTGGCGAAAATCAAAGAGCAGATTGAGAACTCGACCCTGAGCCAGTTGGAAGGCGAGCGCGACAAAATGGCCGACGTCACTAAGTTGTTCGATGAAAAGATTGCCTCTATCCAGGCGCTGAAAAAACAAGTGGAAGCCAAACCCTATGGAACAATTTAAGCAGTTCAACGCCAGCAAGACCGAGGTCGTCAAGGCACTGGACAACCTCCAGAACCTGGTGGGTGCGCTTGAAAAGCTTGGGCTGGACGTGACCCAGGACATCGACAAAATCAAAAAGGCTATTAGTGATGTTCAGGCTGATGCGTTGCGTATCGCCCTGCTCGGCGCGTTCTCCGATGGCAAAACTAGTGTGGTTGCCGGCTGGCTGGGCCAGGTGATGAAGGACATGAAGATCGACACCAACGAGTCCTCGGACGCATTGGCGATCTACCGGCCTGACAACCTTCAGGACCGCTGTGAAATCGTCGATACTCCCGGTCTTTTCGGTGACAAGGAAAAAACCGCCGAAAACGGCGCCCTGGTTCAGTACGGCGATATCACCAAGAACTACATTTCCGAAGCGCATCTGATCTTCTACGTTGTCGACGCTACCAACCCGCTCAAGGAAAGCCATCAGGACATCGTTCGCTGGGTGCTGCGCGATCTCAACAAGCTCAGCTCGACCATCTTTGTTATCAATAAGATGGATGAAGTGGCCGACCTGCGCGACGCCGAAGAGTTCGAGCAACAAAGCACGATCAAGAAGAACAACCTGCTGGACAAACTGCAGCGCTTTGTTGACCTGACACCGGCCGAACGCGAAGTGATCAATGTTGTTTGCGTAGCCTCCAACCCCAACAGCCGCGGGCTGGAATTCTGGCTTGAGCAAAAGGATTTGTATGACCAGCGTTCGCGCATCAGCGAGCTCAAACAGGTCACCCAACAGGTGCTCGATGGTAGTGGTCGCGAAACCCTGATCAAGAAGACCGGTATTGATGTCGTGCGCGACGTGCTGGGCAAGAAGATCGCCGTGGCCAAGGATGAATTGATCAAGTTCGAGCTTCTTGCGGCTAACCAGCGCCGCGACTCGGCGCGCATCCAGGAAGACATAGACGAAGGCAAGCGCAAGATTCTTGCTACCGTCGGTAATCTCTACCAGGAACTCACCAACCTGGAAAAAGACCTGCTCAACAGCATTCGCACCTTGCCCCGCGACCAGGTTCATGCCTTCCTTGAGGCGGAAATCGGGTTCACCAACAACGACATCGGCGAGAAGTTGCGTTTTCGTATCGACTATCTGTTCAGCACGGCGTTCAACCAGTCCTCAACCATCATGAATGGCATTAGCGCCAGCATCGAGCATCAACTGGACTCTTCGTCTGACTTTGCTGACAGCATCACTGCTTCTGCATTGTCGGCCTCAAGCAGGGCGTTGAGTGCGGTGTCGAAAATTCCCGTCGAAAGTATCAAGAACGGCGTATTCCTGGCCCGAGAGACCTTGAAAAACCTCACCGGCTACGTCTACAAGTTCAAGCCTTGGGAAGCCACCAAACTGGCGGCCAATATCAGCCGCTGGGCCGGGCCCATCGGCGCGGGTATCCAGGTGCTTACCGACGTCATCAGCGTTGCCCAGCAGCAGCGTGCGGAGACGGAACTCAAACAGCTGCAGAATGATCTCGCCGAAGTGGTCAAGAGCCATTTTGCCGAACCAATGAAGCTGCTGAAAGATCACGATAAAGTGATGGAGATTTTCGCGCCGCAGATCAAGGCGTTTGAGAAGATCCTGATCGAGCAAGAAGAAAGCTTGGGTAACCTGCGTAACCGTCAAACGCAACTGGCGGAGCTGGAGACACACTTGAGCCAGGCGTTTGGTGCGCAAGCGGTGATTGAAGGGGAATATCGGGTGGTCTGATCGCGTGCGCTTGGCCAGCGTTGCTGGCCAAGCCTACCTGCGTGTGCTTTAGAGCAGCCCTTCGTTATTTAGCTTCAGACGCGCATAGAAGAGAATAGCGACAGCTGGAATCAATGCTGAGTAGCCGGGTTTGACCGCGCTTTTTAAGTTGGTGACCGCTGCCTTGATACGCCCGGTTGATATCAGTGCGCCAAACGAGGGCAGTATCGATGCGGACGCCAACGCCAGTTCTTTGTTTGTATTGGGCGGCACTGAGCCTTTCTCCCGATACACCGGAGCAGGCGCTTCGGATGTGGAGAAGTAGGACGTCACTGTCAGGTTGGCTGCCAAGGCATCCACCTGTTCGAAATAGCCTGTCTCGGGCATGGCGCCAACTTGCCGCACGATCTCCATATTCGAAGCAAACACGTGTTTCTCGCCAAAGGATGACTTGAAGAACTGGCTGACCAGCAGCGCCTCAAGTTCGATCACTTGCGCACATTGGTGCGACTCATTCACCAGCTCATAATGCTCGGCGAGCATAAGCAGGATCTGCACATACTTGAGCCCTCGACCTCGAGCCAGATTGACCAGGCAATGCCCGCCCAGCAGTTGGAGTTCCTTGGTCAGCGGGTA
Source organism: Pseudomonas sp. G(2018) (assembly GCF_005502415.1). Classification (NCBI taxonomy): domain Bacteria; kingdom Pseudomonadati; phylum Pseudomonadota; class Gammaproteobacteria; order Pseudomonadales; family Pseudomonadaceae; genus Pseudomonas; species Pseudomonas sp. G(2018). The sequence continues at coordinate 208,694 of NZ_SCOO01000003.1, read as the reverse complement.
CAACGAATTGTCCGTTTCAAGGCTTGACCAGCTGCTGGAGCGCAGGTGCTTGGTGACTTGGCTGCGGACGCGATCGCTGGTCAGTTCGAGCAGGTCATAAAGCAAATGGTCGCTTACCACGGGGTCGGGATTCTTAACGATTGGCTGCGCCTGAGTTGACGCTGGCAAACCGCTTTGATAGCCATGGAAACAGGATGCCCGCAACACTTTCTCCAGGCGCGGCCAATAGTCCGTATGGTCAAATCCCAGCATCTCGATGTTCTTGCAATGATCAACCCGGTTGCGACCTGCACTGGTTTCGCCAACGTTCAATAGCAGGATTTTGTCGGAACTGGAAAATGCATTGAACAGTTTGCCATTGATGCGTTTGCCGATTGCGCAAGCCTCATCCCCCGAGAGTTCAACGGCGGCAGCCATCAACAGCACGTCACCGACTTCCAAGCCGTCATGAGCCGGGTTACTTAGCAATTCGCGCAGTGCGCTGACTACCACACGCCCACCGAGCGAATGCCCGACCAGGTTGACGCTTTCCACATAGGGGTGATGCTTGAGGATGTAGGCTTCGAGTTGCCTGAGCAGCGTCTTGCCCATATCGGTTGCGCGTTTGCGACTGGTGTTGAAATGAAGAGCGCGGTCGGCGGCTGCGGCACCAGCGCCGGCAAGTAGGTGGAATCGGCCGGCCGCCAGAATGGCTTTGCTGGACAATTCGTCGAACTGGCTCCAATGACCCGATGGCCAAAAGGCAAAGATGTTGATGCAGTTGTGCAAAGACGAAGGAATGTATTTGCTTAGCGTACAACGATCTTCCATATCGTGGCCGGCGGAGTAGCCGTGGATGAATACATTTGCCACGGTTCCCGAGCGCTGGGGAAGAGTCAGGAATTTGAACTGAGTGCTCACTCAACGTCCTTGTATGGGCTGTAAGGTATCAAAGGATGATGGCATTGTGCTCATTGCGTGTAAACGGATTTGCTAAACAGGCGGGAAGGGCGAGATGTCCATCCGTAAGTGGCCGACTGAAACATTTTTGTGGAGATGAACGAGCAAGCTTTTAGAGGGAAAAGACAATCTAAGACCAACCGTTCTAATGAGTGCTGGGAGATTTACTGACCAATCGTCGAGGAAATGGGGATTTGTCACGGGTCAAGGCACTTTGCCTTTATCGTGCTCTATGTGCTGGATATTGTGACAACCATCAAATTTCAGGTAGACCGCTGTTTTCCAAGGATGGCATCTCGCGCTCCGAACTATCGGCAGTGTCCCTCAAAGCCTCTCTTGTAAGCGCGGCCAGCTCAAGCTGAGCATTGGTTCATCGTGCCCAGGACAATCCAATAGGCAGTAGCCCCAAAAAAATTAGCGGTGATCGACGTGAACTCAGGCCGAGGAAAAACTTTACATCGTGTCCGGGATTAGTTGACCACTACAGGGTCTACTTTATTTCGGACATTAAAAAGCCGGCTTGTGGCCGGCTTCTCGGGGACTGGCTTGGTTCATTTTTGGTAAACCGCGCCAGCCTTCAAAACGTACACCCGGATCTTGCGTCCGGCTGTGGGACTTGGCGAGAAAGTCATCTGCCTTGTCGGTGCGATCTGAGCCTCAAGAAAGGGTCGATGCGCAAATGTGGGGCGCAGCATACTGATTTTTTTGGGGAATTCCCAGCTTGGTATGCGGATTAGAGCGTTGGGATTGCTCAGGTCTGACAATAGGATTGGCATTGTCCGGTGAATGTTCCATCGCATTCGCGGGCAAGCCTCGCTCCTACAACGCGTGGCTTGCTGCTCAGCATCACAGAAACGGCACCGGTGGTCTGCGTTTGTTTAGTGTCGACCACCAAAACACCCAGCCCAGTACCCTGATGTTCTGCTCTTCGATTTGCGCGGGCCTGAAGATTTCATCGGGATGCTCTGCGCGGTTATGGCTGCGCATTCGCAGCGAGTTTCCCGGCATTCGGTGCAGGTATCTGATTCGCAGCATGCCGTCGTGTTCGATGGCATAGATCTCGCCATCCACAATCTGCGTCAGGCCGCGGTCGATGGCCAGGGTCGAGCCGTCTTCTATGCGTTCGGCCATGCTGTTGCCAATCATGTGGATGCAGATCGCATCGACGTGGTTGATTTCCAGGGAGTCGAGGTGGCTGCGGGGTAGTCGGATGCTTTGGTCGGGGTCTTCGACGACGTGGGTTTTGCTGGAGCCAGGGGCTGTGGGGGTTTCCTTGTAGAGGGGGAGTTCGACGTCGGTGGGCTCGATAACCGTGTAGACGCCGCGAATGGCCTGTGCGTCGAAGGTATTGCCGGAGTCGTCGTGCAGGCGCAGGTGCGTGGCGTCTTTCGGGCCATCGCCTGTTTTCAGCCATTCACTGTTGACGGACAGCTTTCTGGCGACTTCTTCCATGCAGTGGGCGGGCACACCGCGGGTGTACCAGTTATGGACATTTTGCGGGGCCGTGTTCAGGAATTCGGCAAACCCGGTTGTCGTGATGTTGGCTAATCCAAGGAGTGCTTTGAAGCGAGGGCCGCTAGTGTTCTTTTTCATAAACACGAGTCTACTGGCGCGGCATAAGGCTTTGAATAAACGAGCTGTTCAAATTTCGAGGGAAATTTACGACCGGATGTAAGACGTTCTTGAGGAAAATTAAACAAAAAAACACCAAGGGAAGTCGTTTTAAACGAACCGTTTAAGTGGTGCTTTTCAAGCGCCCACAAAAAACCCCGGATCACCGGGGTTTTTCTTGAGGCGTGAAGCTGGAAGCCGCTCTTAACCTTTGTAGGCAGCAACCGACTTGGTGATCGCAGCGCGGGCGGCGTCTGCGCCGTCCCAGCCTTCGATCTTCACCCATTTGCCTTTTTCGAGATCTTTGTAGTTCGCGAAGAAGTGCTCGATCTGCTGAATCAGCAGGGCTGGCAGATCGGTGTATTCCTTCACGTCCACGTACAGCTGGGACAGCTTGTCGTGTGGAACAGCGATGACTTTGGCATCGCCGCCGCCGTCGTCGGTCATGTTCAGGATGCCGACCGGACGAGCGCGGATCACGGAACCTGGAGCAACCGGGTAAGGGGTCACGACCAGCACGTCCAGAGGATCACCGTCGTCAGCCAGGGTGTTCGGGATGTAACCGTAGTTGGCCGGGTAGAACATTGGGGTGGCCATGAAACGGTCAACGAACAGGCAATCGCTGTCTTTGTCGATTTCGTATTTGATCGGCGCGTGGTTGGCCGGGATCTCGATCGCGACATAGATGTCGTTCGGCAGGTCTTTGCCAGCCGGAATCTTGCTGTAGCTCATTGGGCGTTGCCCCCGTTAGTTGACCAAAAACACTTGGCCGGATTGACCAAAAAGTGGCGGCGATTATAGGCATATTCCTGGGTCGACGCCACGTACCAGAGATCGTGTAGACCTTAGTCGTGTGCCTGATAGACAGGGTTCGTGGTCTGAAGTTGCCTCAGTCGGCCCAGTGGATCTTGCCGGTAGAAAAGCTTCAGCTGCGCATACACCTGTGGATAAGCCTCGTGCAGCAAATCCGGGGCGCTGAAAAAATATTCGCTGGTGACGGCAAAGAACTCGGCGGGATTTTCGGCGGCATACGGATCGATGGCGGTTTCGGCGCCCGGATTGCGCTCCAGTTGCCGGTCTAGGTCGTCGTAGGCCTCTTGCATGACCTTGGCCCACTCGCTGACCCGCATGTCGGCGTGCAGCGGCGGTAAGCCGTTGGCGTTGCCGTTGAGCATGTCGAGTTTGTGTGCCAGCTCGTGGATCACCAGGTTGTAGCCTTCCCAGCCGCCGCTGGCCATGACGCCGGGCCACGCGAGGATGACCGGCCCTTGCTGCCAGGCTTCGCCGCTGTGTTCGCCGTCCCATTCGTGCTCGACACCGCTGGCATCACGATGACGCTGAGGACTGAGAAAGTCGTCGGGGTAGAGAATGATCTCGTGAAAACCCTGATACCAGTTCAGGTCGCCCAGGTGCAGCAGCGGGAGTTGGGCCTGGGCGGCAAGCAGCAGGCGTTGCTCCTGATGCAGTTCGACACCGGGCAGCGCGGTCAGATGTTTGTCTTGCAGGAATATCACGCAGGCCTCGCGCAGCCACTGGTCTTCGGCGGCGCTGATGCCGTCAAGAAAACTCAGGTGATGGCGCACCCGTTGCCACATGTCGTCGGCAATCGGGTGCCGGGCCAGGATGCGCCGGCGACGCCAGGCGCTCAGGGACCACATCGTGAATCAGCGCGGATGGGCTTTTGACGCAGCATTGCCGAAGCGGCTGCGGATCACGCCGATGATCATCGGCACCAGCGATAGCAGGATGATTCCGACCACCAGCAACGACAGGTTGGATTTGATAAACGGTACGTTACCGAAGAAGAAGCCGAGGGTAACCAGGCCACCGACCCAAAGAATCGTGCCCAGCACGCTGAAGGCGAAAAAACGTGGGTAAGGCATTTTGGCGACGCCCGCGACGAAGGGGGCAAAGGTGCGGATGATCGGCAGGAAACGCGCCAGGGTCACGGTTTTACCACCGTGCTTGTCATAGAAATCGTGGGTTTGTTGCAAGTAGTCGCGACGGAAGATCTTCGAGTTCGGATTACTGAACAATCGCTCGCCGGCCGTGCGTCCAATGATGTAGTTGGTGCTGTCGCCGAGAATCGCCGCGAGCATCAGTAAACCGCCGAGCAGTACAGGGTCCATGCCGCCGCCGGCCGCTACGGCGCCAGCGATGAACAACAGCGAGTCACCCGGCAGGAAGGGCATGACCACCAGGCCGGTTTCACAAAAAATCACCATAAACAGAATGGCGTAGATCCATGGCCCGTAGTTGGTGACCAGCAAATCGAGGTAAACATCGAGATGCAGGACTAGATCGAGCGGGTTGAAATCCATGGAGGGCACCTGTGATGACGGCCCGACTCGGCAGGCCTGTGCGGATGACTGCGCGCAAGGCTACAGACGGGAGTAATTTTTCTTACAGACTGGAAAGGTCGGCATTATACGATTTGGGAGGTGAAAAGCGCGTCGAGATTGTAGCCGGGGATTTCGGGGGGCGACTGTAGGAGCAGCCGGTCGAGGCTCGATTGCTCGCGAAAATAACCAATGGCGCGACTGGGTATCTGGTTTGACGCGTTATCGTCCACAATCATCGCGAACAGGCTTGCTCCTACAGCGTTATTAATTGTCGTCCTACAGCTCGTCGCTGATAGGCAGTATGTAGTTCTTGAACTCGGTGTCTTCCTTGAATCCGATGGATTCGTAGGTTTTCTGCGCGACTTCGTTGTTGCTGCTGGTGGATACACGCATGCGCACGGCATTGGTGTCCTTGGCCATTTTCTTCGCGGTGCGGATCAAGTGATCGGCCACCAACTGGCGACGGGCGTCTTCCGCGACATAGATGTCGTTGAGGATCCACACGCGTTTCAGCGACAGCGAAGAAAAGCTTGGATACAGCTGACAAAACCCCATCAGCTTGTTGTCGTCCTCATCGGACAGCGCCAGGTAGATCACCGATTCCTTGCGACGCAGGCGTTTCTCGAGAAACGCCCGGGACGAGTCCGGATACGGCAGGGAACCATAAAACTCGCGATATTTGACGAACAACGGGGTCAGCAAATCCAGGTGTTCGAGGGTCGCTTGAATAATCCGCATGGTAGGTCTCGTCTTCAAGTGGCTGTCTTGCTTGCTTTGACGGCGACGGGAAACCCTGGCGGCCGTGCGTCGATCCTGCCTGAAATCGGAACGATAGTGCAATGCGGAAGCGATTCAGGTTTGCGGCGGGCTTAGCAGGAAATTTCCTTTCATATCCGCTCCAGCGTCCGACTCCAGCGTCTGAATCTGCGCTTCGTCCTTCAGATTGACTCCCGATAGCTGCCGCCGACAGGCTTCGCGCATCAGATAAAGCAAACGGTGTGCCGCCATACCGTAACTCAAGCCTTCAAGGCGCACGTTGGAGATGCAGTTGCGGTAGGCATCCGTCAGGCCGACCTTTGGATTGTAGGTGAAATATAACCCCAGGCTGTCTGGCGAGCTGAGGCCAGGGCGTTCACCGATCAGGATCACCGTCATTTTGGCGCCCAGCAGCTCGCCGATTTCGTCGGCCACCGCGACACGACCCTGTTCCACCAGGACCACTGGCGCCACCGACCAGTTTTCATTGCGGATCTGTTCTTCCAGTCGCGCCAGCAATGGCAGCGTATGGCGGTGGACAGCCAATGCTGACAAACCATCGGCGACCACGATGACCAGATCGACGCCCCCTGGATGGGCCGAGGCATAATCGCGTAACGCCTGTGCTGACTCGGTGCTCAACTTTCGCCCCAGATCGGGGCGTTGCAAGTAACTGTTCCGGTCTATCGCCGCGCTATGCAATAAAACACTGTCATGCCCGCGTTCAGCCAATTGCGAGCGCAAAGTCCCATGATCGAATGGCAAATGCACCGCATCCCGCGCCTGGGCATGAGCGTATTGAAAGTCCAGCTGTGCACGGGTGGGCATGCTGGTGCCGGTACGGCCCAAGGCAATCCGCGCCGGGGTCAGGCGCCTCAGTTCCAGCCATGGGTTGTGCGGATCGAAGGGTAGTTTTTCCATATCAACACTCATCCCAATTGCGCCAGGGCCTGGCGAAAGGCCGGTGGCAGGCTGTTGCCGAAGAGAACCTTGCCGTCCGCCTGGGTAAAGATGCCCATTTTTGCCAGCCACTGTTCGAATTCCGGTGCCGGTTTGAGCCCCAGCGTCTGCCGGGCATAGAGCGCATCGTGGAACGAAGTGGTCTGGTAGTTGAGCATGATGTCGTCGGAGCCGGGAATGCCCATGATGAAGTTGATCCCGGCCACGCTCAGCAGGGTCAGCAAGGTGTCCATGTCGTCCTGGTCGGCCTCGGCATGGTTGGTGTAACAGATGTCGCAGCCCATCGGCACGCCCAGCAGCTTGCCGCAAAAGTGGTCTTCGAGGCCGGCGCGAATGATCTGTTTGCCGTTGTAGAGGTATTCCGGTCCGATGAAGCCTACGACGGTGTTCACCAGGAATGGGTTGAAATGTCGCGCGACGGCGTAGGCCCGGGTTTCGCAGGTCTGTTGGTCGACGCCATGGTGGGCATTGGCTGACAGGGCGCTGCCCTGGCCGGTTTCGAAATACATCAGGTTTTGTCCGAGCGTGCCGCGATTGAGGCTCAATCCGGCGTCGTAACCTTCCTTGAGTACGTTCAGATTGATACCGAAACTGGCGTTGGCCGCCTCGGTGCCGGCGATCGACTGGAACACCAGGTCCAGTGGTACGCCGCGATTGACCGCTTCAATCGAGGTGGTGACATGGGTCAGCACGCAAGCCTGGGTCGGAATCTCGTAGCGCTGGATGATCGCGTCGAGCATTTCCAGCATGGCGCAGATCGACGCGATGCTGTCGGTGGCCGGATTGATACCGATCATGGCATCGCCGTTACCGTGCAGCAGGCCGTCGAGAATGCTCGCGGCGATACCGGCCGGTTCGTCGGTGGGGTGGTTGGGTTGCAGGCGGGTGGACAGGCGGCCGCGCAGACCGAGGGTGCCACGGAACTGCGTGACCACACGAACTTTCTGCGCCACCAGGACCAGATCCTGCACGCGCATGATTTTCGAGACGGCGGCCACCATTTCCGGGGTCAGACCGGGGGCGAGCGCGCGCAGGACCTGCTCGTCGGCGGCATCGCTCAACAGCCAATCGCGAAACCCGCCGACCGTGAGGTGGCTGACGACCGCGAAGGCCTGTTTGTCGTGGGTGTCGATGATCAGGCGAGTGACTTCATCGGCTTCGTAGGGAATCAGTGCTTCCTGCAGGAAGTAGCTCAGGGGAATGTCGGCCAACGCCATTTGCGCGGCAACGCGCTCGCCATCGTTAAGGGCGGCGACACCGGCCAGAAAATCCCCGGAACGCGCCGGGCTGGCCTTGGCCATCACTTCCTTGAGGCTGTCGAAGCGATAGGTCTGGGCGCCGACGGAATGGGCAAATACGGCCATGAGGGCTCCTGATTCTGATAAGACACAAATACACCGGCAACTCTTGTGGGAACAGTGTGCACTTCAATAAAGCAGGCGCCAGGCTTTCGGCCCGGCGCCGGTGCAACTCATGCACCTTCGAGCATAGCGTCCGCTGGCGCCTCGGAGCGTTGCCGGGCGGTCAATTGGAAATACAGGTAACCGGCGACCATGAAACCGAGGAAGATCAGGCCGATCAAGGTGTTGAACCAGGCCATCGCCACCAGGCACACCAGGGCCAGAAACAGCGCGATCCCCGGCACGATTGGATAGCCCGGGGCGCGGAAGGTGCGTTCCAGGTTCGGCTCGGTCTTACGCAGCTTGAACAGGCTCAGCATGCTGATGATGTACATCACGATGGCGCCGAACACCGACATGGTGATCATCGCTGCGGTCAGGCTCATGCCTTGCAGGTTGATCAGGCCATCGCTGTAGATCGCCGCGATGCCGATCACGCCACCCGCCAGAATGGCACGGTGCGGGGTCTGGAAACGCGAGAGTTTTGCCAGGCCGCGCGGCAGGTAACCTGCGCGAGCCAGGGCGAAGAACTGCCGTGAATAGCCCAGGATGATCCCGTGGAAACTGGCCACCAGGCCGAACAGACCGATCCAGACCAGCATGTGCATCCAGGTCGAATTGTTACCCACCACCGCTTTCATGGCCTGGGGCAGTGGGTCGTTGATGTTGGAGAGTTGACGCCAGTCGCCCACGCCGCCGGCCATCACCATCACACCAATGGCCAGAAACACCAGGGTCAGAATGCCGCTGACATAGGCCTTGGGAATCGTACGTTTCGGGTCCTTGGCTTCTTCAGCCGCCATGGCCGCGCCTTCAATGGCGAGAAAGAACCAGATCGCGAAGGGAATGGCGGCGAAAATGCCGGGAATAGAGCCCATTGTGAATTCGTTGGAACCTGACCAACCGTTGAGTACGAAATTACTGAAGCTGAAGCCCGGCGCCACCACACCCATGAACACCAGCAGTTCGGCGACCGCCAGCACGGTGACCACCAGTTCGAAGGTGGCGGCGATGCTGACCCCGAGAATATTGAGGGTCATGAACACGAAATAGGCGCCTACCGCGGCGATTTTCGGGTCCAGTTCCGGGTATTGCACGTTGAGGTAGGCGCCGATGGCCATGGCGATTGCCGGTGGCGCAAAGACAAATTCGATCAGCGTGGCAATGCCGGCGATCAATCCACCTTTCTCGCCAAAGGCCCGCCGGCTGTAGGCAAAGGGCCCGCCAGCGTGGGGAATGGCAGTGGTCAATTCGGTGAAACTGAAAATGAAACAGGTGTACATCGTCGCCACCATCAAGGCGGTGACGAGGAAACCCAGGGTCCCTGCGGTGCCCCAGCCGTAACTCCAGCCAAAGTATTCGCCGGAAATCACCAGGCCGACGGCAATGCCCCATAAATGCAGGGTGCCGAGGGTGGGTTTGAGCTGTGTGGTAGTTGTCATAAGTCCTCGCTGCCTTTTTTATTGTTCGATCTTTTGGACTTTCGGGAACTGCATTTGCGTTTGATGCGGGTACGCAAAGCCCGTGCCAGAGCGGCCAGGCGATGTTGGGTGTGTCATTGAGGACGCCTTCGCGAGCAAGCCCGCTCCCACAGGGGAGTGCATTTCAAATGTGGGAGCGGCGGTATGACGATTCGACTTGCTCGCGAAAGCGGTGGAAAGGGCGACGCAGAAATATCCGCATCGCCCCCGGTTTTTAGAAGAAGCCCAGCGGATTGATGTCGTAGCTCACCAGCAGGTTTTTGGTCTGCTGATAGTGATCGAGCATCATTTTGTGGGTTTCACGGCCGACACCGGACTTTTTGTAACCGCCGAACGCGGCATGCGCCGGGTACAGGTGGTAGCAGTTGGTCCACACACGACCGGCCTTGATGGCGCGGCCCATGCGGTAGGCGCGGTTGATGTCGCGGGTCCAGAGGCCGGCACCCAGGCCGAACTCGGTGTCGTTGGCGATGGCCAGGGCTTCGGCTTCGTCCTTGAACGTGGTGATGCTCACCACCGGGCCAAAGATTTCTTCCTGGAACACGCGCATTTTGTTGGTGCCCTTGAGCAGGGTCGGCTGGATGTAATACCCGCTTGCCAGATTGCCTTCGAGTTTTTCCACCTTGCCGCCGGTCAGCAGCTCGGCGCCTTCGCCCTTGGCGATTTCCAGGTACGAAAGGATTTTGTCGAATTGCTGCTCGGATGCCTGGGCGCCGACCATGGTGTCAGTGTCCAGCGGGTCGCCGCGCTTGATCGACAGGACTTTTTTCATCACCTCTTTCATGAAGTCGTCGTAGATCGATTCCTGCACCAGTGCGCGGGAAGGGCAGGTGCAGACTTCGCCCTGGTTGAAGAATGCCAGTACCAGGCCTTCCGCCGCTTTCTCGATGAAAGACGGTTCGGCTTGCATGATGTCTTCAAAGAAAATGTTCGGCGATTTGCCACCCAGCTCCACGGTGGACGGAATGATGTTTTCGGCCGCGCATTTCATGATGTGCGAGCCGACCGGGGTCGAGCCGGTAAAGGCGATTTTGGCGATGCGCTTGCTGGTGGCCAGGGCTTCGCCGGCTTCTTTACCGAAGCCTTGCACGATGTTCAGCACGCCAGGCGGCAGCAGATCGCCAATCAGCTCGACCAGGACGGTAATGCCCAGCGGGGTTTGCTCGGCAGGCTTGAGCACCACGCAGTTACCGGCAGCCAGGGCCGGGGCAAGTTTCCAGGCGGCCATCAGGATCGGGAAGTTCCACGGGATGATCTGCCCGACCACGCCCAGAGGTTCATGGATGTGATAGGCCACGGTGTTGCCGTCGATTTCGGCAGCGCTGCCTTCCTGGGCGCGGATGCAGCCGGCGAAGTAGCGGAAGTGGTCGGCGGCCAGCGGAATGTCGGCGTTGAGGGTTTCCCGCACGGCTTTGCCGTTGTCCCAGGATTCGGTGATTGCCAGCAGTTCGAGGTTTTGTTCGATGCGGTCGGCGATTTTCAGCAGCACCAGCGAGCGAGCCTGGGCGGACGTGGCGCCCCAGGCATCGGCCGCCGCGTGGGCAGCGTCCAGGGCCTTGTCGATGTCTTCGGCCGTGGAACGGGGGAATTCGGCAATCGGTTGGCCATTCACTGGCGAGGTATTGGTGAAGTACTGACCTTTGACAGGCGCGACGAACTCGCCGCCGATGTAGTTACCGTATTTGGCCTTGAACGAAACGATAGCGCCTTCAGTACCGGGGTGAGCGTAACGCATGATGGTTCTCTCCTTGCTTTTGTGCTTATAGGGAGGCGCGCATGTGCGCTTGTATAAGCGTAGAGCAAAGGTCGGGCCACTGCCCTGCAGCTCAATTAAATCAAGGCCTTGAGCGGTTTTTGTCGGACAGGTGGGCCGCGACTGTGACGCTTTCGGTACAGGCCCCGTGACACTTTGTACCGTTCATGGCACAGCTTGTGACTGCCCGGTCTTGCCAGCATTGCATTGCAGGCTAGGCTGGAGGATGCTCGGCATCACCTCATGCACGGGTCGCCGAGCCCCGGGGAGAACAATAAGAAATGCACGACAATCATTTGAGTCGCCATGCCCAACAAGTGTTGACCGTGACGCAGGGCAAAACCCACCTGCACGGTCCGGGCAGCGATCCGTCCATCGCCCGCTCGTGGCTGCGCTGTCTTGAGGACTATCACCTGGATCCGGCCCTGACCATCGCACCGACGGTACTGGAGCATGGACGCGTACTCGAAAGCCGCGAACGCCTGCAGCAAGTGCTGCACATTGCCGGCAATGAAATGACCAGTCTGCATCAACAGCTCTCCGGTTCCGGGCACGCGGTGCTGCTGACCGACGCGCGTGGCGTGATCCTCAACTGCGTGACGGCCCCTGCCGAGCGGAAGATTTTCGAGCGCGCCGGGCTTTGGCTTGGCGCTGACTGGAGCGAGGCCTGCGAAGGCACAAACGGCATCGGCACCTGCCTGGTGGAGCGTCAGGCGCTGACGATCCATCAGGACGAACATTTTCGCGGCCGCCATACCGGCCTGACCTGCTCGGCGAGCCCGGTGTTCGACCCTCATGGTGAACTGCTGGCGGTGCTCGATGTGTCTTCGGCGCGCCACGACGTATCGCGCCAGAGCCAGTTCCACACCATGGCCCTGGTCAATCTTTCGGCGAAGATGATCGAGAGCTGCTATTTCCTGCGTTATTTCGACAACCAATGGCTGCTGCGTTTTCATCTGCAGGCCGAGTCCGTCGGGCTGTTCAGTGAAGGCTTGTTGGCGTTCGATGGGGAAGGGCGGATCTGCGCGGTCAATCAGAGCGCACTGAACCTTTTGGGGCATGTGCGCGGTGGTTTGCTGGGCAAGCCGGTGGAAGCGTTTTTCGACTGTGCACTCGATGATCTGCTCGGCCGCGCGAGCGTCAATGCCACTGCCAGTTGGCCGCTGCGTACCCGCGACGGGCGCAGCCTGTTTGCCGTGTTGCGCGGCCAACCGCGCCGTGTGCCGGTGCCGCTGGTCCCCAGCCCGGTCATTGAAGAGCGTGCACAGCTGTCGGGCATCTGTCTGGGCGATGTTGCATTGCAAGAAGATTTCCGCAAGGCCCTGCGTGTGTACGAGCGCGATGTGCCGCTGCTGATCAACGGTGAAACCGGGTCGGGCAAAGAGGCCTTTGCCAAAGCCGTCCATCAGGCCAGCCAACGGGCTGCGAAAGCCTTCGTCGCCCTCAACTGCGCGGCCATTCCCGAAAGCCTGATCGAGAGCGAACTGTTCGGCTATCGCGGTGGCAGTTTCACCGGTGCGCGCAAGGAAGGCATGCGCGGCAAGTTGCAGCAGGCCGATGGCGGAACCTTGTTCCTCGACGAAATCGGGGACATGCCCCTGGCCTTGCAGACGCGGCTATTGAGGGTGCTCGAAGATCGTCAGGTGGTGCCGATCGGTGGCGAGCCCGAGGCGATCAACGTGCGGATCATCAGCGCCACGCACCGTAACTTGCTGGAGCGGGTGCAGGACGGCAGTTTTCGCGAGGACCTGTATTACCGACTCAACGGCCTGGAAGTGGCGCTGCCGGCATTGCGCGATCGCAGTGACAAGTCGCAGTTGCTCGACTTTTTACTGGCCGAAGAGGCGGGCGGGGAAGCGGTGCTGATTGATCGGCCGGCGAGGGAAGCGTTGCTCGGGTTTGCCTGGCCGGGCAACGTTCGGCAGTTGCGCAACGTACTGCGCACATTGGCGGCGCTGTGTGACGGTGGGCGGATCGGTTTGGAGGATTTGCCGGCAATGATCCGACAGGCACGACCGGTGGTCGCGCAGTCAGCTGAAGAGTCCGACCATCCGCTGGAGGATGCCGAGCGGCTGGCGTTGTTGAATGCGCTGGAGCAGACGCGTTGGCATATGACGCATACGGCGGAACAGCTGGGTGTCAGTCGTAACACGCTCTATAGAAAGCTGCGCAAGCACGGGATAGCTCGCTAAACCGAGTCGCGGCCATTCGCGAGCAAGCCCGCTCCCACATTTGGTCTTCAGCGAAGACAATATTTGTGAGCACTGCCAATCCACTGTGGGAGCGGGCTTGCTCGCGAATGGCGTCCCCAAGTCAGAAACACAAGGTGCGATTTTCCCCTCCCTACGCTAACCTGCGGCCATGTTTTACGAGGTCGACTATGCACATTCATATTCTTGGTATCTGCGGCACTTTCATGGGTTCGATGGCGGTTCTGGCCAAAGAGCTGGGCCATCACGTGACGGGCTCCGATGCCAACGTCTACCCGCCCATGAGCACTCAGCTTGAGGCTCAGGGCATCGAGTTGACCCAAGGCTACGACCCGGCCCAACTCGATCCGGCCCCCGACCTGGTGGTGATCGGCAACGCCATGTCGCGCGGCAACCCGGCGGTGGAGTATGTGCTGAACAAAGGCCTGCCTTATGTCTCCGGCCCGCAATGGCTGGCCGACCATGTACTGCAAGGTCGCTGGGTGCTGGCGGTTGCCGGTACACATGGCAAGACCACCACCAGCAGCATGCTTGCCTGGGTGCTGGAGTACGCAGGCATGAGCCCGGGCTTCCTGATTGGTGGCGTGCCCCAGAACTTCTCGGTGTCAGCACGTCTGGGCGGTACACCGTTTTTCGTGATCGAAGCTGATGAATACGACAGCGCCTTTTTCGACAAGCGCTCCAAGTTCGTCCACTACCGCCCGCGCACGGCGATCCTGAACAACCTGGAATTCGACCACGCCGATATCTTTCCGGACCTGCCCGCCATCGAGCGCCAATTCCACCACTTGGTGCGGACCATCCCGAGCGAAGGCCTGGTGATTCATCCGACCACCGAACCGGCGTTGCAGCGTGTCATCGAAATGGGTTGCTGGACCCCGGTGCAAACCACCGGTGCTGGCGGTCAGTGGCAGGTCAAGTTGCTCAGTGAAGATGGTTCTGCCTTCGAGGTGATGTTCGAAGGTGTTTCCCAGGGCGTGGTCGAGTGGGACATGACCGGCCAGCACAACGTTGCCAACGCACTGGCCACCCTGGCAGCCGCGCGGCATGTCGGTGTGGTGCCGTCCATGGGCATCGCGGCATTGAGTGCTTTCAAAAGCGTGAAGCGGCGGATGGAGAAAGTCGGGGAGGTGCGTGGCATCACCATTTATGACGACTTCGCGCATCACCCGACTGCCATCGCCACCACGCTTGATGGCCTGCGCAAGCGTATCGGCGATGCGCCGTTGATCGCGATCATCGAACCGCGCTCCAACTCCATGAAGCTCGGCGCGCACCGCGACGGCTTGCCGGAAAGTGTGGTCGATGCCGATCAGGTGATCTGGTACGCACCGGCCAATCTCGGTTGGGACCTGGCAGCCACCGCCGCGCTGTGCACGGTGCCGTCGATTGTCAGCGACTCGCTGGAAGGCATCATCGAACGCGTGAAAAGCCAGGCGCAACCGGGCACCCACGTGGTGATCATGAGCAACGGCGGCTTCGGCGGCCTGCACGGTAAACTCGCCGAGGCGCTCAAATGAGCAATGGTCCGGATCGCATCACGCTGGCGATGACCGGCGCTTCCGGCGCCCAGTACGGCTTGCGCCTGCTCGACTGCCTGGTGCGCGAAGACCGCGAAGTGCACTTCCTGATTTCCAAGGCCGCGCAACTGGTGATGGCCACTGAAACCGACGTCACGCTGCCGGCCAAACCGCAAATGATGCAGGCCTTCCTCACCGAATACACCGGCGCTGCCGCCGGGCAGATCCGCGTGTATGGCAAGGAAGACTGGATGTCACCGGTGGCATCGGGCTCCGGCGCGCCGGCGGCGATGGTGGTGGTACCGTGTTCCACCGGGACGCTGTCGGCCATCGCGACCGGTGCCTGCAACAACCTGATCGAACGTGCTGCCGACGTGACATTGAAGGAGCGCCGTCAGCTGATTCTGGTGCCGCGCGAGGCGCCGTATTCGAGCATTCACCTGGAGCACATGCTCAAGTTGTCGAACATGGGCGTGACGATTCTGCCGGCATCGCCGGGCTTCTATCATCAGCCGCAAACCATAGACGATCTGATCGATTTCGTGGTGGCGCGGATTCTCAATCTGCTGGGTATTCCCCAGGACATGCTGCCACGTTGGGGTGAGCACCATCTGAGCAGTGATGAATAAGCTGCTGATTATGTTGCTGGCGTTGCAATTGGCCGGCTGCGCCACGGCCCGTACGCTGGATGCCGCGAAACCGGGGGCACCGGTGGTGTATGCGGGGACGCGGCTGGATCTGTATGCGATGAAGGGTGGCTGTTGCGCGAAGGATCGTTTCGGTGCCGAAGCTCCGAGTTATCCCGGGGTTGATCTGCCGGCCAGTGCGTTGCTCGACACGTTGCTCTTGCCGTTGTCGTTGTTGACGGTGTTGGGTGTGAGCTTTCAGGCGACGGGCGGGTTGTAAGGGCGTTTGTGGCGAGGGAGCAAGCTCCCTCGCCACAAGTCCGCAGATTACTTGCCCAGCTTTCTCAGCTCATCCGACTCGACAATCCTGACCCCATCCTGCTCTTCCAGCGCCAGACGCCACATGGCACGGGCCAGTTGGCAGGCTTCGATACCGCGGTACTTGCCAGGGATCAATCGGGACAACGGTCCGACGAATTGCTCGGCCGCCCGTCGTTCAAGTCGCTCGCCCAGCAGTAGCGAAGGACGGCAAATGGTCAGCTGTGGCCAGTTCTGTGCACGCAATGCGTACTCCATCTCGCCTTTAACCCGGTTGTAGAAAATCGGAGATCTGCGGTCGGCCCCCAATGCGCTGATCACGATCAAGTGCCGTGCGCCCATCTCCCTCGCACGTTTGGCGAATGCCACCACCATGTCCAGGTCCACCGCGCGAAATGCCTGCTCCGAGCCAGCTTGTTTGATGGTGGTGCCGAGGCAGCAATAGGCGATGTCGACGCGACCGTTCAATTGCGGCAAAAACACCGCCGGGTCGCCGACCGGGTTTTCAAGATGAGGGTGCTCGGCCAGGGGCCGGCGCGAGGGTGCCAGTACCCGTGAAATCGTTGGCTCATTGAGCAGACGATCGAGCAAATGTTCACCGGTCAAACCAGTGGCTCCGGCAAGCAATACGTGCTGAGGCGTCAAGTACATAGTGTTTCTCCCTTGATACTGTCAGCTTAGTTGTTCTTTGTATCCTTGCTGTCAATTGAGACATTTTGCAGCGCTTTGCGTGCCTGCTGTTTACGCAACAATTGCCAGTGTGACAATACGGTTTTCGGCGCCCAGATCTGCGGCTCGGAGGCCTCGTAGTTATCGGCCAGTTCGCGCTCGGCGACGGTGGCCTTGGCCAGTTTGAAGGCTTGTTCCAGATCGTCTGTCTGGTTCAAGGCCTGGGCAAACAGGGCGTCGCCGAAGTAGGTGAAATTGGCTTCTTCCGAACAGCCGAACGATACGCGGTCGGCCCGCGAAGCGGTCATGATCAGGGTCCGTTCGTCCTTGAGGGCGGGAATGAAGCCGCCGGAGTAGCAGGCTGAAATCACGATGACCTTGTCGCGGTTTTTCAGGGGGGCGAGTACCGCGGCCAGTTCGTCGGCCGGCAAGTCGGCCAGCTCCATGCGTGGCTGGTCGAGTACCAGTTCGTGTTCGCTGGTGCCGTGGCTGGTCAGGTAGATGAATATCAGATCTTCCGGGCCGCTGCGTTCGGCCAGGGTCACGGATGCGCGGCGCAGGTTTTCCCGGGTGGCCATCGGCCGGTCGCCGAGGTGATCGCGATGGTTCACCAGGCGGATCTGGCCAAAGGCACCGAAACGGCTGGTGAGCATGTTGGCCACGTAGTCGGATTCTCGCAGGAACACACTCTGCTTGCCGTCGCCGCCCAGGGTCAGGGTGTACAGCTCGACCGCCGGGGTCGAGGCCGGTACGTTGCTTAATGCATCTTCGAGCAGCCGCCCCTGGGCCAGCAGTCCGAGTTCGAGGGTGTCCGGCAGCAACTTGCCATTGGCGTCACGCACTCGCTGGCCGTTGATCCAGGTGCCACTAAGCACCGAGCCATCCGTCAGCACCAAGGTGCCGCGACCGGAATAGGTGTCGCTGTCGAACTGGCCGATGTAGAAACTGCCGTCGGCCAGGTTCAAGCGGCCCTGGCCGCTGAAACGCCAGTCGTTGAAGTTACCGATGTAATGGCTGCCGTCGGCGCCGATCAACTCGCCCTTGCCGTTGAGTGAGCCTTCCTTGAATTGACCCAGCCAGACATCGCCATCCGCGTTTTCGTAGCGACCCTTGCCGTGCAGTTGATTGTTCTTGAAGCCGCCGACATAGATGTCGCCGTCAGCGCTGTTGAATGTCCCGTTGCCTTCCAGTTGGCCGTCGACGAAGTGTCCGGTGAACTGATTGCCATTGCCGTCGCCGCGTTGGCCTTCGCCGTTGGGTTTACCGTGGGCGAACTGACCCTGGTACGCGCTGCCGTCTTCGAGTTCCAGGCGACCGAGCCCTGAATACTGATCGGCCTTGAACTCGCCACGGTAAGTCATGCCATTTTCTTTGAGGGTGCCTTCGCCGTCGCGCCGGCCAAGCTTGAAGCCACCGTTGTAGCTGCTGCCATTCGTTCTCAGGCTACCTTGGCCATCGAACAGGCCCTTGTTGAATTGCCCGCGATAGACCTCGCCGTTGCTGCCGTGCCATTCGCCCTGGCCATGCCATTGCCCCTTGTCGAACTCGCCGGCATACCAGCTGCCGTTCGGGTAGTCGATGCGGCCCTGGCCTTGCAGCAATCCATCGACCAGGTCACCGCGATAGCGTCCGCCGTCCGGCAGGCGAGCGTCGGGAGGCAGCGGTGATTCGCCGTCGCCGCAAGCGGTGAGCATCAGGGTCAGGGCAAGGAGTGCAAGTAGGCGCATAGCGGGTTCCGGGCAATTAGGCGACCGAGTATGCCGCAGCTATGTGTCCATATACAGTCGGTAGAAAAAAGCAGCAGGTGCGAAACAGCATGAGCTGTTTCGCATCCGGGAAGGTTTACACGAAGCAGAGCGACAAGGATTCAGCGATATACGCCGGTTTGTCCGAACCTTCGATTTCCAGGGTGGCGATGGCCTTGAGAAGCCATTGGCCAGGTTTCTTCTCGGTGACTTCGGACAGATCGACCTTGAGCCGCACTTTCGAATCGACCTTGACCGGTTGAATGAAACGCACGCTGTCCAAGCCGTAATTGACCACCATCTTCACACCTTCTGGAAGGATGAGGATGTCTTCCATCAGTTTCGGGATCAACGAGAGCGACAGGAATCCGTGGGCAATGGTGCCGCCAAATGGCGTTTGCGCCGCTTTGACAGGATCGACGTGGATGAACTGATAGTCCCCTGTGGCTTCGGCGAACAGGTTGATGCGCTCCTGATCGATCGTGAGCCATTCGGAACGTCCAAGTTCCTTGCCGACATAATCATTGAGCTCTGCAACTGGAACATAGGGCATTGAGACTCTCCTTGGTGTTCATCGGTTTTATAGTTTTGAGGTGGGGGGATTTGACCTCCCGGATTACCACTTTAGATCAACATGGCAAATTGCTCCGGTCAACCGACCATGCTTTTGGCGAATGCCGATGTATACGGCAGGCGTGCTTATAATGCTCGGCCCGTCATTGCGGGTGGTTTGCGGGAGATGAGGGATGTTGTTACGAGGTTTGACCTGGCTGGTGCTGTTCCAATTGCTCGGCACGGCCATCAATCATTTGTTTTTACCGGTGTTGCCTGGGCCGATCATTGGCCTGCTGCTTCTACTGGTGTACTTGATCAGCCGGGGTCAGGTGGGTGAGCCGCTGAACCAGGCGGCCAGCAGCCTGCTGCGTTATCTGCCCTTGCTGCTGGTGCCGCCGGCGGTGGGGGTGATGGTGTACGCCAAAGACATCGCAGCGGATTTCTGGGCCATTGTCGGGGCGCTGGTGTTGTCGCTGGTGCTGTCCATGGCGTTCGCGGGTGTGCTGATGCAGCGCCTGATCAAGCGCCACAGCCACCCTCGTGAGGACAACCCATGATCCTTGACTGGCAGGGTGCCTGGACATCGGTGATCCATCATCCGTTGTTCGGCATCGGCATTACCCTTGGTGCCTACCAGCTGGTGCTGGCAGCTTTCGAGAAAACCCGCTGGATCTTTTTGCAGCCGGTGCTGGT
Source organism: Pseudomonas sp. G(2018) (assembly GCF_005502415.1). Classification (NCBI taxonomy): domain Bacteria; kingdom Pseudomonadati; phylum Pseudomonadota; class Gammaproteobacteria; order Pseudomonadales; family Pseudomonadaceae; genus Pseudomonas; species Pseudomonas sp. G(2018). Next base: position 189,116 of record NZ_SCOO01000003.1, on the reverse strand, counting down.
CTCCATGTTGCTGGTGATCGGTGTGTTGGTAGGCTGCGGGCTGACGTATGCCGAGTACCGCAAGAGCACCGAGATCCTCAGTATCCTGCTCGGCCCGGCCACCGTCGCACTGGCCGTGCCGCTATACCTCAACCTGCGACGGATTCGGCAGTTGTTCTGGCCGATATTTACTACGCTGGTGGTAGGCGGTGTGGTTGCCACAGGCATGGGCGTATTGCTGGGCTGGTGGTTCGGGGCTGAACATATGATCCTGATGACCATGGCGCCGAAGTCGGTGACTTCGCCTATTGCGATGCTGGTGGCCGAGCAGATCGGTGGTGTTGCGGCGCTGGCGGCGGTGTTCGTATTGATCACTGGCGTGATTGGCGCGATCTTCGGCCCGAGCCTGTTGACCCGGCTCGGGGTCCGCAGCCCCGAGGCCCGAGGTATGGCGCTGGGCATGACGGCCCACGCGGTAGGCACGGCGGTGGCGATGCAGGAGAATGACGAGTGCGGCGCCTTTGCCGCGCTGGCGATGAGTTTGATGGGCGTGGCCACGGCGGTGTTGCTGCCGTTGGCGGTGTCGATGGTGGTGTGAAGGAAATGTCTATGAGTCTGCCGCTTTTTCCGCTGAACACGGTGCTGTTTCCAGGCTGCATCCTCGACCTGCAGATTTTCGAGGCGCGTTACCTGGACATGATCGGTCGCTGCATGAAACAGGGTGGCGGCTTCGGCGTGGTGTGCATCCTTGAAGGCGAAGAGGTCGGCATCGCCCCGGCGGGTTACGCATTGGTCGGGTGCGAAGCGCTGATCACCGATTTCAAGCAACAGGACAATGGCCTGCTGGGCATTCGGGTGCAGGGCGGTCGACGCTTCCACGTGCTGCGTACCGACGTGCAGCGCGATCAGTTGATCGTGGCCGAAGTCGAGTGGCTGGACGAAGAACCCGAGCAACCATTGCAGGATGAGGATGCCGATCTGGTGGCCCTGCTCAAGGCCCTGGCCGAACACCCGATGGTCGAAGCGTTGAACATGGGCACCGAAGCGACCGGGCAACAATCGCTGGCCAATCAGTTGGCGTATCTGTTGCCGTTCGCCGAACTGGACAAGATCGACCTGCTGCAACTCGACGATCCGCAGCAGCGGCTGGATGCGATTCAGGCGCTGCTGGATGAGTTGCAGGGTGAGTTGTTTGCTTGACAGTCAAAAGATCGCAGGCGGCGATCTTTTGATCTTCAATAGGCATACCGCAACATCGTATGTGGCAAATGCCGCAATACGAAGAATCCGAACAGTGCCACCAGCGAAGGCAGCACCAGCCACCAGATCCTGGGCGGCATGGCGTTGAGTGACGTCCGGCGCTGAATCAGCCACAGGCTTGCCGCGCAGACACAGGCTGCGAGCATCGCACCTGCCAGCACATCGGTCGGCCAATGCGCGCCGAGATACACCCGCGACAGGGCGATCGCCAGTGCCGGCAAGCAACCCACCAGCAGCCAGGTCAAGCGCATCCGTGGCGGTTGTCCGCGACCGGCGAGAACGGCGAGGGTCAGGAACAACGCGAAGGAGCCTGAAGCATGACCACTGGGCATGCTGTAGCTGGTCAGCGGGTCGCTCAACACTTCCGGGCGCATGCGGGCGAAAAAGTGTTTGGTCGCGGTGTTGCCCAGCGCGGTGAACAACAGCGTGCTGCAAGCGAAGATCGCGTGGCGCCATTGCCGGGTGATCAGCAGCAGCACGACCAGCAAGGCACTGAAGATCAGCATGTTGCGGAATTCACCGATCAGCGTGAAGACCACCGCCACTTCATCGAGCATTGGGCTGCGATGCTCCTGCACCAGGGTCATCAGTCCTTGATCGAGGGCAGTCAGGTGCGAGAAGCCGATAAACAGCCCCGCCAGAATCAGAAAGCTCATCCCGGTAATGAACATCGTCGCCTTGCGGTGCTTGCGCAGGCTACTGGTAGCGCTCAGTCCGACCATCAGCGCAATGCTGCCGGCGACGATCCCGGCCTGTGGCCAGAAGCCCTCAGGCAACGGCAGGCGAATGGCTGCGCCAGTGGCCCAGCCGGGCAGCAGGTACGCTACTGACCACCCTGCGCCGGCCAGCAGGCTGACGACAAAGAAGCGTGGGAAGGGCATGTCGAACATCCCGGCCACCATGGGCAGCATGGGGCGCAAAGGTCCGATAAAGCGCCCGACCAGCAAGCTGGCGATACCGTAACGCTGGAAGTACGCCTCGGCCCCGGTGATCCATTCCGGGTGATGGCGCAGGCCTGGCAGGCGCCGGATGTTCTGATGGAAATGACGCCCCAGAAAATAAGAAACCACATCGCCGAGTACGCCGGCGAGGAAACCCAGCAATAACGTTTCGCTCAGCGACAGGGCACCGCTACCGGCCAGTACCGCCACGGCGAACAGCAAAACCGTGCCGGGAACGATCAACCCGGCAATCGCCAGGCATTCGACGAAGGCCACGATGAACACCGCTGCCGCCAGCCATTGCGGGTTGACCGTCAACCAACCGGTCACGCTATCGAGCCATGGGCCCATAAATACAACTCCATTGAATGTTCAAATGCCTTTTTGTGGGAACGAGCCTGCTCGTGAATGCGCGCTATCAGTCAACAAAGATGGTGCGTGTGCTGCCTCTTCGCGAGCAGGCTCGCGCCCACAGGGGATTTCTTTTGCTTCAAATCCGGGTCAATGTCAGGACAGCACAAAATAGTCGCGACCTTCGACCTGCCCCCGTCGCAGCGGGTTCCGCGTGCACCAGGCTGCGTAGGATGCGTCGACGAAGCGGTACATCAGGTGTTCGTCGCGTCCATGGGGAATGCCCAATCGCGTGGCCTGGATGACATGGGCGGGCGTCTGGCCGACGTCTTCCACCAGCAACACCTCATGATCGAAGCGCTTGGCATCCCACACCGGTACCTTCAAACCTAGAGATTTGCACAGCAGAGTCTGCCCGGCACATAACTTTTGCGACGGGCGAGGGCGGCCCTGGGCGTCGGGGTTGTTCAACAGCATTTGCGCCAGGCTCGCCGGCCCGCTCAATTCGTCGACCCACGGATAGGCGGATTTGATCAGCACGGCGTTGCCCGGGCCTTGGGCGCTGAAATTCAGGGAGTCGCCGCCGCGGGCGTAATACATATAGATGTGGCCACCATCCAGAAACAATGCCTTACGCTTTTCTGTATAGCCCAGGGAGGCGTGGCTGCCTTTTTCGGCACAGTAATAGGCTTCGGTCTCGATGATTCGGGCGCTGAGCCAGAGGTCGCCGACCCGATGGCGGATGACTTTACCCAGTAGATCCCGGGCCAGAACTTGTGCGTCGCGGTCGAAAAACGCGTCCGGGAGGCCCTTTGGCAGGCTCGCGGCGGACGCTCGAACAGTCAGGTTGGACATGATGAACGGCGTTTATCAGGGCTGATTGAGTCGTGATGATAACAATTTGCAGCTTAATCCCGGCTGAACGTCGGCAAATTGCTCTCCATTTCGACCATCCGCCCGTCACCGCTGTTAGTCGGGAGGCACGACAGCTATAATCTGCCGCTTTACTCTTTACCAAGACCTTATCAAAGACCACTCCAGACCATGACTGAGTCCGTTCTTGACTACATGACCCGCCTGGGTCGCGCTGCCCGCGAGGCTTCCCGCGTCATCGGCCGTGCCAGCACAGCGCAGAAGAACCGCGCGCTGCAGGCCGCCGCCAACGCGCTGGACGCTGCCCGCGCCGAGCTGACCGCCGCCAATGAGCTGGACCTGGCAGCCGGTCGTGCCAATGGTCTGGAACCGGCGCTGCTCGAACGCCTGGCGCTGACCCCGGCCCGTATCGACGGCATGATTGTGGGACTGCGTCAGGTGGCTGCGCTGCCGGACCCTGTCGGCGCCATCCGTGACATGAGCTATCGGCCGTCCGGGATTCAGGTCGGCAAGATGCGTGTGCCGCTGGGCGTGATCGGCATCATCTACGAATCGCGGCCGAACGTAACCATCGACGCCGCCAGCCTGTGCCTGAAGTCCGGCAACGCGACCATCCTGCGCGGTGGCTCCGAAGCCATTCATTCCAACCGTGCCATCGCTGCCTGCATTCAGCGCGGCCTGGCTGAAGCCGATCTGCCGGCTGCCGTGGTGCAAGTGGTCGAAACAACCGACCGTGCCGCCGTTGGTGCGCTGATCAGCATGCCTGAATACGTCGACGTCATCGTGCCCCGGGGCGGTCGCGGTCTGATCGAACGGGTCAGTCGCGATGCCCGGGTGCCGGTGATCAAGCATCTGGACGGTATCTGCCACGTATACGTCAGTGCCCACGCCGACCTGCCCAAAGCCCAGCGCATTGCGTTCAATGCCAAGACTTACCGCTATGGCATCTGCGGTGCGATGGAAACGCTGCTGGTCGATCAAATCGTTGCCAAAGATTTCCTGCCGGCGATGGCTGCCCAGTTCCGCGAAAAAGGTGTCGAACTGCGCGGCTGCGAACGCACCCGGTCAATCATCGATGCGCTTCCGGCTACCGAAGAGGACTGGAGCACCGAATACCTGGCGCCGATCCTGTCGATCCGTGTGGTCGACGGACTGGAGCAGGCCATCGAGCACATCAACCATTACGGCTCTCACCACACCGATTCGATCGTCAGCGAACACCAGGGCGACACCCGGCGTTTTGTAGCTGAAGTCGACTCGTCTTCGGTGATGATCAATACCCCGACATGCTTCGCCGATGGCTTCGAATACGGATTGGGTGCCGAGATCGGCATTTCTACTGATAAGCTGCACGCCCGCGGCCCGGTCGGTCTCGAAGGTTTGACCTGCGAGAAGTACGTCGTGGTCGGTGATGGCCAGTTGCGCGGACAGGAGCCGGTCTGACTTGGGCGACCTCGACCCGTCAGCCCCGGTAACCGCCAGCGTGCCTCGACCTCGCCGCATCGGTGTACTGGGCGGGACCTTCGACCCGGTGCACGTCGGCCATTTGCGCGGCGCGCTGGAAGTCGCCGAATCGCTGGCGCTCGATGAGCTGCGTCTGGTGCCCAGTGCCAGGCCGCCCCATCGGGACACGCCGCAAGTATCGGCAAAAGACCGTCTGGCGATGGTCAAGTGCGCGGTGGCCGGTGTGGCGCCGTTGGTGGTGGATGCCCGCGAATTGCAGCGGGACAAACCGTCCTACACCATTGATACCCTGGAACTGATGCGTGCCGAACTGGCCGCGGATGACCAGGTTTTTCTGCTTTTGGGCTGGGACGCGTTTTGCGGCCTGCCCACTTGGCATCGCTGGGAAGAGTTACTCCAGCATTGCCACATCCTGGTGCTGCAACGCCCGGATGCCGACAGCGAACCGCCGGATGCCTTGCGCAACCTGCTGGCAGCGCGCTCGGTGAGCGACCCGCTGGCCCTCAAAGGGCCGAGCGGACAGATTGCATTCGTCTGGCAGACACCGCTCGCGGTATCCGCCACCCAGATCCGTCAACTGCTGGCCAGCGGTAAGTCGGTACGTTTCCTGGTGCCCGACGCGGTCCTGGCCTACATCGATGCGCACGGACTTTACCGTGCGTCGAACTGAAGAGGAGTGCCTCAAGGCACGTGGCAACAACGTGTATTGAAGCGCCCGAACATACGAGCAAAACGAGTTTTATATGACGAACAACGACGTAAACAAAGTTAAGCGCAAAGGCACGTTCAAGAGTGCCCCGCTGCCTGAGAAAGTCCTCGCTGCCGAGCCGCCAAAAGGCGACGAACTGGTCAAGATTGCCGTCGCGGCCCTGGAAGACGTCAAGGCGCAGGACGTGCTGGTCATCGACGTTCGCGACAAGCAGAGCATCACCGACTACATGATCATCGCCACCGGTACCTCCAACCGCCAGATCGGCGCGATGCTGGACAAGGTCCGCGAAGCCGTCAAAGCCCTGGGTATCAAGCCGCTGGGTGAAGAAGGCAAGGGCGACAGCGACTGGGTGTTGCTGGACATGGACGACGTGATCGTTCACATGATGACCTCCAACGCCCGCCAGTTCTACGACCTGGAGCGCCTGTGGAAAGGTGCCGAGCAGAGCCGTGCCGCCGATGGCAAACACCACAGCCCTGAAGTTGGTCACGAGCATTTCAACAAGCTCAACAAAGACCAGGAATAAGGAACGGCTGTGCGACTGCGACTGATCGCCGTCGGTTCACGCATGCCCAAATGGGTGGAAGAAGGCTGGCATGAATATGCCAAGCGTCTTCCGTCCGAGCTGGCGCTGGAACTGGTGGAAATACCGCTCAACACCCGTGGCAAGAATGCCGACGTGGCACGCTTCATCCGTCAGGAAGGCGAAGCCATGCTGGCCAAGGTCGGGCCGAACGAGCGCGTTGTCACCCTCGAAGTCCACGGCAAGCCCTGGAGTACCGAGCAACTGGCGGTCGAGCTCGATCGCTGGCGGCTGGACTCGCGCACGGTGAATTTCATGGTCGGCGGTCCCGAAGGGCTGGCGCCTGAAGTCTGTGCCCGTGCCGATCAACGCTGGTCGCTCTCGCCATTGACGTTGCCGCACCCGCTGGTGCGCATTCTGATCGGCGAACAGCTGTATCGTGCCTGGACCGTGTTGTCCGGCCACCCTTACCACAAGTAATTCTGCCCTCATGTCCCAGCCGATCCGAATCAAGGACCACGAAAAAGACGCCCGTCTGGTGCGTGGCCGCGTCGTGTTCGGGGCAATTGCGGTGGTGGCACTGATCGGTGTGCTGATCGCGCGCCTGTATTATCTGCAGGTGATCCAGTACGAGTACCACTCGACCCTGTCGGAAAACAATCGCGTCCATGTGCAGCCGATTCCGCCGACTCGCGGGTTGATTTTCGATCGCAACGGCGTGGTGATTGCCGACAACCGGCCGAGCTTCAGCCTGAGCATGACCCGCGAGCGTTCCGGTAACTGGCAGCAGGTGCTCGACGTGATCGTCGAGGTGCTGGAGCTGACACCCGAGGACCGGGTGATATTCGAGAAGCGCATGCGTCAGGGACGCCGGCCGTTCGAACCGGTGCCAATCCTGTTCGAGCTGACTGAAGAGCAGATTGCCCGGATCGCCGTGAACCAGTTCCGGCTGCCGGGGGTGGAAGTGGTCGCGCAACTGGTTCGTCACTATCCACAGGGCGCGCACTTTGCGCACTCGGTGGGGTACATGGGGCGGATCAACGAGAAAGAGCTGAAGTCCCTCGATCCGGTCAATTACAGCGGCACCCACCACATCGGCAAAACCGGCATTGAGCGGTTCTACGAACCGGAGCTGCACGGCCAGGTGGGTTACGAGGAAGTCGAAACCAACGCCCGGGGCCGCGTTCTGCGGGTACTCAAGCGTACCGATCCGATCCCCGGCAAGGACATCGTCCTGAGCCTGGACATCAAATTGCAGGAAGCCGCCGAAGCGGCACTGGGTGGTCGCCGCGGCGCGGTGGTGGCGCTGGACCCGAAAACCGGTGAGGTACTGGCGATGGTCAGCCAGCCGAGTTTCGACCCGAACCTGTTTGTCACCGGCATTAGCTTCAAGGCCTATTCCGAACTGCGTGACTCCATCGACCGGCCGCTGTTCAACCGCGTGCTGCGTGGTTTGTATCCGCCGGGCTCGACGATCAAGCCGGCGGTGGCGATTGCCGGACTGGACGCGGGCGTGGTGACGGCCTCGTCCCGGGTGTTCGATCCGGGCTATTACATGCTGCCCAACTACGATCACAAATATCGCAACTGGAACCGTACCGGTGACGGCTTCGTTGATCTCGATACGGCGATCATGCGTTCCAACGACACCTACTTCTATGACCTGGCGCACAAGCTGGGGATCGATCGGTTGTCGGCCTACATGACCAAGTTCGGTATCGGTCAGAAAGTCTCCCTGGACATGTTCGAAGAGTCGCCTGGGTTGATGCCGACCCGGGAATGGAAGCGCGCGACGCGTCGTCAGGCGTGGTTCCCGGGGGAGACACTGATTCTCGGGATTGGTCAGGGCTACATGCAGTCAACGCCTTTGCAGTTGGCCCAGGCCACGGCACTGGTGGCCAACAAAGGTATCTGGAACCGTCCGCATCTGGCCAAGACCATCGAAGGCGAGAAACCGGTGGATCAGAACCCGATGCCGGACATCATCCTGCGCGATCCGGCGGACTGGACCCGGGTGAACCATGGCATGCAGCAGGTCATGCATGGCGCCCGTGGTACTGCGCGCAAGGCCTCGATCGGTGCGCAATACCGGATCGCCGGCAAGAGTGGTACGGCCCAGGTGGTCGCGATCAAGCAGGGCGAGAAGTACGACCGCTCCAAGGTGCAGGAACGCCATCGCGACCACGCCTTGTTCGTCGGCTTCGCACCGGCCGACGACCCGAAGATCGTGGTCTCGGTGATGGTCGAGAACGGCGAATCCGGCTCCGGCGTGGCTGCGCCGGTGGTGCGTCAGGTCATGGACGCCTGGTTGCTGGACCAGGATGGCCACCTCAAGGCCGAGTACGCCAACCCTATCAGCGCGGAGGCTACGGCCCGTGAAGAATAATTTCGATCGCATGCTCTCCAGCGAGGATGTGATGCGGCGTCGCGCGACGCTGTTGCAACGAATGCATATCGATGGCGTGTTGCTGATCCTGCTCCTGACACTGGCTGCCGGCAGCCTGTTCGTCTTGTATTCCGCCAGTGGCAAAAGCTGGGATCTGTTGGCCAAACAGGCCACTTCATTCGGCATTGGCCTGGTGTCGATGATCGTCATTGCCCAGTTCGAGCCGCGCTTCATGGCGCGTTGGGTGCCGGTCGGCTATGTCATTGGCGTGCTGTTGCTGGTGGTGGTGGACGTCATGGGCCACAACGCCATGGGTGCCACGCGCTGGATCAACATCCCCGGTGTCATCCGCTTCCAGCCATCGGAGTTCATGAAGATCCTGATGCCGGCGACCATTGCCTGGTACCTCTCCAAGCGTACCTTGCCGCCACAGCTCAAGCATGTGGGCATCAGCCTTATGTTGATTGGTGTGCCGTTCATTCTTATCGTGCGTCAACCGGACCTCGGCACTTCGCTGCTGATTCTGGCCGGGGGCGCGTTCGTGTTGTTCATGGGTGGCCTGCGCTGGCGCTGGATTCTCAGCGTGCTGGCGGCAACGGTGCCGGTGGCGATCGCCATGTGGTATTTCGTCATGCATGACTACCAGAAGCAGCGAGTGCTGACGTTCCTCGACCCTGAAAGCGATCCATTGGGCACCGGCTGGAACATCATTCAGTCCAAGGCTGCCATCGGGTCCGGCGGCGTATTTGGCAAGGGTTGGCTGCTGGGTACCCAGTCACACCTGGATTTCCTCCCGGAAAGCCACACCGACTTCATTATTGCGGTCATGGGCGAAGAGTTCGGCCTGGTAGGCATTTGCGCACTGTTGCTGATCTACCTGCTGTTGATCGGTCGTGGACTGGTGATTACCGCCCAGGCCCAGACGTTGTTCGGCAAGTTGCTGGCGGGCGCCCTGACCATGACGTTTTTTGTATATGTTTTCGTCAACATCGGTATGGTCAGTGGCCTGTTGCCGGTGGTGGGGGTGCCGTTGCCGTTCATTAGCTACGGAGGAACTTCGCTGGTGACGCTGCTGTCAGCGTTTGGGGTTTTGATGTCGATCCATACCCATCGCAAGTGGATCGCGCAGGTTTGAATAAGGTGAAGAGTTCAATGCAAGCAATGCGTGGCTGGGCGACTCGATACGCGCCGTGGGTCGGCCTGGTAAGCATCCTTGGCACTGCGCAGGAAGCGTTGGCCGGCGATTACGAAGGCTCGCCCCAGGTGGCTGAATTCGTCGGTGAAATGACCCGCGACTACGGTTTTGCCGGCGAGCAGCTGATGGGGGTGTTCCGCGAGGCCGAGCGCAAACAGTCGATTCTGGACGCGATTTCGAAACCCGCCGAACGGGTCAAGCAGTGGAATGAATATCGCCCGATGTTCATCACCGATGCGCGCATCGCCCGTGGCGTGGACTTCTGGCGTCAGCACGAGGCGGTACTGGCCCGTGCCGAGCAAGACTATGGCGTGCCGGCGCAGGTCATCGTCTCGATCATCGGTGTTGAGACCTTTTTTGGTCGCAACACCGGTAATTTCCGTGTGATCGATGCGTTGTCGACCCTCGGTTTCGACTATCCTCCCCGTGCCGAATTTTTCCGCAAGGAGTTGCGCGAGTTCCTGTTGCTGGCCAGGGAAGAGCAGGTCGATCCGTTGACCCTCAAGGGGTCCTACGCCGGCGCCATGGGCTTGCCGCAGTTCATGCCTAGCAGCTTTCGCGCCTATGCTGTGGATTTCGACGGTGACGGCCACATCAATATCTGGAACAACCCGGACGATGCCATCGGCAGCGTCGCCAGTTATTTCAAGCGTCACGGCTGGGTCGCCGGGGAACCTGTGGTCAGTCGGGCCGATGTACGCGGCGATCAGGTGGACGAAGGTCTGACCACGGGTATCGAGCCGACCAAGGCCGTCGGAGAGTTGCGGGCCCTGGGCTGGTCAAGTCATGATGCGCTGCGCGATGATATGCCGGTTACCGCTTTTCGCCTGGAAGGCGACAATGGCCCCGAATACTGGATGGGCCTGAAGAATTTTTACGCAATCACGCGTTATAACCGCAGCGTGATGTACGCCATGGCCGTACATCAACTGTCTGAGCAGCTGGTCCAAGCACGGGGCGTCAAGTAATGCGGGCATTGCCTATCAATAAACCCCTGAAGCTGATGGCATTTGCCGCGCTGGCAGTGCTGGTCGCCAGTTGCTCGACCAGCCGCTCGCCGACGCAGAAACCTTCCACCGCCGTGCGCTCGACGCCGGGGCTGGACATCAATCGTGCCCACAAGGATGGCGCGCCCTGGTGGGATGTCGACGTTTCACGCATCCCGGACGCCACACCAACCCTGCACACCGGCCCGTACAAGGCCGCCCCTTACTCGGTACTGGGCAAAACCTATTTTCCGTTGCAAGAGTCCAAGACCTACGTGCAGTCGGGCACGGCGTCCTGGTACGGCACCAAGTTCCATGGCCAGAACACAGCCAACGGCGAGGTCTATGACTTGTATGGCATGAGTGCCGCGCACAAGACCTTGCCGCTGCCGAGTTACGTCCGGGTGACCAACCTGGACAACAACAAGACCGTGATCCTGCGGGTAAACGACCGCGGGCCGTTCTATTCGGACCGGATCATCGACCTCTCCTACGCGGCCGCCAAGAAGCTCGGCTACGCCGAAACCGGCACCGCGCGCGTCAAGGTCGAAGGTATCGACCCGCAACAGTGGTGGGCAGCCAAAGGCCGTCCGGCGCCTTTAATGCTCAACGAGCCGCAAGTCGCGCAGAATAGCGCGCCGGTGATTACGGCTTCGGCCGGTACCGTCGAGCAATGGACGCCACCGCCACAGCAACACGCCGCCGCCGTTGTTCCGGTACAACTTGCCGATGCAAAAAAAAACGCTTCTGCACCAGCCTCTGGCCAGTATCTGCAGGTGGGCGCGTTCGCCAACCCGGACGCTGCAGAACTCCTGAGGTCGAAGCTCAGCGGGATGGTGAGCGCTCCGGTGTTCATCAGCTCGATCGTGCGCAATCAACAGACGCTGCATCGGGTTCGCCTGGGGCCGATCGGTTCGCCGGGTGAAATCCAGCAAGTGCAGAACAGTGTGCGCCTGGCCAATCTGGGTTCGCCGAGCGTTGTGACTGAGTAATACGTAGGACTTGATTGACGGTTCATCTGCGGTTTTGGGGGATGAACCAGGTTGTTGGCTCGTCTAAGAACAAAAACCCGGCAAGGGTTACAGAGTGAGCAGCTGAACACGCGACAGCCCTTAAGAAGCTGTCTGATTAGTTTTTGCCTTCGGGCAAGTTTCCATTAGCGATTTCGAGAGACGGATGAACATCACCACCTTTGCCAAACGCCTGTGCCTTTTAGTCCCGCTGCTCCTCTCACCTGCCGCGTTCGCGGTCGAGATGATGCCGTCGCCACCGCAACTGGCCGCCAAGGCCTACGTGCTCATGGACGCCAGCAGCGGCAACGTGCTGGTCGAAAACAATGGTGACCAGCGTCTGCCGCCAGCCAGCCTGACCAAGCTGATGACAGCGTACATCGCGACCCTGGAAATCCGTCGTGGCCAGATCGGTGAAAACGATCCGGTGACCGTCAGCGAAAACGCCTGGCGTACCGGCGGTTCGCGGATGTTCATCAAGGTCGGCTCGCAGGTGACCGTCAGCGACTTGCTGCACGGCATCATCATCCAGTCGGGCAACGACGCCAGTGTTGCGCTCGCCGAGCACATCGCCGGCAGCGAAGACGCGTTCGCCGACGTGATGAACAAAACCGTTGCCGACCTGGGCATGACCAACACCCACTTCATGAACCCGACCGGTCTGCCGAACCCTGAGCACTACTCGTCGGCTCACGACATGGCGGTACTGGCACGCGCAATCATCCACGAAGACCCGGCTCACTACGCGATCTACTCGCAGAAAGAGTTCTTCTGGAACGGTATCAAGCAACCGAACCGCAACCTGCTGCTGTGGCGCGACAAGACCGTCGACGGTCTGAAAACCGGTCACACCGATGAAGCGGGCTACTGCATGGTGTCTTCGGCTGTGCGTGATGGCATGCGTCTGATCGCCGTGGTGTTCGGCACCAACAGCGAAGTGGCTCGCGCCGCCGAAACCCAGAAACTGCTGACTTACGGTTTCCGTTTCTTCGAAACCCAGACCTTCTATCAGAAGGGCACCGAACTGGCCCAGGCGCCTGTCTGGAAAGGTTCCACCAACCAGATCAAGGCGGGTCTGGCTCAAGACCTGACCATGACCCTGCCTAAAGGTCAGCTGAAAAAGCTCGCCGCCAGCATGACCATGAACCCGCAACTGATTGCGCCAATCGCCAAGGGCGATGTGATCGGTAAAGTCGAAGTCAAACTGGAGGACAAGGTGGTGCACAGCGCCGACCTGATCGCTCTGGATGGCGTCGAAGAGGGTGGTATCTTCCGTCGCATGTGGGATAGCATCCGTCTATTCTTCTACGGCTTGTTCAACTGATAGTGTGCACCTGCATGGCCCCGCGCCGATCCGACTCGGGGCTATGCCCGTCGCCACGGCTTACGCTTACGAGGCCGTTACGCCATGACCGATACCGAAGTAAAGGCGCCTAAGATCGAATTCCCTGCCAATGATTACCCGGTTAAGGTGATCAGCGACACGGGTGTGGGCAACAAGGACAAGATCATCGACATCGTCAGAAAACACGCAAAGATCAATGATGAGCGTGTGGATGAGCGTCAAAGCAGTAACGGTAAATACACCACGATTCAGTTGCACATCGTCGCCACCGATCAGGACCAGCTGTACAACATCAACAGCGAACTGCGGGCTACCGGCTTCGTGCATATGGTGCTGTGATGTCTGGCACGCTGGGCTTTCGCGAGCTCGGCCAGATGGCTTACGAGCCGGTCTGGCATGCCATGCAGCGCTTCACTAATGAGCGAGGCAGCGATGCCGCCGACGAGATTTGGCTGGTAGAGCATCCTCCGGTCTTCACCCAGGGCCAGGCCGGCAAGGCCGAACACTTGCTGTTGCCGGGAGACATTCCGGTGGTGCAGGTCGATCGCGGTGGCCAGGTGACGTATCACGGTCCCGGGCAACTGGTGGCCTACCTGTTGCTGGACGTGCGCAAGCTGGGTTTTGGCGTGCGTGACCTGGTGACTCGCATGGAGTCGTGCCTGATCGAGCTGCTCGCCAGCTACGGTGTGACGGCGGCGGCCAAGCCCGATGCACCGGGTGTCTATGTCAACGGCGCGAAAATCGCGTCCCTGGGTCTGCGGATCCGCCACGGTTGTTCCTTTCATGGCCTGGCCCTGAACGTGGACATGAACCTGGAACCGTTTCGACGGATTAATCCCTGCGGCTACGCCGGGCTGGCGATGACCCAGCTGAGCGATCACGCAGGATCGATTGAATTTGCCGAGGTAAGTGCCCGGCTGCGCGCGCAGCTCGTCAAACACCTCGACTATGCTGAGCAGACGACCCTGACGGGCGGAATCGACTGATATGACTACTGATGCAGTGCAAACCATGATCCCGACGCTGGATGTCACCGAGCGTCCGGCCCCGCGTGCCAAGGTTGAAGCCGGCGTAAAGCTGCGCGGCGCCGAGAAGGTTGCACGCATCCCGGTAAAGATCATCCCGACCACCGAGCTGCCGAAAAAGCCTGACTGGATTCGTGTGCGCATTCCGGTATCTCCGGAAGTCGACCGCATCAAGGCCCTGTTGCGCAAACACAAGCTGCACAGCGTCTGCGAAGAGGCATCCTGCCCGAACCTGGGCGAATGCTTCTCCGGTGGCACCGCGACTTTCATGATCATGGGCGACATCTGCACCCGTCGCTGCCCGTTCTGCGACGTCGGCCACGGCCGTCCGAAACCACTGGACGTCAACGAACCGGAAAGCCTGGCCATCGCCATTGCCGACCTGCGCCTGAAGTACGTGGTGATCACCTCGGTAGACCGCGACGACCTGCGCGACGGCGGTGCCCAGCACTTTGCCGACTGCATCCGTGAGATCCGCAAGCTGTCGCCGAACGTGCAACTCGAAACCCTGGTGCCGGACTACCGTGGCCGCATGGACATCGCCCTGGAAATCACCGCCGCCGAGCCACCGGATGTGTTCAACCACAACCTGGAAACCGTGCCACGCCTGTACAAGGCTGCGCGTCCAGGTTCGGACTACCAGTGGTCGCTGACCCTGCTGCAACGCTTCAAGCAGATGATGCCGCACATTCCGACCAAGTCCGGCCTGATGCTGGGTCTGGGCGAGACCGACGACGAAGTCATCGAAGTCATGAAGCGCATGCGCGAGCATGACATCGACATGCTGACCCTGGGCCAGTACCTGCAACCGTCGCGTAGCCACTTGCCGGTGCAGCGCTTCGTGCACCCGGACACTTTCGCCTGGTTCGCCGAGGAAGGTTACAAAATGGGCTTCAAGAACGTCGCTTCCGGTCCGCTGGTCCGTTCCTCGTACCATGCCGACGAGCAAGCGAAGCTGGTCAAGGCTGAGCTGATGTCGTCCTGATCGACAACCCCTCATGAAAAATGGCCCGCAAGGCTTTCAGCCTTGCGGGCGTTTTTTTGCCTTGCCTACAGTAATGACCGCCGTTTCCTGCAACCTGCGGGGCGATGAACCCTCTTCTGTTTGTCCCCGTTCCTGACTACTGTGTGTTGAAGTTTCCACTCAGGGAGATTCATGGATGACCGTTCGACCGACCCACACCCTTTGTCCTCATACCCCGGTTCCGGCCTTGCCGTCGCAGGGGGTGATCGGCGTCATCGCGCCGGCCGGCCCTGCACCGTTGGACACCGATAAAGCCGTGCAATGGATGCGCGCCCGAGGCTATTCGCTGAAGATTTTTCCCGGAGTCTACGCGAAGGATGGCTATCTGGCCGGAAGTGACGAGGTGCGGCTCAATGACCTGCATACCGCGTTCGCCGACCCCGAGGTCGATGCCATTATTTGCCTGCGCGGTGGTTACGGTACGCCGAGGTTGCTTGATCGCATCGATTTTGAACTGTTGCGTAACAACGCCAAGCCGTTCATCGGTTACAGCGACATCACCGCACTGCATCTGGCGATCAGTCGTTATGCGGGCTTCGTGACCTTCCATGGCCCGCTGCTCAATGCGGATCTGCTGGGTGACAAGCAAAAGCCCACCGAACCTTCGTTTTTCAACATGCTGCGCGGGCAAGTGAAGGCGGGCAGCGTATTGGCGCACCCCGTGGCCTATCCGTTGACTACGATCGAGCCTGGCATCGCCCACGGGCGCTTGCTGGGGGGCAATCTGTCGATAATCGCCGCGACCATGGGTACGCCTTATGAGATCGATGCCGAGGGTGTCATTCTGTTCATCGAAGACATCAACGAGCCGCTGTATCGCGTTGACCGGTTGCTGACCCATCTGCGACTGGCGGGAACCTTGGGCAAGCTGCGCGGGGTGCTGGTGGGGGATGTGGCGGGGGTCGAGGTGACTGCGCTGGAGCGTTTGCTCAAACAGACATTCGAGCCGTTGCGGATTCCGGTGTTGTCCGGGTGGCGCAGCGGGCATTGCGATCCGAACCTGACACTGCCCATGGGGGCGCTGGTCAGACTGGATGCGGGGAGCAAGGAGTTGGCGTTGGAACAGGATGTGGTGGTCAAGCGATAGATCGTTGGCGCCTGATAGTCAGCCTTTGCGAGCAGGTATCGCGTACCCCCTGTGGGAGCGAGCCTGCTCGCGAAAGCTTTTAGCGGTTTCGAAGGCCTTCAAGCAACTTGTGCGTCGGATAACCATCCGCCGGCCAACCAAACGACTGCTGCGCGCTGCGGATCGCCTTGCGGGTATTGGCGCCGATAATCCCGTCCGCGGCGCCCGCGTCGTAATTCTGGGCACTCAGCAGATTTTGCAGCTCGATCCGCTCGGTGCGGCTGAGCGGTAAATCATCCTTGGGCCACATGCCGCTGATCAGGCCTGCGCCATGGAAGCGTTCGGACAACAGACCTACCGCCAATGCGTAGGAAGAGGAGTTGTTGTACTTGAGGATCGCCCGGAAGTTATCGAGTACCAGGAATGCCGGGCCGCGATAACCGGCCGGCAGCAGTAATGCCGCGGACAAGTACTCGGAACCTGCTGGAACCTGGCCGCCATTGGGCAGGGTGACACCCAGTTGCCGCCATTCGGCGACACTCTTGCGAATGGCACCATCGGCCAGCACATAGTTGAAGCCGCCCGGCAATTGCACTTCAAAGCCCCACGGCTGGCCTTTCTGCCAGCCGGAGCTTTGCAGGTAGTGCGCAGTCGAGGCCAGGGCATCGGTGGAGCTGCCCCAGATATCGCGACGGCCATCGCCATCGAAGTCCACGGCGTGGGTGTTGTAGGTGGTCGGGATGAACTGGGTCTGGCCCATGGCTCCGGCCCAGGAACCGAGCATTTTCTCGGGTTCGATATCACCCTGTTGCAGAATCTGCAGCGCGGCGATCAATTGCGCGTGGGCGAAACCCGGGCGCCGGCCTTCGTAGGCCAGGGTGGCCAGCGAGTTGATCACTGACTTGCTGCCCTGGAACTGGCCGAAATTACTTTCCATACCCCATACGGCGACGAGGGCCTCACGGTCAACGCCGTAGCGCTGTTCGATGCTTTGCAGGATAGCGGCGTTTTCGCTGACTAGCGCCTGACCTCTGCGTACCCGTAGCGGCGACAGGGCACCGTCGAGGTATTCCCACACCGGCCGGGTGAATTCCGGTTGGCTGCGGTCGGCACGAATCACGCTGGGGTCGACGCTGACATTGGCGAAGGCACGATCAAACAGATCGGCACGGATACCGGCGGCCAACGCGTCCCTGCGGAAACCGGCCTGCCATTCGGCAAAGGTCTGGGTCGGCTGGATGTCGAGGTTTTCACCTTTAGGCACCACGGGTGCCATGATCGCCGGGGCGGTGGCGACGGGAAGGGGCTGAAGTGGCTGTGCGTCGGCGGCGGTTGGTTTTTCCGCGCAGGCGACGAGCAAAACGAGGCTGGAGGCAGCAATCAATTGGCGCAGGTGCCAACGACGGGAAAGACAAAGGGGCATGCACGGGTCCAGGAAAAACGGATCAGGTGCAGACCTTAACATGTTGAGCGGATGCTTGCCTTTCAGGCCGCCAGAAAGTAAGAAGCCTCCCAGCTATTAGACTGGAAGGCTTCGCGGCGGTAGCTGCCTTTGCCCTTGCCGGCTCGTTCCTGACGGCTGCGGAACAGGGGCTGGGCGATGATGGATTTGGCCTTGTTGGGGCCATGTTTGGATGGCTTTTTGCTCATGATGGGCTCTCGCAAGTGAGTGGATTTTGCGGGGCAAATCATCGGCTCAAGCGAGGCTTCTGTCTAGTCCCTGCGTTGCGTAGGACCTTTCGGATGCCTTCGCGGGCAAGTTGGATCGCGAATGGCCGTTATGCGCTCGAAAGCCTTACTCGGCGGGCAGCGACAACCGCTGGCCAGCCATCAACAACGTCAACCGACTCAAGCTCATCCACGGCGACCCTGCCGCCTGGCCTTTGATCTGCGCGTCTATGCGCTGTGCTTCGAGCAGCAGCTGTGCCCAGCGTTGCGCCGAATAGCGCTGCAGGGCTTTGCTCAACAGCGGTTTGCGCTTGTCCCAGACGGGCGGCCGGGCCTGGCTGAAGGCTTTGTCCAGCGGTGTGCCCTGACTGTATTGCAGGGAAATATTGGCCAGCAAGCGCAGCTCCCGGGCCAGGGCCCAGAGAATCACCGGGGGTTCGACACCCTCACCGCGCAACCCTTCAAGCATGCGCAGGGCGTGGGCGGCTTCACCGTTGAGAATCGCATCGGTCAGCCCGAAAACATCGAAACGCGCACTGTCGGCCACCGCAGCCTGCACGGTTTCGACGGTGATTTGACCCTCTTCGGCCATCAGCTTGAGCTTTTCGATTTCCTGGGCGGCGGCCAGCAGGTTGCCCTCGACCCTTGCAGCGATCAACTCGACGGCGTCCTGGGTGGCCGAGAGTCCGGCCTGGGACAAGCGCTGACGGATCCAGCTCGGCAACTGGCTGACGTCCACCGGCCAGATCTGCATGAACTGAGTCTGCTGGCCTTCGACCAGCGCCTTGCCCCACTTGGTCTTCTGCGCGCTGCCATCGAGCTTCGGCAGGCTGATCAGGAGTACCGTGTCTTCGGCCGGTCGTGAACAGTACTCGATGAGCGCGGCGGCGCCCTTGTCACCGGGTTTGCCGGACGGCAGACGTAGCTCCAGCAGGCGCTTCTCGGCGAACAACGACATGCTGGCCCCGGCCTGTAGCAGCGTGCCCCAGTCGAAACTGGCGTCGGCGGCAAAGACCTGGCGCTCGTCGAAGCCCTGCTGGCGGGCAGCGGCGCGGATGGCATCGGCGGCTTCCTGACACAGCAAGGGATCATCGCCACTGATGACATAGACCGGCGCGAGGGCACCTTGCAGGTGTTTGGCGAGTTGGGCGGGGGCGAGTTTCATAAGAGAGGGCGAACGGGGCGCCTGAACGCCCCGTAAGTCTTACTGCTGCGGCAGTTCGATAGGCGACTGACGCGGCGTTTGCGCTTCAGCCTTCTGCGCCGCTTCCAGTGCCGCGGCTTCTGCCTTGGCTTTGGCTTCGGCGGTCTGTTGCAGCTGTTCCAACTGAGTCGGCGAGATCTGCTGCAGGCGCAGCATCATGCGTTGCACCAGTTCGCGACGCATTTCCTTGCGCGCATCGTCGGCTTCCTGGTCCGAACCCACCAGGTTGTTGCCGTCGTGGATGAAGACCTTCTGCACTTCCAGCTTGTCAGCCATCAGGGACAGGTTGCCCTGGCTGAGGATGTTGTAGCTGAGTACGGTGCTCAGTTGGTATTCGCCGGTACGACCTGCACCTGCATAGCTGAGAATGCGCTGGGTTTCCTGCTCATCCGTTAACACAAGCTTGAACGGTGCACCGGTGTAGACCTTGACGCCGCTGCTATCGAGTACCCGGCGCAGTTGCGTCACGGTTTCGCCATAGGAGTTACGGGCGCTGACGTCGAGTTCCTTGATCGCCAGTTCGGTGGTGCCGGTGCCGCGCAGCTGGAAACCGCAGGCGCTCAACAGGACCGCAAGGCCCATCACCAGCAAGTTGCGTTTGATCATTGTGTTGCTCCCCTTGAAACCATGTGGGCCGGTCAAGCGGCCCGAAAGGTTTTACTCGGCGCCAGGCTTGGCCTGGCGCCTGATCCAATTAGCTGGCGACGATGTTGACCAGTTTCCCGGGCACCACGATCACTTTGCGAATGGTCAGACCGTCGACAAAGCGCAGCACGTTTTCGTTGGCGCGTGCGGCGGCCTCGACTTCTTCGCGGCTGGCGCTGGCCGGCATTTCGATGTGGCCACGCAGTTTGCCGTTGACCTGAATCACCAGCTGCAGGCTGTCCTGCACCAGCGCGCTTTCGTCCAGTACCGGCCAGCCGGCGTCGATCACCGGGTCGGCGTGACCCAGGCGATGCCACAGCTCATGGCAGATGTGCGGGGTGATCGGGGCCAGCAGCAGCGTCACGGTTTCCAGACCTTCCTGAACCAGCGCACGATCCTGTTCGGTGCCTTGCGGGGCTTTTTCCAGCACGTTCATCAGCGTCATCACCTGGGCGATGGCGGTGTTGAATTTGTGGTTCTGGCCGACGTCATGGCTGGCCTGCTTGATGGCCTGGTGGATCGAACGGCGAATGGCTTTCTGCTCGTCGTTCAGGCCGGCGACGTCCAGTTTGCCCGGCAGGCCCTGGGTAACGTGCGCTTGAGCCAGGCGCCAGACGCGCTTGAGGAAGCGGTGCGAACCTTCCACACCGGAGTCGGACCATTCAGCGCTCATGTCAGGTGGCGAGGCGAACATCATGAACAGGCGGCAGGTGTCTGCGCCGAACTGGTCGATCATCGACTGTGGGTCGACGCCGTTGTTCTTCGACTTGGCCATCTTCTCGGTGCCACCGATTTCCACCGGCAGGCCGTCTGCGATCAGCTTGGCGCTGATGACCTTGGCCTTGCTGTCGCGTTCGAGTTCAACGTCAGCCGGGTTGAACCAGGTGTAGGCACCGTTGGCTTCGCGACGATAGTAGGTCTCGGCGATCACCATGCCCTGGGTCAGCAGGTTCTTGAACGGCTCGTTGGAGCTCACCAGGCCTTCGTCGCGCATCAGCTTGTGGAAGAAGCGTGCGTAGAGCAGGTGAAGAATCGCGTGTTCGATACCGCCGATGTACTGATCCACCGGCAACCAGTGGTCAGCCGCCGATTTTTCAACCAGGCCACCTTCGAAGTGCGGCGAGGCGTAGCGGGCGTAGTACCACGAGGACTCGACAAAGGTGTCCATGGTGTCGGTTTCACGCTTGGCAGGCTGTCCGCATTTCGGGCAGCTGCATTCGTAGAACTCGGGCATGCGTGCCAGTGGCGACCCGGCGCCGTCGGGTACGACGTCTTCCGGCAGCACGACCGGCAGTTGATCTTCCGGCACCGGCACATCACCGCAAGTTTTGCAGTGGATGATCGGGATCGGGCAGCCCCAGTAGCGCTGACGGCTGATACCCCAGTCGCGCAGACGGAACTGGGTGCGCGAGGCACCAAGGTTTTTCTTGATCAGCGCCACTTCGATGGCGTCGAAGGCGCCGGCGAAATCGAGGCCGTCAAACTCGCCGGAGTTGATCAGCGTGCCGTACTCGCCGTAAGCGTCCTGCCACGGGGCCGGGTTGGTCTCACCCGAACTGGTGCGTACCACGGATTTGACCGGCAGGTTGTACTTGTGGGCGAACTCGAAATCACGTTCGTCGTGCGCCGGAACCGCCATCACCGCGCCATCGCCGTAGTGCATCAGCACGTAGTTGGCGACCCACACCGGCAGTTTCTCGCCGGTCAGCGGGTGCTCGACGAACAGGCCGGTCGGCAGGCCTTTTTTCTCCTGGGTGGCGACGTCGGCTTCTGCGACGCTGCCGCCCTTGCATTCGGCGATGAACGCTTGCAGCTCAGGATTGTTCTGCGCGGCCAGGGTGGCCAGGTGGTGTTCGGCGGCTACGGCGACGTAGGTCGCGCCCATCAGGGTGTCCGGGCGGGTGGTGAAGACTTTCAGCGCGCCGGTTTCGCCGATGGAATCGACGTTGTACGGGAACTGCACTTCCATGCCGCGGGATTTGCCGATCCAGTTGCGCTGCATGGTCTTGACCTGTTCAGGCCAGCCGGTCAGTTCGTCGAGGCTCTCCAGCAGCTCATCCGCGTAGGCGGTGATCTTGAAGTAATACATCGGGATTTCGCGCTTTTCGATCAGCGCGCCGGAACGCCAGCCGCGACCGTCGATCACCTGTTCGTTGGCCAGAACGGTCTGGTCCACCGGATCCCAGTTCACGGTGCCGCTTTTTTTGTAAATCACGCCTTTTTCGAACAGGCGGGTGAACAGCCATTGTTCCCAGCGGTAGTAGTCCGGCTTGCAGGTGGTCACTTCACGCGACCAGTCCACCGCCAGGCCCAGGCTGCGCAGCTGGCTTTTCATGTAGGCGATGTTTTCGTAGGTCCATTTGGCGGGCGCTACGTTGTTCTTCATCGCGGCGTTTTCCGCTGGCATGCCGAAGGCGTCCCAACCCATGGGTTGCAGGACGTTCTTGCCTTGCATGCGCTGATAGCGGGAGATCACGTCGCCGATGGTGTAGTTGCGCACGTGCCCCATGTGTAGCTTGCCGCTGGGGTAAGGGAACATCGACAGGCAGTAGTAGGTCTCCTTGCCTGGCTGTTCACTGACTTCAAAGGACTTTTGCTCATCCCAGAACGACTGGGCGGCGGCTTCGATTTCACGGGGCTGATATTGTTCGTGCATGGCTACTTTTGAACTGAATAGGGGTGGCCTAATCCTCTTCAATGCAACGCTGGACGATGAATGCGCCAATTCGGCGTTTCGGTGCCCAGGCGAGCTGGAAGTGGAGTTACAGGAAGCGCCGTAGCATACATGACCGCACTCGACCGAGGGAAACCCTGATTACTGCCGCGCGTCTCGTGAAAACGGCTGCGAGGGCCGTTGGTCGCGGCGCTCAGCCGGTTTGTGCATGGAAGCTAAGCTCTAACTGGGGAGTAGGTCTTATCTTCCAATGAGGTGAGGGATGGTTGAGTCACAGCAAAAAGCTACAAAACCGGAGCTGTACGAAAGACTGATCGATCGTCTGGGCATGGCCCTGGAGGCGGCAAAAACCGCTGGTCGGCTGCGCGACGAACGCCCACTGGAACTGGAGTTGCGCGGCTTGAGCCCCGCAGAATTTGCCCTGGTCAAGGCGTATCTGGATCGTAGTGAACGTGAGACACACGGATGCTTGTCCGAGGCAGTCAAGCAACTTGACGCACCACGTTCGGCCAAGATCATCTGGCTCAAGGATAAAGTACCTGGCAGAGACGCGGTAAAGGTCCGGTCACTGCGGTGCAAATAGGGCAACAGAGCCATGCTCCATGATTTTCTGAAGCATAGTCCTTCCGTATTTATTGTCGCATCGCGTCAACCCACTTAGGCTTCGAGCATCTTCATGGAGATGCTCGATGCCTTTTCGTTATTTTGTGAAACAACTTCTCTTGCCACCCGGCATCCTGTTGCTGCTGCTTTTGCTTGCCTGGTGCCTGCGACGCTCAAGACCGCGGCTCGCCGGCGTGTGCTTTGCCCTGGGGCTAGGTGGTTTCTGGTTGATGAGCCTGCCGATTGTGGTGCAGTGGAGCGCCGAAATGCTGGAGCGTGAGCCGCCGCTGGCGTTCGAGGAGTGGGCAACACTGAGTCAGCACGCCGATGCGATTGTAATCCTTGGCTCGGGGCGTGAGCGGGGCGATCCAGCGTGGGGAGACGATCAGCCGACCGGTGTTGGTCTTGAGCGCCAGCGCTATGCGGCGCGTCTGGCCAAGGCCTCGGGCTTGCCGATTCTGACCAGTGGCGGCCTGCATTACGGCACGCCACCGACCGAAGCCCGATTGATGGCTGATTCATTGCGCGATGACTTTGGCGTGCCTGTTCGCTGGCAGGAAGGGCGTAGCCGTACGACCTGGGAGAACGCGCAGTTCAGCGCACAGGTGTTGTTGCCCGAAGGGATCAAGCGAGTGGTGCTTGTGACTCAGGCCTGGCATATGCCGCGAGCGGTCTGGAGTTTCCAGAAGGCCGGATTTGAGGTGGTGCCGGCGCCAATGGGCTTTTTAGGTGTGGATAACGCTCGGCCGTTTGGTGGCTGGTTGCCGGAGTTCAAGTCGATCTGGCAGAGCGGGCAATTGATGAATGAGGCGGTGGGGCAGGTCGGGTATTCGCTGTTTTATCGCTAAGAAAATTAATAGGCCGCAGCCTCGATTCGAGTGAAACGAGGTTGCGATCGTTTTGCAGGTGACGCGATTAAACGGTTTTGGCCATCCGGTTAGCCACCAGTGCCCAACCGAACAACAGCACACAAACAATGATCAACGGCCACGAACGCCATTGCAGATAAGGCGTCAGGTTGTGCATCGGCACGACTTCGCCATACAGGATGCCGCGTTCGAACTGCGGGATCTGCACGGTGATCTGCCCGAACGGGTTGATCAGGCCGGTCACGCCATTGTTGGTGGCGCGGATCATCCAGCGACCGGCCTCAAGTGCGCGCATCTGGGCCATCTGCAAGTGTTGCAGCGGACCAATGGACGTGCCGAACCAGGTGTCGTTGCTGATGGTCAGCAGCAGATCGCTTTGGGCGGCCAGGCCGGCGGCGAACTCCGGGTACACCACTTCGTAACAGATGAAGGGCGCAATCTGGTAGCCCTTGGCTTGCAGCATGGCCTGATCGGCAGGGCCACGGGCAAAGTCCGACATCGGCAGGTCGAAGAAGGCGATCAGTCCGCGCAGCACATCTTGCAGTGGAACGTATTCGCCGAAGGGCACCAGTTTCTGCTTGAGGTAAGTGCCATCGCCTTCGCCGACCACTGTGATGCCGTTGAAGTAGCGTTTTTCCTGGTGGACGATTTCACGGATCGGAACGCCGGTAATCATCGCCGAGTCCCGTTCCGCCGCGAATTTACCCATCATGTCCAGGTAACCTTGGGCAGACTCCTTGAGCACCGGGATCGCGGTTTCAGGCCAGATCAGCAGGTCGACGCGTTTGGAGGTGAAGCTCATGTCGCGGTACAGCTCCAACTGTGCATTGAGCTGCGCCGGGTCCCACTTCATGTTTTGTTCAATGTTGCCCTGAATTGCTGCGACGCTCAGCGGCGCGCCCGCGGGACTGGTCCAGGCATGATGTTTGAGTGCGATACCAGCCACCCATGGGCCGACCAGCAGCAGGGCGCCCAGCGCGATGAAAGCCTTGCGGCCGCCACGGGCCAGACGCAAGCCGTTGTAGATCAGCGCGGCGGTCAGGGCCAGCGTGAAGGAAATCAACCACATGCCGCCCACAGGGGCGAGCCCGGCCAGGGGGCCGTCGAGTTGGCTGTAACCGGAATAGAGCCACGGGAAACCGGTGAGGAACCAGCCGCGAAACGCTTCCTGGCCAACCCACAACGCCGCGAAAGCCAGGGCGTCGGCCAAGGGCGCCTCGTTGCGGCGCAGCCAGCGTGCCCAGATCCACGCCGGCAAGGCGAAGAACCAGGCGATCGCCGCAGTGAAAATCAGCATCAGGAATCCGGCCAGCAGCACCGAGGCGCCACCGAAATGGTGAATGCTGTAATAGATCCAGCTGGTACCGGCGCCGAACAGGCCGAAGCCGAAACACCAGCCACGGCCGAGTGCCTGGCGGGGGCTCAGTTCACGCGTGCCTGCGTAGAAAAGCCCCACTGCCAGCAGTGCCAGCGGCCAGATATCGAAAGGCGCCAGGGCCAGGGTGGTGATTGCACCGGCCGCCACGGCCAGCAGGTTACCGGGCCAGCCGGGGCGGGTTATCCAGCGCATTTCTATCCTTAGTGTTTACCGAGCAATAGGCGTCAGGCGCAGCAAATGAATCCGACGACTGTCGGCGTTCAGGATGCGGAAACGATAGGTGCCGATTTCAGTGATTTCGTTGCGTTTTGGCAAGTGCCCGAACGCACTCATCACCAGGCCGCCAACCGTGTCGAACTCATCGTCGGAGAACTCGCTGTCGAAGAACTCGTTGAAGTTCTCGATCGGTGTCAGAGCCTTGATCAGGAAATCACCGCTGGGCAGCGGCTTGATGTAGCTGTCTTCTTCGACGTCGTGCTCGTCTTCGATGTCGCCGACGATCTGCTCCAGTACGTCTTCGATGGTCACCAGGCCTGCCACGCCGCCGTATTCGTCGATGACGATGGCCATGTGGTTGTGGTTGGCGCGGAATTCGCGCAGCAGCACATTCAGTCGCTTGGACTCCGGCACGAAGGTGGCCGGGCGCAGCAGATCCTTGATGTTGAAGTGGTCGCCGTTCTCCTTGAGGATCAGCGGCAGCAAGTCCTTGGCCAGCAACACGCCCATCACGTCATCATGGCTTTCGCCGATCACCGGGTAGCGGGAGTGGGCCGAGTCGACCACGGCAGGCAGGAATTCGCGGGGTGTCTGGGTCGCCTTGATGCTGATCATCTGCGAGCGCGGGACCATGATGTCCCGTACCTGCAGGTCGGCTACCTGGATGGCGCCTTCGACGATGGCCAGCGCTTCGCTGTCCAGCAGTTTGTTCTGATGTGCATCGCGCAGCAGCTCCAGCAGCTCCTGGCGGTTTTTCGGCTCGTGGGCAAAAGCCTGGGTGAGCTTACCCAGCCATGACTTCTGCCCGTTGCTCGATCGATCTTCGCTCATAGCGATTACTCTGAATCCTTTGTTGTGACGGTTGGGGATGTTTCGGTTTCGTCGTCCGCGTACGGATCGGGATAGCCCAGTTCTGCAAGCAATGTGCGTTCCAGTGCTTCCATTTCTTCGGCTTCGTCGTCATCTATATGGTCGTAACCGAGCAGATGCAAGCAGCCGTGAATCACCAGATGCGCCCAGTGGGCCTTGAGTGCCTTGCCCTGTTCGGCGGCTTCGCGCTCGACCACGGCGACACAGATCACCAGGTCGCCCAGCAACGGGATGTCGAGGAACTCGTCCGGCACATCGGCCGGGAAAGACAAGACGTTAGTTGCGTAATCCTTTTGCCGCCAGGTGTGGTTCAGCTCGCGGCCTTCGGCTTCGTCGACCAGGCGAATGGTCATTTCGGAGTCGGCAGTGCGCTGACGCAGGGCCAGTTCGCACCACTGGCGGAATTCGGCTTCGCTGGGGGCGGGGGCTTGGGTCGCGATTTGCAGGTCAAGCTCAAGCATCGCGGCGGTTATCCTTCGATGCTTCATCAGCCACACGATTTTCAAAGCGCTCATAGGCTTCGACGATGCGCTGTACCAGCGGATGACGCACGACGTCCTTGGGCTGGAAGTGGGTGAAGCTGATGCCCGGCACGTCCTTCAACACTTCGATTACGTGATGCAGCCCGGATTTGGTGCCGCGTGGCAGGTCGACCTGGGTGATATCACCGGTGATGACGGCCGTGGAACCGAAGCCGATCCGGGTCAGGAACATTTTCATTTGCTCGACGGTGGTGTTCTGGCTTTCGTCGAGGATGATGAAGCTGTTGTTCAGCGTACGGCCACGCATGTAGGCCAGCGGCGCGACTTCGATGACCTGGCGTTCGATCAGCTTGGCGACGTGTTCGAAGCCGAGCATTTCGTAGAGTGCGTCATAGAGCGGGCGCAGGTACGGGTCGATCTTCTGGGACAGATCGCCAGGCAGGAAGCCGAGTTTTTCGCCGGCTTCGACCGCCGGGCGAACCAGCAGGATGCGGCGGATCTGCTCGCGTTCCAGGGCATCCACCGCGCAGGCAACGGCCAGATAGGTCTTGCCAGTACCGGCCGGGCCAATGCCGAAGTTGATGTCGTTACCGAGGATTTCCTTCACATAGCGCTGCTGATTCACACCACGAGGGCGAATCATGCCTTTTTTGGTGCGCAGGGCGACGGCGGCGTCGGCGGGCGAGTGGTTGTCCAGCTCTTCGACGGCGGATTCCTGCAGGAACAGGTGAACCATGTCCGGCGACAGCTCGGTACCCTTGGTTTCCCGGTACAGGCGGCGCAGAAGGTTTTCCGCGGAGGTGGTGTGTTTACGCTCGCCGATCAGTTCGAACTGGTTTCCGCGGTTGCGGATCTCGATGGTCAGGCGCTGTTCGATCAAGCGCAGATGCTCGTCGAATTGCCCGCACAGATTGGCGAAGCGACGAGCCTCAAAAGGCTCGAGGATGAAACGATGTGGTTCTATGGGTGCGTTCAAGGTCGTATTTAGCCGCCCTGGGGCAATAGTGATGAAATCAAGGATAACGCCAGTGGCGTGGGCGCGAAAGCTCTTAAATTTCCCGGCGCCAAACACCATCCCTTGTGGGGGCGAGCCTGCTCGCGAAAGCGGCCTGACAGTCGAATCATAAGTTGAATGTCAAACCGTATTCGCGAGCAGGCTCGCTCCCACAGGGGGGATGCGGTGTTATTGGATCAGCGAACCCCGCAGCGAATGCGGCTGGGCCGCGTCGATGTGCACATCGGCGAACTGGCCGATCAACGTCGGATTGTCGCAGCGGAAATTGACGATACGGTTATTTTCGGTGCGACCTTGCAGCTCGCCAGGATCTTTTTTCGAATAATCGGTGACCAGAATGCGCTGGATCGAACCGACCATTTGTCGGCTGATTTCGAAACCTTGCTGGTTCAACCGATGTTGCAGGGCATTCAAGCGCTCTTTTTTCAGTTCTTCCGGTGTGTCATCGGCCAGGTCGGCGGCCGGTGTGCCGGGACGCTGGCTGTAGACGAACGAGTAGGAGAAGTCGAAACCGACGTCCTGGATCAGCTTCATGGTCTGTTCGAAGTCTTTTTCGGTCTCGCCGGGGAAGCCAACGATAAAGTCCGAGCTGATGCAAATGCCCGGCACGGCAGCCCGCAGCTTGCGCAGTTTGGATTTGTACTCAAGCGCGGTGTGGTTGCGCTTCATCGCGGCCAGGATCCGGTCCGAACCCGATTGCACCGGCAAATGCAGGTGTTTCACCAGCTCCGGTACTTCGGCATGGGCCTGGATCAGACTGTCGGAGAACTCCAGCGGGTGCGAGGTGGTATAGCGGATACGGTCGATGCCCTCGACGGCGGCAACCACCCGGATCAATTCGGCCAGATCAGCCAGACGACCGTCATGGGTCGTGCCGCGATAACCGTTGACGTTCTGCCCCAGCAGCGTCACTTCACGCACGCCGTTTTCGGCTAGGTGAATGATCTCGGCGATCACGTCGTCGAACGGGCGGCTGACTTCTTCGCCCCGGGTGTAGGGCACCACGCAGAAGGTGCAGTACTTGCTGCAGCCTTCCATTACCGATACGTAAGCACTCGGGCCGTCGATGCGCGGCTCGGGCAAGTGGTCGAACTTTTCGATTTCCGGGAACGAGACGTCGACTTGCGGCAGCTTGCTGATGCGCGCGGCGTCGATCATTTCCGGCAGGCGGTGCAGGGTTTGCGGGCCGAACACCACGTCGACATAAGGCGCGCGATCGCGGATGGCGGCGCCTTCCTGGCTGGCCACGCAACCGCCAACGGCAATCACCATGTCCGGATTGGCCAGTTTAAGTTCGCGCCAGCGGCCGAGCTGCGAGTAGACGCGATCCTGGGCGCGTTCGCGGATCGAGCAGGTGTTGAGCAGGATCACGTCGGCGTCTTCAGCCCGAGCGGTGACTTCCAGGGCCTGGTGTTCGCCCAGCAGATCGACCATGCGCGAGCTGTCGTACTCGTTCATCTGGCAACCGTGGGTTTTGATGTAAAGCTTCTTGGCCATGGAAAAGGGTCATCACGTGATTCGAAGAACCGCGCATTATAGGGAACATGTTCCCAGGTTCCTACCGCTGCGCGTCCGGTGGCTATGCTATAGTTCGCGCCCTCTTTTTTATCCCCGATGTGTTACTCGCCCACCATGACCAAACGTGAAGCTCCAATCTACAAGGTGATTTTCCTCAACCAGGGCCAGGTGTTCGAAATGTACGCCAAGCAGATCTATCAGAGCGATCTGTGGGGCTTTCTGGAAGTGGAAGAGTTCGTCTTTGGCGAGCGCACGCAAGTGGTCGTCGATCCGAGCGAAGAGAAGCTCAAGGCGCAGTTCGAAGGCGTTGTGCGCAGCTTCGTGCCGATGCACTCGATCGTGCGCATCGATGAAGTCGAGCGCCTGGGGACCCCGAAAATCAGCGAAGCCCGCGGCGGGGTCGGCAATGTGATGCCGTTTCCGGTGCCGATGCCTGAGAAGTAAGTCTCAAGACCGAGTCGTTCCCTTCGCGAGCCTGCTTGCGAAGGGGTCAGCCAGGGCGATATGAAAATCAGGGCAATGGCGAGAAAGGCGTACGCCCGTCGGCACTCTGCAATTCCATCAGGTATTTGCGGAAAATTTGCCCAAGCACCTGAGTGGCGACTTCCAGCTCTTCGCGGCGCATTTTCTCGGTGACTTCGTCGGCGGTATCCAGCGCGTCTTCAGCGCCGTTGACCGCGGCCATTTTCAGCAGGATGTAAGCCTGAACGTTGTTGGCCGGGACACCTTCGCCGTGGAAGAACATGGAGCCGAGCTTGAATTGCGCCTGGGCGTGGCCTTGCAGCGAGGCCTTTTCGAAGTAGCTCAGGGCTTGATTGAGGTCGCGCGGCGCATTTTTGCCTTCGTAGTAGAACTCACCCAACTCGTATTGCGCTTGCGCATCCCCTTCATCCGACGCTTTCTGGCAGGTGGCCAGCGCCTGTGCCAGGTCTTGCGGCTGGGTATTGAGGGTGCAGCGACCCATCGCTGGGATTAACAACGAGTTACCGCCTGCTTGTGCGAGCGCGAGCAGGGGCTGAAGGAGCAACAGGCAGCCCAGTGAAAGGGCGCGGCCGGTGCGGTTCATGGGAATCGACTTACCTCTGAAGGGCGCGCGGACCCATCGAGGGGATCCAATAAGCGGGCATTATGAAATAAGCAGGGCCAACCTTACAAAGTCTTTACTCGTTTTTCTGCTGCGAGGGAAATATATCGCCCGGTTTGCGGGGGATTATTGGCAGATGAGTAGGAAAAAGCGCTGGAGTGTAGGTGTAAGCTGACGCTGGCGATGGCCAACGTCAGCGTTTCGAGCATTACTTCAAGGCAGCAAATGCGCGCTCGGCGGCATCCAGCGTCAGTTTCAGCTCGGCTTCGCCGTGAGCGATCGAGGTGAAGCCGGCTTCGAAGGCGCTCGGTGCCAGGTACACACCACCTTCCAGCATCAGGTGGAAGAAGCGGCCGAACAGGGCGGCGTCGCTGGCCATTACGTCATCGAAAGTCACGATGTCGTCGGCACCGCTGAAGTACAGACCGAACATACCGCCGGCCTGGGTGGTCACGAACGGAATACCCGCTGCATCCGCACGCACTTGCAGGCCATCGAGCAGGCGAGTGGTGTAGTCGGTCAGCTCGGCGTGGAAGCCTGGACGGCTGATCAGGCGCAGGGTGGTCAGGCCGGCCGCCATCGCCAACGGGTTACCGGACAAGGTGCCAGCCTGGTAAACCGGACCCAGCGGGGCAATGCGCGACATGATTTCGCGCTTACCGCCGAAGCAGCCGACCGGCATGCCACCGCCGATGATCTTGCCGAAGGTGGTCAGGTCCGGCGTTACGCCGTAGTGGGCCTGGGCACCGCCGAGGGCGACGCGGAAACCGGTCATCACTTCGTCGAAGATCAGCACCACGCCGTGCTTGTCGCACAGGGTGCGCAGGCCTTCGAGGAAACCTGGGGCCGGTGGTACGCAGTTCATGTTGCCGGCTACGGGCTCGACGATGATGCAAGCCACATCCTGACCGACTTCGGCGAGCATGGCTTCAACGGCGTCGATGTCGTTGAACGGCAGGGTCAGGGTGTGTTTGGCGAAGGCCGCCGGAACACCGGCCGAGCTTGGGACGCCTTGAGTCAAGGCGCCGGAACCGGCCTTGACCAGCAGGCTGTCGGAGTGGCCGTGGTAGCAGCCTTCAAATTTGATGATGCTGTCGCGACCGGTGAAACCACGGGCCAGACGGATCGCGCTCATGGTCGCTTCGGTGCCGGAGCTGACCATGCGCACCATTTCCATCGACGGCACCAGCGAGCAGACCAGATCAGCCATCTGGGTTTCCATCTCGGTCGGGGCACCATAGGACAGGCCGTGTTCAAGCTGCTTGCGCACGGCGTCCAGCACCTCCGGATGGCTGTGACCCAGAATCATCGGGCCCCAGGAACCGACGTAATCCACATAGCGTTTGTTGTCTTCGTCGGTGACGTAGGCGCCTTCGGCGTGCTTGAAGAACAGCGGCGTGCCGCCAACACTTTTGAACGCACGAACCGGCGAATTCACACCGCCGGGAATGTGTTTCTGGGCATTGGCAAACAGGGTTTCGGAACGAGACATGATCGGGCTCTCAGACTTTTAGCTAATTAATAGAAAGCAGTTCGTTGAACGCGCGGGCGCGGCGGGTCACTTCAGCCGTACTCTCGGCGCCAAACAGGCCATGCACCACGGCCAGCAGATCGACCCCATGGGCCACCAGCGGGGCCGCATTGTCGAGGGTGATGCCACCAATCGCGCAGATCGGCAGGTGCAACCGCTGGCGGGCCTGGTCGAGCAGGTCGAGGCTGCAGGTCGGGGCGCCGGGTTTGGTATTGGAGTTGAAGAAGCGGCCGAAGGCGACATAACTGGCACCTTCCCTGGCGGCCTGTTCGGCGAGTTCGAGTTGCGCGTGGCAAGTCGAACCGATAATGGCCTTGGAACCGAGCAACGCGCGAGCCGGGGTCAGCGGACCGTCGGTCTGCCCCAGGTGCACGCCGACGTTCAGGCGTGCAGCCAGCTCGGCGTCGTCATTGATGATCAGCCGGGTCTTGTAGCGTTCGCACAGTTCACGCAAGGCTTCGGCTTCACGCAGGCGGCGGGCTTCATCGCTGCTCTTGTCACGGTATTGCAGCAGGGTAACGCCGCCTTCCAGCGCCGCCTCCACATACTGAAGCAATTTACCGTTCAGTAGATGGCTGTCGGTAATGGCGTACAGACCACGTAGTTTCATCGGACAGCCCTCATGGCGTTACGAACAGAAGTCCAGTGGCAGGCGGCGTGGCACGAACTGGCCTTTACCCAACTGCTCGGCATCGCGCAGGGTACGCCACGTGTAGTTAAGCGCGGTCTGCACGGCACTGGCGAGGTTTTCACCTTGGGCCAGACGGCCGGCGAGGGCGCTGGCCAAGGTGCAGCCGGAGCCGTGATAGCTGCCGGGCAAGCGCTGGCAGGTATAGGTCTGGCGCAGGCCATCGCGGCTGTAGAGGCGATTGTGGATTTCGGTCTCGTCGCCATGGCCGCCGGTGATCAGCAGGTGTTTGACGAACGGCAGGAGTTTTTCAGCGCACTCGTCCGCGGTGCCTTCAGGCAGTTCGGCGAGGATTCGGGCTTCGGGGAGGTTGGGGGTGGCGATGATCGACAGGGGCAGCAGGCGTTCGCGCATGGCGTAGCCGACTTCATCCTTGCCCAGGCGTCCGCCGCCGCCGGCGCGCAACACCGGGTCGCAGACCACTGGCAAATGCGGGTGCGCCGAAAGCAGTTCGACAACGGTGTCGACCATTTCCAGGGAACCGAGCATGCCCAGTTTGACGGCTGCGACTTCGGAGTCGTTGAGCACGGCATTGGCCTGGGCCAACACCCACTCACGGTCGAGGACGCGGAAGTCAGTGACATTGACGGTGTCTTGCACGGTCAGGGCGGTGACGGCCGGAGCCGCATGGCAACCCTGGGCGAGCAGGGCTTCGATATCTGCCTGCAAGCCGGCGCCACCACTTGGGTCGTGGCCGGAGAGACAGAGGACAACGGGGCGAGAGCTGTAGATATTCATGGTGCGCGAGCTTACCACCAAACATCTTTTTTCGGGTGTGGTGTCATCCTGTCCAGCCGATACATTGTGGCGAGGGGACACTGTTCGGAGTGGCATTTTCACAATCTGACCCACCAAACAGCTCTATCTCAATAACATCCGCTGGAACGCCCGTGCTAGAGCCTTTGTAGGAAAAATTTCAGTAGTGCTCAATGGCCATCAACGGCTATGCTAGAGTGGATCCAAACCAATAACAGGTAACACCGGTTTTACGTCTACTCAAAGGGAATGGGGGGCTTCCTGACGGAACCGGAAAGGCCACGCTGGGGCATAAATGCGCTATTTGCTGATGTTGCTGTTGTGTTTGCCCCTCCTGGCGAACGCCGTCGAATTCGATGAGTTCACTCAAAGCCTCCCCCTGGGCCGAACTCTGCAAGTGTTTGAAGATGCCGGTGGTCAGGCGAGCATCGCAGATGTGCGCGCGCTCGCCGCGGCCGGCAACTTCAAGCCTCATGACAAGGCCACCCTCAACGCCGGGTATTCGCGTTCGGTGTACTGGCTGAAAATCGACCTGCACTACCGTCCGACCAACCCGACGGCGCAGCGGACCTGGCTGCTGGAACTGGCCTATCCGCCCCTCGATCACCTTGACCTGTACCAGCCCGATGCGGCCGGCAACTATCAACGGGTTCGCCAGACTGGCGATGCCTTGCCATTCTCCAGTCGCGAAATCCGACAGAACAACTACCTGTTCAATCTGGATTTCATTCCCGACCAAACGCAAACCCTGTATCTGCGCCTGCAAAGCCAGGGCTCGATCCAGGCGCCGGTCACGCTGTGGTCGAGTACCGCCTACCTCGAAGCGCAGCCGGTCAGGCTTTACGTGTTGGGGCTGATCTACGGTGTATTGCTGGGAATGCTGGTCTACAACCTGTTCATCTACCTCAGTGTGCGGGATACCAGCTACCTCTATTACATCTTCTACATCGCCTCGTTCGGCTTGTATCAGCTCTCGGTGAATGGCGCGGCCGTACAGTATTTCTGGCCGGACAATCCCTGGTGGGCCAACGCGGCGACGCCGTTTTTCATCGGCTGTGCCGGGCTGTTCGGCAGCCAGTTCGCCCGCAGTTTCTTGCAGACGGCCACTCTCAGTCGCTGGCTTGACCGCTTTTTGCTGGCGTTGGTGGTGTTCAGTGCATTGGTGGTCGGGTTATCACTGATGACCAGTTATGCCCTGGCCTTGCGCCTGGCGACAGCCCTGGCGCTGACCTTCACGGTGGTGATTTTTGCTGCGGGGATTTTCGCCTGGCTGCGCGGGCTGCGGGTCGCGCGCTATTTCATCATTGCCTGGTCGGCTTTTTTGCTCGGCGGCATCATCAATACCCTGATGGTCCTGGGTTATCTGCCGAACGTGTTCCTGACCATGTATTCCAGCCAGATCGGCTCGGCCATCGAAGTGGCGCTGCTGTCGCTGGCCCTGGCCGACCGCATCAATGCCATGCGCGAGCAGCAGGCGCAAACTCTGCTCGACGCCGGGCAAAAGCTGGAAGTACTCAACCAGCAACTGGCCCGCAGTAACCAGCTCAAGGACGAATTCCTCGCGACCCTGACCCATGAATTGCGCACGCCCATGAACGGCGTGATCGGTTCGCTGGAGCTGATGCAAACCGTCGAAATGGACCCGGAACTGGAGCAATACCAGCAAACCGCCGCCGGGTCGGCGCGGGACATGATGCGCATGGTCAATGGCATTCTCACGCTGACCGAATTGCAGGCCGGCAAGCTCAAGGCTTCCCCGTCGACGTTCAGTCTGCGTAGCGTGGTCGAGGCATTGCGCGTGCAATTTGAAGGTAATGCTTCCAGCAAGTCTCTGGATTTCAAGGTCGATGTGGCGCCGGGCGTGCCGGATCGCTTGCACGGCGACAGTGCCAAGTTGGCGCAATGCCTGGAATGCTTGCTGGATAACGCCATCAAGTTCACCCGCGTCGGAGGTCTGGCGCTGCGGGTGACCGGGAAAACAGCTAATTCCGATCGGCTGGCGTTGTCCTTCGCGGTGATCGACACCGGCATCGGCTTTACCGATCTGGGCGAGGCGACGATGTACCAGCGGTTCTTCCAGCTCGATGGTTCGATGACGCGCGAGTACGGCGGTCTGGGCGTGGGTCTGGCGATCTGCCGGCAATTGGTCGAGTTGCTCGGCGGCCGTCTGACGCACCGTTCCGAACCCGGTCATGGCAGTCGTTTCCAGCTCGATGTCGAGTTCGAATTCCCGGCGATCGAGTCTCCATCAGTACCCTTCATGACGCGCGACTTCCCGCGTTTGCGGCTACCGCAGGATTGCACCGTGCTGTTGGTGGATGACAACAACATCAATCAATTGGTGATGCGCGGCATGTTGCTCAAGCTCGGGTTCCGGGTGCGGACCGCTGACAGCGGCATCGCTGCGCTCGAATTCCTGCAGCGTGAAACCTTTGATGCGGTGTTGCTCGATAGTCAGGTACCACCCGTGGAGGGGGTGTCCGTCTGTTGCCAGATCCGGGCCTTACCGAAGTGCGCGGACTTGCCGGTGTTCATGATCGCTCAGGGCGCGGATCGGGAACGTTGCCCGACGGGCGCGCTGATCGATTGCCTGAGCAAACCGGTAAAATTCGAAGACTTGCAGGCAGCGCTCTATCGCCGGGTACTTTGTCCGAAGCAGGGTGAAAGCGCCGACAGTTAGGCGGATATGACACTTTGTTCGGCCAAGGGGCGGTGCTTAACTGAAATTCCTTGGCTGACCAAAGGAGCCCCGTCATGAACCTGCATCAGTTCGCCGAAACCCACGAAGTCACCAACCAGCCACCGTCACTGGACGGCGCCAACCTGTATCGCATCGATTTGCCGCTGCAGGAGTGGTCGCGGCGTTTCGAGGCCGGCTGGGCCGAGTCGCGGATTGAGGCTTACGGCGCACTGGCCGGCGGGCCACTGATGGAAGCGGGGTTTCTGGCCAACCAGAACAAACCGGTATTCAACAGTCACGACCGCTATGGCCACCGCATCGACCTGGTGGAATTTCACCCGGCCTATCACCAGCTGATGCATGCGGCGATCGAACATGGCCTGACCTCGTTGCCTTGGGCGCATCCGCAGGACGGCGCCCACGTCGCCCGGGCGTCCATGACGTATCTGCATAGCCAGGCTGAAGCCGGCAGCGGCTGCCCGCTGACCATGACCTTCGCCAGTGTCCCTGCACTGCGTCTGCAACCGGACCTGGCGGACAAATGGCTACCGAAGATCCTCGCCACCGAGTACGACCCGCGTAATGTCGGCATGGCCCACAAGGCGGGTGTCACCATCGGCATGGCCATGACCGAAAAACAGGGCGGCACCGATGTCCGGGCCAACACCACCAAGGCCTATCCGGTGGGGGCAAGCGGTCCTGGCCAGGCCTATGAGCTGGTGGGGCACAAATGGTTCTGTTCGGCGCCGATGTGCGACGCCTTCCTGACCCTGGCGCAGACGGATAAAGGCCTGACCTGTTTCCTGCTGCCGCGCCATCGCCCGGATGACACGCGTAACCAGTTCTATATCCAGCGCCTGAAAAACAAACTCGGCAACTGCTCCAACGCCTCCAGCGAAGTAGAGTTCCGTGGTGCCCTGGCATGGATGGTCGGCGAAGAAGGCCGGGGCGTTCCGACCATTATCGAAATGGTGGCGATGACCCGATTCGATTGCATGGTCGGCTCAAGTGCCTTGATGCGCCAGGCACTGACCCAGGCCAGCCATCACTGTGCCCACCGCATGGTCGGTGGCAAGTTGCTCAGTGAACAACCCCTGATGCAAAACGTACTGGCCGACCTGGCGCTGGAAAGCGAAGCGGCCTTGGCCTTGAGCCTGCGCATGGGCCGTGCGCTGGATCATCTGGATGATTCCCAGGAAGCGAAATTCGCCCGACTGGTGACGGCAGTAGGCAAGTACTGGATCTGCAAACGCGCGCCGGCCATGATCAACGAAGCCGCCGAATGCATGGGCGGTGCCGGTTATGTCGAAGACAGCATCCTGCCGCGCCTTTACCGTGAGGCGCCGGTAAACTCGACGTGGGAAGGCTCCGGCAACGTGCAATGCCTCGATGTACTGCGGGCTTTGTCGAAAGAATCGGGTGTGCTTGATGCGTTGTTCAGCGAATTGGGTGATGGCCATGGCGACAAGCGTTTGGCAACTCACATCACTCAATTGCAGGCGGCGTTCAAGGACACCGACGACATCCAGTATCGCGCCCGGCAACTGACCGAGGACATTGCGCTGGGGCTGCAGGCCAAGTTGTTGCTGGAGGCGGGGAATTCGGCGGTCAGTGATGCGTTCATCGCCAGTCGTCTGAATGGGGGGGGGCGGGTTTATGGCGCGTTGCCGCGTGGGCTGGATGTGGAAGCGATCGTCGCCCGTTCGACCCCGCAGGGTTTCTGACCGCTATTTTGTAGGCAACATTTTGACCTTTGGTGAGTCTGGCATTTGTGTCTGCGCTGTTCCCGTGAAGCGACGATGCAGGCAAGATGAAGCTCTGCAAGTCAGAACACAGGATGCTGATCGTGACCGAAGCTTTTATTGTCGTTCAAACCGCCGAGCAAGCCGTGGATCGGCTTGCGCTCTTGCACAATCGTGCAACCACCGCGCTGAGTCAGGCGCTCAAGCGCTATCTCAAGGATCGTATCGAGCCGGATGCCGAGCAGCGGGCAATGTTTCGTTATCCCGAGCTGCGCCTGACCTACCACTGCCAGGGTGAAGTCCCGCAGACCACCCGCGCTTACGCCAAGGTCCAGTTGCCGGGCACCTACAGGGTCACCGTCACTCATCCCTCCGCTTTCCGTAAGTACCTGCTGGAACAGCTGGTGCCATTGATGCACGACTTCACCGTGACCGTAGAGGTCGGGGTCAGCGAGCAGAACATTCCTTATCCATACGTGGTCGAGCAGGGCGACGAACTGGCCGGCTCCGGTGTCACCGCCGCCGTGCTGGCGCGAGTGTTCCCAAGTACCGACCTGTCGGCAGCGTCCGATGGCATTGCCGATGGCCTGTACGATTGGGAAAACACCGATCCGCTGCCGCTGGCGCTGTTCGACGCGGCGCGGGTGGACTTCTCCCTGCGCCGACTGGTGCACTACACCGGCAGCGACTGGCGCCATGTACAGCCGTGGATCCTGCTGACCAACTATCACCGTTACGTCGACCAGTTCATCGTCCATGGCCTGGAGCAGTTGCGCAGTGACCCGCGTTTTGTGCGCATGGTGCTGCCGGGCAATGTGATCATCGAAAAGAGCATGGACCACGGCGAAGCCTCGGCCATTGCCGCCGGTGTGGTCTGGCACCGTTACCAGATGCCGGCCTATCACCTGATCGCCACCGACGGCCACGGTGTGACGCTGGTGAACATCGGTGTCGGCCCGTCCAACGCCAAGAACATCACCGATCACCTGGCCGTGCTGCGTCCGCATTGCTGGTTGATGATCGGCCACTGCGGTGGCTTGCGTCAGTCGCAGACAATCGGCGACTACGTACTGGCTCACGCTTACATGCGCCGTGACGGGATTCTCGACCGCGTGGTACCGCCGAACATTCCGATCCCGGCCTTGGCCGAAGTGCAGATGGCCTTGCAGCAGGCGGCGGCCAACATCACCGGCGAACATGGAGATGAGCTGAAGAAACGCCTGCGCACCGGCACCGTGCTGACCTACGACGACCGCAACTGGGAACTGCGCTGGGCCCAGGAGCGACCGCTGATTAACCTGTCCCGCGCCGTGGCGGTGGACATGGAAAGCGGCACCATTGCCGCCCAGGGGTATCGTTTGCGGGTGCCTTACGGCACGTTGCTCTGCGTCTCGGACAAACCGCTGCACAGCGAAATCAAGCTGCCGGGTTCGGCCAACGCGTTCTATGAGCGCGCGGTCAGCCAGCATTTGAAAATCGGCATCGAAGCAGTGGACCTGCTGCGTACCGAACTCAACTCGTTGCATTCGCGCAAACTGCGTAGCTTCGACGAGCCGCCGTTCCGCTGACAGTCATGGTCATTTGGCGGTCAGGCCACTAGCATAGTGAGCCCTGACCGCTAGATGTTCCTTTGCTCATGTCTCGTCCTCAACGTCCCGTTTCCCGCCGCCCCGGCGTGAAGCCATCTCCTTCAGCAGCGCGCCGTGTCGCCAAGGCGCCACCGGCCGAGCCGAGGCTGATCCTGTTCAACAAACCGTTCGACGTACTGACACAGTTCAGCGACGGCGAAGGGCGCGCGACGCTCAAGGATTTTATCGAGATTCCCGGGATTTACCCGGCAGGCAGGCTGGACCGCGACAGCGAAGGCTTGCTGTTGCTGACCAACGACGGCCAGCTTCAGGCGCGCATCGCCGACCCCAGGCACAAACTGGCCAAGACCTACTGGGTACAGGTCGAAGGCGAGCCGAGTGTCGAGCAGCTGCAGCGTTTGCGTGATGGTGTGGAGTTGAACGACGGCATGACCTTGCCCGCCGAGGCGCGGCAACTGGATGAGCCCGCGTTGTGGCCGCGCAATCCGCCGGTACGCTTTCGCAAAAGCGTGCCGACAAGTTGGCTGGAACTGGTGATTCGCGAAGGTCGCAACCGGCAGGTGCGGCGCATGACAGCGGCGGTCGGGTTGCCAACGTTGCGGCTGGTGCGGGTCAGGATCGGCGACTGGACGATCGAAGGGCTCGATCAGGGCCAATGGAAGGAAGTGCCGGCGCGTTTATAGCGTGCCGGTTTCGATCAGGCCGATCACTACACTCTTGATGATGAATGCTGCCACGCCAAGGCCCAGCACGAAGAACAGAATGAACGAACCGAAGCGTCCGGCCTTGGACTTCTTCGCCAGATCCCAGACGATGAAACCCATGAAAATGATCAGAATGCTGACCAGTCCGGTCATCATCCACTCTTCGAATACTGCAGGATCCATCGGACATCTCCAGTGCGGGCGGGGCTAAAAGGCGCTGGAGTATAAGGCATGGCGGGTGCGTGAGGTGCGGGCCTGCGGCGGTGTGTCGCAGCTATTCGTCGCCTGTACGGACCTCTTCGCGAGCAAGCCCGCTCCCACAATGGATCTTCAGTGCATGTGAGATCCCCGTGGGAGCGGGCTTGCCGCGAAGGCGTCTTCAGCTGCGCAAATGAGTCAAAGGCAGTTCGGTGCTGTTCAACACCTGGTTCAACACAAAGCTCGACCGCACGCTGGTCACCCCTTCAATCCGCGTCAGATGCCCCAGCAGCAGTTTCTGGTAATGGTCCATGTCCGGTACCACGACCTTGAGCTGATAGTCGGCATCCATTCCCGTCACGAGGCTGCATTCCAGCACCTGCGGCAAGGTACGAATGGCCGCTTCGAAGTTCTCGAAACGCTCCGGCGTGTGCCGGTCCATGCCGATCAGCACGTAGGCCGTCAGGCTCAGGCCGAGCATCTTGCGGTCGAGCAGGGCGACCTGGCGGGAAATGTAGCCGTCATCCTCCAGTTGCTTGACCCGACGCGAGCAGGGTGAAGGCGACAGGCCGATGCGTTCGGCCAGCTCCTGATTGGAGATGCGCGCGTCGCGCTGCAATTCAGCCAAAATGCTCAGGTCATAACGGTCGAGTTTGCTCATCAAACGGTCCCTTGTCGTATCTATTGCGGCAGATTATCTATCCAGGGTTAAAAATTGCGCAAGTGATGTTTATTTGAGCAATCTTCGCAATCCTCTGTCGGCGCTCCGAGCCTATTCTTATCACCAGAATCACTGCTCGGACAAACAGTCCAGTGCGGCTCGCCCAAACAGGCCAGCTGCGGTCGCCACTCCCACAGGGGATGAGCCGGCCCCCGAGCTACACACTGTCCAGAAGACGGCGTGAGGTGAGCCGACGTCAAAAGCGTCGAGCACGGACGAAGTTCTCAAGGGGAGGCCGACGGGTCTCCCCTTTTTCTTTGCCTGGAATTTGATCGGCCACCCTCAATAAATAAGTTGCGCGACTGATAACCTGTTGCAGAACCGGCCAATGCATTGCCAGTCTTACCTACAGGCCCTAACCCGCAATGAGGAAAAGCATGAAGTCGCGCATCTGGCGTGTGACCGGTGTTGGTTTGCTGATTATCGGTGTTGAGGTCAGTGTCACTGCGCAATCGCAAGCCGATGAGCCGCAGAACCGGGGTCCCGATGCTGGGCAGCACGGGGACGGTGGCCATCAGGGCAACAATAATCAGGGCCATGGTGGCAACAATCAGCCACGCCAGCAAAACAACGACATCATTCGTGGCGACAACAGTCGCCAGTTCGAGCGCGACGGTCATCAAAACAACGCCCAGAATCAGAATGGCGGCCAATGGCAGAGCCGTCCGCAGCCTGACTTCAACAACCCGGTTCGGCCACCCCCGCCACCGCCGCAACTGCCGGCTAACGATTTACCCATCCAGGGTCGGCCCGACACCGTGCAACAGACTCAACAGCCGCGGCGTGGTTACTATCAGGATCAACCGCGGCGCAACGATCCCAACCAGCACTGGAACGGCTATATAGGCGCTCCGTCCAATGACCCTCGGGGGCCAGGGCGCGGCAACGGTTGGGGGCCCGGCCCGCAGTATCGGCCCGGTCATGTGATCGACCGCTTCCCGGATCGCGACTATCGCGTGCCTTACCGTGGCATGGATTACTACTATTCCGGTGGCTATTGGTATCGCCCGTTGGGTCCGCGCTATGTGGTGGTCGAGCCGCCTCGCGGGATCCGGGTCCGCTATCTGCCTGACTACGCCGAGCAGGTCTTGATCGGTGGGTCGGTGCTTTTCCTTGCGGCCGGTTCGTATTACGCCTGGCAGGACAGCACCCAGGATTACGTCGTGGTCGAGCCACCCATGAACACCGTGCAGCCACAACCGGCCAGTAACGGTTACGACGTGGTGGCATACCCCACCAACGGCCAGTCGCAGGAGCAGGTCAATCAGGACGGTTACGAGTGCTATCAATACGCGGTGCAGCAGAGTGGCTTCGATCCGCGAACCGCGACCTATCAACCCGCCCCGTCAGTGGTGCAAACCTACCGCCAGGCACAGGGCAATTGCCTGAGCAGTCGCGGCTATCAGGTGAGTTTCTGAGCCCGGGCGGCTTTCACCACTTCCTGCGGGTCGGCGTGCACCAGCACTTCGGCCCGCGGATAGGCGGCGTGGATCGCATCGGCGGCTTGATCGCTGATGCCGTGGGCGACCGACAGCGTCAGCTCCCCCGGCAGTTCCAGGTGCAGCTGCACGAACCACTGGTTGCCGGAAATCCGCGTGCGCAAGTCATGGGCGCCTAAAACGCCCGGCACGCTGCAGGCCAGTTCCAGCATATGCTGGCTGACATCCGGTGGCAGTTCTTCATCCATCAGCACCGCGAAGCTTTCCCGGGCGATCCAAGTCGCACTCCAGAAAATGTAGGCGGCGATCCCGAGGCCGAACCAGGCATCGACCTGATGCCAGCCAAACCCGGCCAAGACCAGTGCCACCAAAATGCTGCCATTGAGCAACAAGTCCGAACGGTAATGCAGAGAGTCGGCGCGCACTGCGTTGGAACCGGTGGCCTTGACCACCCGATGCTGCAGCATCAGCAGTGCCAGGGTCAGGCCCAGCGAGAACACAATCACCCCGGTGCTGATCCACGGCGCGTCCACCGGCTCTGGATGCTTGAGCCGATCGAATGCCTGCAACGCAATCAGCACCGCACTGCCGCCAATGAACAGGGCCTGGGCCATGCCGGCCAGTGATTCCGCCTTGCCATGGCCGTAGCGATGATCGTCGTCGGCGGGACGCAGGGCGTAATGCACGGCCAGCAGGTTGAGCAGTGATGTAACACCGTCGAGTGCCGAGTCGGTCAACCCGGCGAGCATGCTCACCGAACCACTCAACCACCAGGCGATGGCCTTGGCGATGATCAGCGTACAGGCCACCGCCACCGAGGCACGGGTCGCCAGCCGCAGCAGGCGGGCGTGT
Source organism: Pseudomonas sp. G(2018) (assembly GCF_005502415.1). Lineage (NCBI taxonomy): Bacteria > Pseudomonadati > Pseudomonadota > Gammaproteobacteria > Pseudomonadales > Pseudomonadaceae > Pseudomonas > Pseudomonas sp. G(2018). The sequence goes on along the minus strand of NZ_SCOO01000003.1, from coordinate 145,850 downwards.
TCGGAGCTGGAGATCATAAGTGCGGCTTTTCCTTGAGCGCTTACGCGGCCGGTTGCAGGCCCAACAGGGCCAGTTGCTGGGTGCTGCCCTTGTGCTGGATCAGGCGTGGATCGTCCAGTGGGAAGCTGCGGCCCAGTTCACGCTCCAGAATAGTCTGCAACTTGTGGTTATCGACCTTGCCGTCGGCACCGATAGCTTCCTTGAGCTTCTCCGGAGCCACTTGGGCGGTCTCGCCTGGCGCGTAGTAAATCGCGCCGGTGGCGAAGTCCACGGCAAACGCGATCAGGCCGGGGATGATGTAGAACAGCAGGCCCACGGCATCGAGAACGGCAATCGCCGGGTCGATCTTGCCGTCGATCTGGCCACGGCGATCCGGGTAGAAAATCGAACCGCACGCGGTGACTTGGGTCAGCAGGCTCGCGATCAATACACCGCCAATCAGGCGAAAGGGAACACGCATAGGAAATCTCCTGAGTAATCTCAAAACGAAGCGTCGTCGATACGAATTAAGACCGCAACGAACACCGGGCAGTTCGCCGTTATACTCGCGGCGGCAGGGCGTGCCCACAGTAAATTGCGGCCGCGTCTCACCCCCACAGGAGTAGTTGAGGATTCACGTTGTTTTTTCCAGATCGATACCACGTCACGGCTGCTGAATGTTATCGGGGTTCGGCCCTCCGGGCTGAAGCTGTGGGCGCGCCATGCTGCGTTGCGGGACTTGGCAAGGAAACGACCCTTACCTGCGCCCCGCGCCTTGCCTGGCACGCCCACAGCTTCAACGCGACTCGCAATTTACTGTGGGCACGCCCTGGGGAGCCAGCATGATTTCTTTGCCGATAGATGAAGTTTTACCCGCCCTGCGTGAAGCCCTCGCTACACGCCACGAAGCCGTGCTCGAAGCACCGCCCGGTGCCGGTAAAACCACCCGTGTGCCCCTGGCCTTGCTCGATGAGCCATGGTTGGCCGGGCAGACCATTCTCATGCTTGAACCGCGCCGGTTGGCGGCGCGGGCGGCGGCGGAACGGCTGGCCAGCGAACTGGGCGAGAAGGTCGGCGAAACCGTGGGCTATCGCATCCGGCTCGATAGCAAGGTTGGCCCCAACACCCGTATCGAAGTGGTCACGGAAGGCATTCTCACCCGCCGTTTGCAGGACGATCCGGCGCTGGAAGGTGTGGGACTGCTGATCTTTGACGAGTTCCACGAACGCAGCCTGGACGCCGATCTGGCCTTGGCCCTGAGCCTCAACGGCCGGGAGCTGTTCCGTGATGATCAACCGCTGAAAATCCTGTTGATGTCCGCCACTCTGGAGGGCGAGCGCCTGGCCGGGTTGCTTGACGATGCGCCGATCCTGCGCAGCGAAGGCCGCATGTACCCGGTGGCGATGCGCTGGGGCCGGCCGTTCCAGGCCGGTGAATTCATCGAGCCACGGTTGGTACAAACCATTCTCGAAGCCTTGAACGATGAAACCGGCAGCGTACTGGTGTTCCTGCCCGGGCAGGCGGAAATCCGTCGCGTGCATCAACAATTGGCCGACGCGCTGGGTGAGAGCACGCAGATTTTGCTCTGCCCGCTGCATGGCGAGCTGGACCTGTCGGCGCAGCGTGCGGCGATCGATCCGGCACCAGAAGGCAAACGCAAAGTGGTGCTGGCGACCAACATCGCCGAGACCAGCCTGACCATTAACGGTGTGCGGGTGGTGATCGATGCCGGGCTGGCGCGGGTGCCGCGTTTCGATCCCGGTAGCGGCATGACACGCCTCGACACACAACGCATTTCCAAGGCCAGCGCCACGCAACGCGCGGGCCGTGCCGGGCGACTGGAACCGGGCGTGTGTTATCGCTTGTGGTCGCAGGATCAGCACGAACAACTGGCGGCCTACGGTAGTGCGGAAATTCTCTCTGCCGACCTTGCCGGACTGGCGTTGCAACTCGGCCGTTGGGGCGTAACGCCGGAACAGTTGGTTTGGCTCGACGTGCCACCAGCCGCGGCCTATGCACAGGCGCAGGATCTGCTCGAGCGCCTGGGCGCCCTGGAAGGCGAAGCGTTGACCCGTCATGGTCAGGCCATGGCCGAATTGCCGGCCCATCCGCGCATCGCCCATTTACTGTTGCGCGGGCAGGCGCTGGGGCTGGCGGACATGGCCTGCGATGTCGCGGCGCTGCTCGGCGAGCGGGACATCCTGCGCGGCGCCGGGGCGGATCTGCACAGTCGACTGGCGCTGTTGTCCGGCGAAGAGCGGGCGGCACGTGGCGTTCAGGGCGGTGTGCAACGTGCCCGGCAACTGGCGCGACAGTATCGCGGTTATCTGCGCGGCAAGGCGTCGGAGCCGGTCAGCGATCCCGACCATCCGCGCTGGCTCGGCGCGCTATTGGCGCTGGCCTATCCGGATCGCGTGGCCCAGCAACGCCGTGCCGGGGGCGCCGAGTATCGACTGGCCAACGGCCGCGCCGCGCTGTTCGCCGAAGCGGACAGCCTGATGAAGCAACCGTGGCTGGTCATCGCCGACCTCGGCAGCCGACAGGGTCAACGTGAAGAGCGGATTTACCTGGCGGCGGATTTCGATCCTGCATTGTTCGATTCGGTGCTGGCCGAGCAGGTGCGCTGCGTCGATCAACTGGATTGGGACGAACGCGAAGGCGTGTTGCGCGCCGAACGCCAACGCAAGGTCGGTGAGTTGATCCTCAGCCGTGAACCCCTGACCGGACTCGACGAAACCGCCCGCAGCCAGGCACTGGTGAATCTGGTGCGGCGCAAAGGCCTGGAGCTATTGCCGTGGACCCCGGAGCTGCGACAGTGGCAAGCGCGGGTCGCGTTGCTGCGCCAGTTGGACCTGGCCAGCAAGGCTGAAAGCGAATGGCCGGATGTCAGCGACGCCGCACTGCTCAAAAGCCTCGAACACTGGCTGATGCCGTACCTGGGCAAAGTTTCGCGGCTCAGTCACTTCGCCAATCTCGACCTGTCGAGCATCGTTCACAACCTGCTGCCGTGGCCGCTGCCGCAACGGCTCGATGAACTGGCGCCACATCACTTGAGCGTACCCTCGGGTTCGTCGATTCGTCTGGATTACAGCGAGCAGCCGCCGATTCTGGCGGTGCGTTTGCAGGAGCTGTTTGGCCTGGCGCAAACCCCGCGCATCGCCGGTGGCCGGCAAGTGGTGAAGTTGCATTTGTTGTCCCCGGCGCGCAGACCGGTGCAGGTGACCCAGGACCTGGCGAACTTCTGGCGCAGCACTTACGCCGAGGTGAAGAAAGATTTGAAGGGCCGCTACCCGAAACACTATTGGCCGGATGACCCGTTGGTGGCTGAAGCCACGGCACGCATCAAGCCGCGTAAGTGAATTCACTGTTTCGTTCTGTAGGAAGCGCGCATTCGCTTGCTAAACATCAACAAGGAGTCTGTGTTTAAGCGTCCTTGAGATTACTTCCTGAAAGCCACAATTCCTTGCGCCGTTGCCTACCGTTACGCCAGAATCCGCCGGCTTGTGCGCCTTGGGGACGCTGGGTAACTTGATTCGCGTCACTGATCGTCAGTGATCGGGTTTAGCAGCTCGGCGACAAACTTGGTTGTGCGTGCATCTGTCATGCAGGTTTTTTTATTGCCTGTACTTGATGGTAGCTGTACGTAGGGCGCCCTCGGGCGCGCCGGGTTTTCTGAGTTTGCCGGTCTGCTAACCTGCGTGCAGCTGCCACCCCTCTTCGTTTAGCAGCGGGAAGGTTGGCAACCATTAAGGAAACTCAGCCTATGAAAAAGCATTCACCCAATCCCCCGGATGCCGATCCAACCTCCCCATACGAACCCGACTCAAACAAACTCAACGAGGCCGCCGAACGCGCCCTCGACTTTCACTTCCCTTCGACTGCCGACATCAAAGCCACCCCGCGCGCACCCAGCACCTTGTTTACAGTGAACCCAGAAACCACGACCGAAACCCTGGTGGTCTATCTGGTCGAAACCCTGGCCTCGGTCGACGTGATGGTGCATCAGCTGGTGGATCATCTGGACGGCGGTTCGCGCAATGCGCTGCTGGGGATTTCCAACAGCGTGATGCTGGCGGAGATCACGGCCAATCGGGTACTGGATCAGATTGATCCGGCTGAGTAAAAAAACAGGGACATCCTTTGGCCTTGAGGTGGGCGATGGATGTCCCTTTTTCACATATTTAGGCTGGCCGGCCAGCCAGCTGTAGGAATTGGTTTCGTTTATTGGCGGAATTTTCCTAATCACTCTTGATGGCCGATCCATCGACATTGCCCCTCAACGCTCGCAGACGTTTCATTCCTTGTCGCCCCGACATTCACCCGGCACACCGCGTTTGCCAAGGTGAAAGAAAAGGCTCAACTCAAAACCGACAAGGATAAGGATCTGCAAATGAATGCGCCTCTGCACACCTCGTACACCAACGAACTATCGCCCGAAGTTCTCAGCAGACTGGACATTTCGCCGTTCACCGAGGAGGAACTCGCGCAATTTAGCGAAGAAGCCCGGGCGGTCATTCTTCTGCAGCGTGCATACGTTGAAACGTATCGCCCTTGCGCCATCTATCGATTCGCAACCGAAGGTAGCCAGACCCGTGATGGCGGGGTGATCCAGCAGGGGACGTCGCCGATGGAAATGACTTTGGATTGCGGTCGGACGGTACGTGCGGCACAGAAAGGTGATCTCGTCACATATGCCGACGGCAGTACGGCTCAGATTGTAACCACTGCCGGGGAGGGGAACAGTTATTTGGCACTGGTTGGCAGCCGTCTCAGCAATGGCGACGAAATCATCAATACGCCGCAAGGCATTGGCTTGTTCGTCGTACGCGAAGGTGACTCGATGTCAGACGATTTTCTGTCCTCTACCGAGGGGGAAGAAATCTCATGACCAAAGGCTATTTCATTGGCAAGGATGACGAGACTGCCTGCGGTGGCAAAGTCCTGGATGGTGATATTCACGCCACAATGCATGGCGTCGCCCGTGCCCATGAGGGTGATCGAGTCACCTGTGGCAAGGATGGTAAGACTTACACGATCGTTGGTGGCATTCCGTACATGACCAGTAACGGTAAGGCCGTGGCTGGCACGTTGGATAGCCGTAGCGGTTGTCCCTGTAAAGCTGAACTGATTCCGTCGGTATTTTCGGCCGGTTACCATACTGAGATGTCTGCACCGCCAGTGGCAAGGCGAACCGCTCCACCGGCAGAGCCTGCGGTCAGCAGCCGCTCGGTGGCGCCGGGGCAATCCGGTTTCGTCCCGACTGGGCCAACGGCACCACCGGTGTTTGGCAGCGCCCTTGCTGAAGAACCCGGTTTCTATGTCGTACCAAAAAGCATGACCCGCGAAGCATTGGAAGCTTCACTGTTTGGCATGCCTGATCCGGCAATAATGCGTAAATTTCAGGCGCTGAATCCAGATCTCGGAGACGTCAAAGCGAGCTCGATGATCGTGCTGGGCGACCCGAACAACAGCTCCTGTACCTATCAGGAAGCGCAGCTGATGCAGGCCGCACAACACGTCAAAGCAGCTCTCGATCCCCTGACGCCGGACGAGGCGGACTTCATGTTCCGTCATGCGGCGGAAATTGCCAGCTTCACCGGGCAGACCTCAACCTGGCTCGGTGTCAGCGCGGCGATGATGGAGCAACATCTGAACCGAATGCGCGACACGCTGCTCGCCATGGAACGCCTGCATCAGGACAGCTATCGCCAGTACGGTCATCTCAGGTCACCCCAGTTCTTCCAGGATCGCAAGCACCTGCTGAGTCAGCTCGATGCCCATCTGCTGAACTCCACCCGCCTGCGCAGCCACACGAGCCTGGGCGATCACCCCAAACTTAAAACCGCTCTGGGCATTTCCAGCCGAAGCCTGGTGCATCGCTGGGACAAAGCCGGTGGGCCGGGGCAGATACCGGGTTATGCGACGCATGTGAATGCCACTAGTCGCGCGGCTAAATACATGCAGACCGGTGGTTACATCGGGATCGGGCTGGGTGCGGTTTCTTCGTTGCTGGCTATTCAGGAGGTTTGTAGCGGTGGGTCTGAAGCTGCTTGCGAGAAGGTCTGGTTTACCGAGGGTGGGAAGTTTATGGGGTCTACTGCTGGAGGCATAGCAGGTGCAGTGGTTGGCAAGGTTGTCAGCACAGAAGCCTGCGTGGCACTCAAGCGTACGCCAGTTGGCGGGGTTATCTGTGTTCTGATCGGGACAGGGGTTGGCGCATGGGGAGGTACTTCTGGTGGTGAAAAATTCGGTGAGCAAGTGGGTGAAATTTTGTACGAAGCGACACTGCCTTAATGAAAATGGTTGAATACTTTGGATCACAATGGCTTGCGCTTTTGTTCGTGAGCAGTCCAATCGTGCTGTGTTACCTGTTTGTTGCATTCAATCTGTACCTGAGTCGGCGCTATCTTGACGCGATGATGGAGGCCTTGCCTAACAGTCGATATCTCTACCTTTGGGGGCCGTACTGGCGGAATTCGGGATGGTCCGGTCGTTTCTGGCTGATGAGCAATATCACAGCGATGGTGACGTGGCCGTCGACATATATTCGTTGGGGGGATGTAGACCCTGTCGATCTCCAGAACTTCCCTGCACATCTCAAACGATTGGCAGTTATCGATTCAGTACTGCTGTTTTCAGGATCGATTTGGATGGCAGTTGCCTACGTGCTGTTGGAGCTTGCATGATTGTCTGGACAACCTGGCAGTGAATAAAAAAAACGGGCGCCATCAAGGCGCCCGTTTTGACTTACCCATCAGCGCACCCCAGTTTTTTCCTACCCCAAAGCCACAAAAAACCTGCTTTCTCCCTTTCCTGTGCATGAACAGAATACGAATCCGCATGCACAGGAAACCTAAGGAGTGAGCCATGACGTTCTCAATTATCGGGCGTTGCCCTGAAACCGGGCAGCTCGGTATTGCCATCAGTTCTTCAAGCATTGCGGTAGGCGCGCGTTGCCCTTGGGCGCGGGCGGGTGTCGGGGCTGTCTCTACGCAGAACATTACGTTGCCGGCGTTGGGGTCGCAGATACTGGATCTGCTGGAGCATCAGCATCTGGAGGCCGACGCGGCGCTGGACAAGGCGCTCAATTCCAACGGTTGGAGTCAGTACCGGCAGGTCACGGTGATCGATGCGTCAGGCCGGATTGCATGCTTCAGCGGCAAGGAGTCGTTGGGCGTGCATAACGCGGTGAAAGGCGAGCAGTGTGTCGCGGCGGGTAATCTGCTCAGCGATGTGCGGGTCATCGAAGCCATGGTCGCGGCGTTCGAAGCCGAGCCCGGTCAGTTGGCCGATCGTTTGCTGGCCGCCATGCAGGCGGCCATGGCTGCCGGTGGTGAGGCGGGACCGGTTCACTCCGCGGCGCTCAAAGTGGTGGGTGACTACACGTGGCCCATCATCGACTTGCGGGTCGATTGGGCGGAGGAAGATCCCATCGGACAGCTTGGCGGGCTCTGGCAGGCGTATCGACCGCAAATGCAGGACTACCTGACCCGCGCGCTCAACCCGACGGCTGCGCCGAGCTATGGAGTGCCTGGGGATGAGTAATGCCTCCAGCCGCGACCTTCTGGAACGTCTGGTGGGCTTCGCTACCGTGAGCCGGGATTCCAACCTCGAATTGATCCGCTTCATCGAGGCGTACCTGGCCGGGCATGACGTTCAGAGTGAACTCTTCTTCAACGACGAAGGCACCAAAGCGAATTTGTTCGCGACCATCGGCCCGCTCACGTCAGGCGGGGTAGTGCTCTCCGGTCACACCGATGTGGTGCCGGTTGAGGGGCAGGCCTGGACGGTTGATCCCTTTCAATTGACGGAAAAGGATGGGCGTCTCTACGGTCGCGGCACGGCAGACATGAAAGGGTTCATCGCCTCGGTGCTTGCGGCGGTGCCGGTCTTTGTTCGGCGACCGCTTCTAGCTCCAGTGCATCTGGCGTTTTCATACGATGAAGAAGTGGGATGCCTGGGGGTAAGGCCGATGCTTGCCGAGTTGCAGAAACGGCCGTACAAACCCAGGCTCTGTCTGATCGGCGAACCGACCGAACTCAAGCCGGTGCTAGGCCACAAAGGCAAGTTGGCGATGCGCTGCGAAGTGCGCGGTGCTGCTTGCCATTCCGCCTATGCGCCTTATGGCGTCAACGCGATCGAATACGCCGCGCAGCTGATTGGTCGGCTGGGCGCAATCGGGGCCGAGCTTGCGCATCCCGATCACCATGACGAGCGATTTGATCCGCCGTATTCAACGGTGCAAACGGGTGTCATCAAGGGGGGCAGGGCGCTGAATATTGTTCCGGCTGAATGTGAGTTCGATTTTGAAGTGAGGGCGCTGCCTGACTTCGATGCCCAGGACGTGGCCAGCCAGTTGCAGACTTACGCCGAGGAACAGTTGTTGCCCAAGATGCGGGCCGTGCAGGCGGACACCGACATCAAACTGCGGCCGCTGAGTGCCTATCCCGGTTTGGCGACTTCGCCCGAGAGTGAGGCGGCGCGCCTGCTGGCGATCCTGAGCCAGTCTTCAACCTTTGGCACAGTGGCCTTTGGGACCGAGGGCGGTTTGTTCGATCATGTCGGAATCCCCACCGTGGTCTGCGGCCCTGGCAGCATGGATCAAGGGCACAAGCCCGACGAGTTCATCGCGCTGGATCAGTTGAACGGTTGTGATGCGATGCTGATTCGATTGGCTGACTATCTGTGTGCAATCAGACTCTGACGCCGGAGTAATGCTCTTGTAGGAGCGAGCTTGCTCGCGATGGATTCAAGAGCACCGCGTTTAACCAATAAACACGCGTAATCGTTAACGTCCATCGCGAGCAAGCTCGCTCCTACAACTCAACTGCTCGCGGCAAAAGTCCACGAACAATTGCGCAGGCTTGGTCAGTTGATTGCGTTTCAAGCGTGCGCAAGCCAGTCCGGAGGTTGAGACCGGTTCCTTGATATCGACCGTCACCACCTTTTTCCCATCGTAAGTGCATTCCGAATGCGGGCGGGTCACGAGGATGGAAAAGCCGAATCCCTGACCGACCATGCCACGCACCATCTCGATCGAAGGCGAGCTGAATACGATGTTCGGCGTCAGTTCCAGTTCGTGGAACAGGCTGACAAAGTAGGTTCGGCTCGGCTGCACATCGAGAAGAATCATCGGCTCCCCGCACAGATCCCTCAGCGATACCTCCTTCTGATCAGCAAAACGATGCCCTTCAGGCAGCAGGACGTAGGGTTTTTGCGGTGGCATCAGTGGCGTGGTTTCTATGGTGCTGTCGAGCCCGTGATCGTAGAGGAAGGCGACGTCGAAAGTGCCTGCGGTCAAACCTTGGACCAGCTCCTGCTGCTCGCCGTCGCGTATGCGAATGTCCACGCCCGGATACAGCTTGCGAAAGTCTGCAATGAGCTGTGGCAAGTACAGCGGGGCAACTGTCTCGAAGCAACCGATGTCGATCTGTCCGGACACCGTATCGTTATCGGCCAACGCATTCTGTTCAAACTCCCTGGCCATGCGCAGCAGCTCTTGCGCCTTGTGATAGAAACGCGTGCCGGTGGGTGTCAGGGAAACGCCCTGGGCATGGTGGCGGATGAACAGCTGGACATTGAACGACTCCTCCAGGCTTTTGATCGCCGTTGAAACCGATGGCTGCGCGATATAGAGCTGTCTTGAAGCCTGCGCCACGCTGCCGGCTTCTACCGTGGTGACGAAGTACTTGAGTTGTCGCAAGGTATAGGAAGCCACACGCACCTCTTTTTGCTCTGCTTGCGGTGAGAGCCGGGATGGCTCCTGTCGCACGAATGCTTGACTGAACCTTACCCTATGACGGTTCCGGGCTGGTCCCGCGCTTGCCCAGTTTTTTCTTATACCCGGAGCATATTTTTAATAATTTTCCTCTGGGCACGGTTGACGCACTATCTCTCCAACCACTGATAACTACCCCGACCACCTCAGGCGGTCGTAAAGGGAGCGTAGCGTGTTCGACCTCGACTATTGGCAGCAAAGAGCTGCCCGGCAAACCTTCTCAGACAAAGCCTTGATCGATGGCCGGCAGGTATCTGCCTCTTCAGGCGCAACATTCGACGCCATCAACCCTGCGACCAACCAGTTGCTGGCCCGTGTCGCTGCCTGTGGCGAAGTGGAAGTGGAGCTGGCGGTTCGCAGTGCGCGCCGGGCCTTCAACGAAGGGCCTTGGGCACGCATGGCGCCGGTCGAGCGCAAGCGGGTGATGCTGCGTCTGTCTGAACTTGTTCTTGCGCACCGTGAAGAACTGGCGCTGCTGGATTCGCTCAACATGGGCAAACCGGTGATGGATGCCTACAACATCGATGTCCCGGGCGCCGCCCATGTATTGGCCTGGTATGGCGAATCGCTGGACAAGTTGTACGACCAGGTCGCGCCCACCGCGTCATCGGCGCTGGCGACCATCACCCGTGAAGCACTGGGTGTTGTCGCGGCTGTCGTACCGTGGAATTTCCCGCTCGACATGGCGGCCTGGAAGCTGGCGCCGGCCTTGGCTGCCGGCAATAGCGTGGTACTCAAGCCCGCCGAGCAATCACCGTTCTCGGCATTGCGTCTGGCGGAGTTGGCCCTGGAAGCCGGTTTGCCGCCAGGCGTGCTGAATGTGCTGCCCGGGCTGGGTGAGTCCGCCGGCAAGGCGCTGGGCCTGCACCCTGATGTCGATTGCCTGGTGTTTACCGGTTCGACCCAGGTGGGCAAATACTTCATGCAGTACTCGGCGCAATCGAACCTCAAGCAGGTCTGGCTTGAGTGTGGCGGCAAGAGCCCGAGCCTGGTGTTCGACGACTGCCAGGATCTGGACCTGGCGGCAGAGAAAGCCGCATTCGGCATCTTCTTCAATCAGGGGGAGGTCTGCTCGGCCAACTCTCGCCTCTATGTGCAGCGTTCGATCAAGGATGAGTTTATCGAGCGGCTTCTGGAAAAAGCCAAAGCGTGGATGCCTGGCGATCCACTGGACCCTGCGAGCCCGGCGGGCGCCATCGTTGATGCGGGACAGACCTCGCGTGTGATGAGCTTTATCGAGCGCGCCAGGGAAGACGGGGCAAGGCTGCTGACTGGCGGTCGTCGCTTGAGCTTCAATGGTTCCGACAATTTCATCGAACCGACGATTTTTGCCGACGTCGCCCATGAATCGCACCTTTCCCGTGAAGAGGTGTTCGGGCCGGTGCTGGCGATTTCCACCTTCGACACCGAAGAGCAAGCGGTGCAACTGGCCAACGACAGCATTTATGGGCTGGCGGCCTCTGTGTGGAGTGATGACCTGAATCGCGCGCATCGCGTCGCTCGCGCTCTGAAGGCCGGCACAGTGTCGGTCAATACCGTGGATGCCCTGGATGTGACCGTGCCGTTCGGGGGGGGCAAGCAATCGGGTTTTGGCCGGGACCTGTCGCTGCACTCGTTCGATAAATATACCCAGCTGAAAACAACCTGGTTTCAACTGCGTTGAGCTGACTTGGTAGTTTGATTACGAATTAACAATAAAAAGATGTCCTCGCGCGGCTGGTCATGCGCGTGTTTACGGCCGCGTGGTCGTGACTGCCTCAGTAACTAATCACAATTAAAAAGTGAGGGAGCTTCTATGTTCAGATATTCGTCTTCGAGCGTTACAGCGGTCGCGGGTTTAACCGCGCTACTTACATTCACCGTGCCACTCGCCGCACATTCGGAAAGTCTTACGGTTATTTCGTTTGGTGGCGCGACAAAGGCCGCGCAAGAGGGTGCTTACTTCAAACCCTTTGAAAAAAGCGGTGCTGGCAAAGTTGTAGTCGGCGAGTACAGCGGCGAACTTTCCAAAGTGAAGGCCATGGTGGATGTGGGCCAGGTCAGTTGGGACGTTGTCGAAGTTGAAAGCCCTGAGTTGTTGCGCGGTTGCGAAGAGGGTTTGTTCGAGCGGCTGGACCCGGGACTGATCGGCGAAGCGGGCAACTACTTGCCTGGCGCGGTCAGCGAGTGCGGTGTGGCCAGTTACGTCTGGTCGATGGTGCTCGCCTACAACTCAGGCAAGGTTGCCGCGACGCCAACCTCCTGGGCAGACATGTGGAATCTGCAGCAGTTTCCAGGCAAGCGCGGTCTGCGCAAGGGCGCCAAATACACACTGGAGGTTGCGCTGCTCGCCGATGGCGTCAAACAAGCTGACCTCTACAGAGTGCTGGGGACCAAGGAAGGGGTGGATCGGGCGTTTCACAAGCTTGACCAGATCAAACCTTCGATTCAGTGGTGGGAAGCCGGTGCCCAACCCCCTCAATGGCTAACGGCGGGCGACGTCGTCATGTCGGCCGCCTACAACGGCCGTATCGCAGTCGCACAAAAGGAAGGCTCGAAACTCGCCATTTCATGGAACGGCCACCTTTACGATCCTGATCACTGGGCCATCGTTCGCGGCAGCCCGAACAAGGCGCTTGCCGAGCGTTTCATCGTGTTCGCCAGCCAGGCGAGCGGCCAGAAGTCCTTCTCCACGCAGATTCCCTACGGCCCGATCCGCAAGGACGTGCTGGCGCAGTTGCCGGCCGACACGCTGTCCCAGCTGCCCACGGCCCAGGCCAATCTGGCTGAGGGGCAACTGGTAGATGCCACCTTCTGGGTCGATCACGGCGAAGAGCTGGAGGAACGCTTCAACGCCTGGGCGGCCCGCTAAGCCGTTCGGGTCGCCCATCGCGATTCCAGGACGAGACGCGATGGGCGAAACGTGAGGCTGCCGGGAAACCGGGGCCTCGCTCATTCATCCCTGCCTCCCGCGTGGAGGCGATCAACAACAAAAACACGGGGAGATTGTCATGAGTTCAAACACATCCGCCGCCATCCTTGGCAATTCTGGCGGATTGCGTCGTGTCCTAGGGCTGGGCTCCTTACTGGCTGTTGCGATAGGCGTCGTGGTGTCCCAGGGCGTCATGGTGCTGATGCTGCAAGGTGCGGGCATCGCCGGTTTCGGTTTCATCATTCCGCTGGCCATCGCCTATGTGCTTGCACTGACCTATGCCTGGTCGTTTTCCGAGCTGGCCTTGATGATTCCCAGGGCGGGCAGCCTCAGCAGTTACACGGAAGTGGCGATCGGGCATTTTCCGGCGATCCTGGCGACTTTTTCGGGCTACATGGTGGTTGCCATGTTTGCGCTCTCCGCCGAACTGCTCCTGCTGGACCTGGTGATCAGCAAGGTTTACCCGGGTGTCCTTCCGCACATGCTGGTGGCCTATGGCGTGCTGGGGCTGTTCACTGTGCTGAACCTGTTCGGCATCGATGTGTTCGCCAAGCTACAGAACGTCCTGGCGCTGGTCATGGTCGTGGTCCTCGTCGCCATGGGCCTTGCTTCGCTGAGCAACGGCCAGGCCGATTTCCAGCTGCCGCTCGATCAGGGCTGGAACCCGTTGGAGTTCGGCGCCATCACCCTGGCTGCCATGGCCGTCTGGGGATTTGTCGGGGCTGAGTTCGTCTGCCCGCTGGTGGAAGAGACGCGCAACCCCGAGCGCAACATTCCACGCGCCATGACCATCGGTTTGACCGTGATCTTCGGCGTGATCGCTTTGTATTGCCTGGGCGCATTGCTCTGTATCCCGCGTGAGCAACTGGCCAGCGATGCACTGCCGCACTATCTGGTCGCGACCACCGTTTTCGGTGAGGCAGGCAAGCTGTTTCTGGTCATCGCGGCCATCACCGCGACTTGCAGTACGGTGAATTCGTCCCTGGCCGCCTTGCCGCGCATGCTGTACGGCATGGCGCAAAACGGCCAGGCCTTCCCGCAATTCAAGCAACTCACGAAGCGCGGCCGCACACCTTGGGTGGCGGTGCTATTCGTCGCGGCGATCACCGGCCTGCCGATCCTGATCCTGGGTCACGACTCTGCGGCGATCAGCCTGCTGCTGTTGGCCGCCGCCCTTGCCTGGCTGCTGGCCTACATCATCGTTCACATCGATGTGATCGCCTTGCGCCGGCGCTATCCCCATCTGGCACGTCCATTCCGTTCACCGTTTTATCCGTGGCCACAGGTCATCGGCATCGCCGGCATGCTGTTCGCCATCTATCACGTCTCTCCGGCACCGGAGATGACCGCGCGAATCTTTGGCTGCGCCGGTGTGGTGCTGGGGGTGATATCGGTGATTGCCGTGCTGTGGGTCAAATTCGTGATGCGCAAGCCGCTGTTTACCCCAGAACCCCTCATTCAACACTCATCGCAGGGCAACGATGCGCCTGGTGTGGCACCGCTCACCACGGTGTCCGGGAACTGAACCTTTATTCAATTCAGGAGAACAAGAGATGACAACAGACTACAAACCCCAGCGTGAAACCAGGGACTATCAAGCGAGCGACGCCGCACACCACATTCACGCATTCCTTGATCAGAAAGCGCTGAATGCCGAAGGCCCTCGCGTCATCGTCGGTGGTGAGCGTCTGCATCTGTGGGACAACGACGGCAATCGCTACCTCGATGGCATGTCGGGCTTGTGGTGCACCAACCTCGGTTATGGACGCAAGGATCTGGCCGCCGCGGCGACTCGTCAGCTGGAGCAGTTGCCGTACTACAACATGTTCTTCCACACCACTCACCCTGCGGTGGTCGAGTTGTCGGAGATGCTGTTCAGCCTGCTGCCCAAGCACTACAGCCACGCGATCTACACCAACTCCGGTTCCGAAGCCAACGAAGTGCTGATTCGTACGGTGCGCCGTTACTGGCAAATTCTCGGCAAGCCGCAGAAGAAGGTCATGATCGGTCGCTGGAACGGTTATCACGGCTCCACGCTGGGTGCCAGCGCGCTGGGCGGCATGAAGTTCATGCACGAAATGGGCGGTGTGATTCCCGATGTCGCGCACATCGATGAACCCTACTGGTTCGCCCATGAGGGTGATCTGACCCCGGCGGAGTTCGGCCTGCGTGCAGCCCGGCAACTGGAAACGAAGATTCTCGAACTGGGCGCCGAGAACGTCGCCGCCTTTATCGCCGAACCCTTCCAGGGCGCTGGCGGCATGATTTTCCCGCCAGAAAGCTACTGGCCGGAAATCCAGCGCATCTGCCGCCAGTACGACGTTCTGCTGTGTGCTGACGAGGTGATCGGTGGCTTCGGGCGTACCGGTGAGTGGTTTGCCCACCAACACTTCGATTTCGAGCCGGACACCCTGTCCATCGCCAAGGGCCTGACCTCGGGCTACATCCCCATGGGCGGCCTGATTCTGAGCCGGCGCATGGCCGAAGTGCTGGTGGAGCAGGGCGGTGTGTTTGCCCACGGTCTGACTTACTCCGGTCACCCGGTGGCGGCCGCAGTGGCTATCGCCAACCTCACGGCATTGCGCGATGAGGGGGTTGTCACCCAGGTGAAGAACGACACCGGCCCGTACTTGCAGCAGTGCCTGCGCGAAGTATTCGGCAACCACCCGTTGGTGGGGGAGATCCAGGGTGTCGGATTGGTGGCGGCGTTGCAGTTTGCGCAAGACAAGGCGACGCGCAAGCGCTTTGCCAACGAAGGTGACATCGCCTGGCGCTGCCGCACGATCGGTTTTGAAGAGGGCGTGATCGTCCGTTCGACGCTGGGCCGCATGATCATGGCGCCGGCACTGATCGCGACGCGCAGTGAAATTGACGAACTTATCGCCAAGACCAAGATTGCTGTTGATCGAACCGCTCAAGAAATCGGCGTGCTTTAAACAAATAACTGTGGGAGCGAGCCTGCTCGCGAATGCGGTTGATCATTCAACATTGATGTCGACTGATGCACCGCATTCGCGAGCAGGCTCGCTCCCACAGGTTTGCGTTAATAACTATTAAATAGAACAAATAAAGAGCTGGGTCGTTAGTTAGTTTTTTGCTGGGCAACAACGACAAAAATCATATTTTCGCTATTTGCATTAACCGAACACAATAAAAGTACGCCGCAAGAGCGGAACTCAATCAATAAAAAACGGCTGATCTGTCGCGACTTGGCGCGCCATAGTCGCCTCACTGAAGGGCACAGGCATGACTGTTAATAAAATCGAAGTAGATACGCTTGTTGTCGGGGCCGGCCAGGCTGGCGTCGCCATGAGTGAGCACTTGAGCAAGCTCGGTGTTCCGCACCTCGTTCTGGAGCGTAATCGCATTGCTGAGGCGTGGCGCACCGGGCGTTGGGATTCGCTGGTTGCCAACGGTCCTGTCTGGCATGACCGCTTCCCCGGGTTGGCGTTCGAAGACCTTGAGCCCGATGCCTTTGCTTCAAAAGATCGCGTTGCCGCCTATTTCGAAGCTTATGCCGAGAAGTTCGAAGCGCCGATCCGTACCGGTGTCGAAGTCAAAAAAGTGGTGCGCAACGCCGATCGCCCCGGCTTCACCATCGAAACGTCCGAAGGCGTGATCGAGGCTAATCGCGTGGTGGCGGCGACCGGCCCTTTCCAGCGCCCGGTCATTCCGCCGATTGCCCCGAAAGACGAGCGGATCACGCAAATTCATTCGGCCCAGTATTTCAATCCGCAGCAACTGCCCGAGGGCGGGGTTCTGGTGGTGGGAGCAGGCTCTTCCGGCGTACAGATCGCTGATGAGCTACAGCGTGCCGGTAAACAGGTCTACCTGTCCGTCGGCCAGCATGACCGTCCGCCTCGCGCCTATCGCAACCGTGACTTCTGCTGGTGGCTGGGGGTTCTGGGGCTCTGGGATGCCGAAGTCATGCAGCCAGGTCGCGAGCACGTGACCATCGCGGTCAGCGGTGCCCGTGGCGGCAATACCGTCGATTTCCGCGAGCTGGCCAGGCAAGGCGTCACGCTGGTGGGGCTGACGCAATCCTTCAACGACGGCGTGGTGACGTTCCAGCAGGATCTGGCGCGAAACGTCGCTGCCGGAGACGAGAACTACCTGTCGCTGCTTGATGCGGCGGATGCCTACGTAGCGCGCAATGGCCTTGACCTGCCGGAAGAACCCGAAGCCCGCTTCATGCTGCCCGACCCGGATTGCATCACCCACCCGATCCTTGAGCTGGATTTGGCCGAGGCGGGAGTCACCTCGATCATTTGGGCCACCGGCTACGCGGTCGATTACAGCTGGCTGCAGGTCGACGCGTTCGACGATAAGGGTAAGCCACGTCATCAGCGCGGTGTTTCGAGTGAGCCAGGTGTTTATTTCGTGGGTCTGCCGTGGCTGTCCCGTCGCGGCTCGAGCTTTATCTGGGGCGTTTGGCACGACGCCAAACATGTCGCTGGCCACATTGCGACCCAGCGCCAGTACCTGGAATACCGGGATCCGTCGCAGCGTTAAGAATCGATCATCAATCAAGCTTCAGGGGAGCCAGCAGATGCCTACTCACACTCGAATTCGCATGTTCAATACCAAAGACACCTATCCCAACCAGTCTCTGGACAATGATCTTTGCCAAGCCGTACGGGCGGGCAACACGGTGTATGTCAGGGGCCAGATCGGTACGGATTTCGAAGGCAACCTGGTGGGGCTTGGCGATCCGGGTGCCCAGGCCGAACAGGCGATGAAGAACGTCAAGCAACTGCTGGAAGAGGCTGGCAGCGATCTTTCCCATATCGTCAAAACCACGACCTACATCATTGACCCACGTTACCGTGAGCCGGTTTATCAAGTCGTGGGCAAGTGGCTGAAAGGTGTTTTCCCGATCTCGACGGGTCTGGTGATTTCCGGGCTTGGGCAACCTCAGTGGTTGATGGAAATCGACGTGATTGCTGTCATCCCGGATGACTGGCAGGCGAACTAAGTATTGAGCCCGACGCGATCCCTGTGGGAGCGAGCAAGCTCGCTCCCACAGGTTGTGCATTTGCCTGGAGAGCGGCGTTATGGCGCAGCGGGGAGCAGGAACCGCGCAATCACCGGCAAATGATCGGAAATACGCAACGTATCGTCCTGCCTGACCATCGCTTCCACCCGTTTGATGCGGGGGCTGTAAAAAAGGTAATCGACGGTACGATCCGGGCCGTTCAGGCCCGGGTCGTTGGGGTAGTGGGTCAGCCAGCGGGCGCGGTCGATGCCGCTGGCTTCATTGTTGGTGGGGATCATCGGGTATTTGTCCCACAGGGCGTGCAAGGCGCTGTCGGCGGTGTAGGGCGTGCGTTGCTCACTGGGCAGGCGCTGGTATTGCCCTAGCGGCAACAGATTGAAATCGCCGCCGATCAGCCAGGGCGTACCGCGGCTTTCGAACTTGTCGAGGACTTTGGCCACGGCGGAAATCTGCGTTTGCAGTGCCTCGTCCGGTTGCGTCACGCGGTCCAGGTGGGTGTTGAGCACGGCCAGCTGGCCGCCGTCGCTCAACGGCAGGTAGGCGACCAGCAGGGCGTTTTTCGGTTGAAACTGGCGGTTGATCAGATTGGTCGGGGCGACCGGCAATTGCAGGCGCTGGGCATGATCGATCTGATAACGGCTCAAGGTCGCCAGTTGCCGGCCGACGCTGCCGAAGATATGCGGATCGGGGACGAAGTCAGCCTTCCAGTCGAAGGCATGGACGCTGCAGGGATACAGATCGGCGACCCGTTCCAGCAGCAGTTTGAGCTGGTTCTGGTATTCGCTGGCCTTGGCGCCGTCATCGAGTTCCTGCAACAGCACCACGTCCGGTTGTTCGTCGCGAATCACCCGTGCCACTTCATCGAGGCTGAAGGCCATGTCTTCGGGGGTAGGGGCGTCGTCGGTGCCGGCTGCCAGGTCATTCCAGAATACGTAACGCTTGCCCGCCAGGTACTGGACGTTCCAGGTCATCACCTTCAGCACCTGGCCGGGCGCCAGGGAGGGTGCCCGGGTACTGCAACTGACCGGCAGCACTTCCCTGGCTTCGGGGCGCCAGGTCAGGCTGTAGATCATCACGCCGGCCAGACCGATGACAATCAGCAATCCCAGCAAGGTGTAGCGCAGTAGTCGGGTCATGGCTCGGCTTTTAGCGTTACGGAAATTGACCCCGAGCATACCCGACTGACGGTCGGTCGCCCAAGGTCAGAGTGGCCCGTCGATTTTTTCCGGCACTTCGCTGATCAGCATGAACAGACGGAAGATGACCACGCTGGTGAACAGTTGCAGGAAGCTGTGGGTGCTGTCGATCAGCAGCGAGATCACCGGGTTCTGCGGCTCGGGATATGCCGCCAGCGTCGCGCCCTTGAGCAGCCACAACGGCGCCATCACGCACAGAATGCACACCAGAATGCGCATGAAATGGCCGCGGGTCAGGCGCAGGCTTTCCTTCATCGCCGCCAGCGGCGCCAAGCCACGCAACACCAGCAGGTACTCGCCGAACGCCAGGGTCACCATCAGCCAGATGCCCGGCAGGAAGTACAGTGACAGACCCAGAAGAATCAGTAGGGTGTTGAGGGCGGTCAGCAGGGCGAATCGTGGCCACAGGTAGGCGGATCGCGACAGCAGCTCGCGGTTGCTTGGCGATTCGCCACGGCTGCGGGCATCGAGAAACAGGATCAGCGCGGCGGTGTACAGCGGATAAACCAGCAGGCCGACCATCACACTGATGCCGGGGAAACTGTCCGGCTCGGTGGAGCGGTCGACCACTTGTTGCAACAGGGCCTCGACGATCACCAGCGGCAGACACAGCCGCACGATCTGGCCCAGATTGCGCTTGAAGAAATACAGGGAGTCACGCAGTACATCGAACGGATTCATCAGTCGGGATCGCAGGTTGAAAGCAGTGGCTCACTTTAACCGATGAAGTGGAGGAGGGCGCAAACGTAAACGTTCGGTAAAGGTCATTGAAACAACTTGTTTCAGCCTCCATTAAGGTCGAGCACCTTATCCTGAGAGGGAAGGGGCAACGATTTCCCCGGCAATCTACGAGGTCGCCATGAACAGCGAAGAACAAACCCTGATCGATGGACTGTTTTCCCGGCTGCAACAGGCCGAAGCGGACTCAGCCCCGCGCGACGCCCAGGCCGAGGCGCGGATCAAGGAACACCTGACTCGCCAGCCCGCGGCAGGTTATTTCATGACCCAGGCGATCCTGGTGCAAGAGGCGGCGATCAAAAGCCTCGATGAACAGAACAGACAATTGACCGCGCAAGTTCAGCAATTGCAGGCTGACCTGCAACAGGCGAAGGCGCAGACAGCGACTCCGGCGCCGAGCAGCGGTGGTTTTCTGTCGAGCATTTTCGGTGGTGGCACGCGTGATCCGCAGCCTGCGCCAAACCGAAGTGCGCCAGTGTCGAACGGTGGCGGCTGGCAAGAGCCGGGGCGGTCCTCGTTCAATTCGCAACCGCCGCAGCAGAGTTTCGGTGCCCCGCCGCAACAGAACTACGCGCCACAACAACAGATGCCTGCAGCAGGCAGCAGCTTCCTCGGCGGCGCGCTGAAAGCCGCGGCCGGTGTGGCGGGTGGCGTGATGCTGGCACAAGGCATCAGCAGCCTGTTCCATCACAATCAGCAACCGCAGGAAGTCGTCGAAGTCATCAAGGAAGAGCCGGCCCAGGTCAACGACCAAAGTAACAATGGCTGGGGCGACGATCAGCGCATGGCCGGTAACGATTCCTACGACAATGACCAGGGCGGTTTTACCGACGCCGACTACAGCGATGACAGCTCATCGTTCTTTGGTGGCGACGACGATTCCTTCGTCTGATTCAAGCTTTCAGATTTAGCACCTAACCCTGTGGCGAGGGCGCAAGCTCCCTCGCCACAGGGCGCCATTCGTCCGAGATTGCCAGGTGCCTCCGGCCGATTTTTCGCGGAACTCTCCTTCGGACTGGCATACTGGGCGACTTTCGGGCCTGGGGCCTGATCCTGCCTGCGCACCAAGGGGATGTTGCGGTGAAGAAAATCGCTGTGTTCGCCGATGTCCAGAACCTCTATTACACCGTGCGTCAGGCCTACGGTTGCCACTTCAACTATGCCGCGCTGTGGGCTGAAATCAGCAAGCAGGGGCAGATCGTCGAGGCCTATGCCTACGCCATCGATCGTGGCGACAGCAAACAGCAGCAGTTCCAGCAGATCCTGCGCAACCTCGGCTTCACCGTGAAGCTCAAGCCCTACATCCAGCGCAGCGATGGCTCAGCCAAGGGCGACTGGGACGTGGGCATCACCCTCGACATCATGGATGCGGCGGACCATGTCGACGAAGTGGTGCTGGCGTCCGGAGACGGAGATTTCGACATGCTGCTGGAACGCATCATCAGCAAGCACGGCATCCAGGCGGTGGCCTATGGTGTGCCGGGCCTGACCGCCAACTCGCTGATCCGCGCCGCCAGCCGCTATGTGCCGATCGAAGGCGCCTTGCTGCTCAAGAATTGATTTTTACGGAGTTGAAACAGGTTTGGAACGCATTGCAGTCATCGACTTTGAAACCACCGGGATCTCCCCGAGCAGCAGCTGCCGGGCCACGGAAATCGCCGTGGTGATTCTTGAACAGGGGCGCATCGTCGAGCGTTACCAGAGCCTGATGAACGCAGGTGTACGCGTCCCGGCATTCATCGAGCAACTCACCGGCATCAGTAACGCCATGCTGCGCACCGCGCCCTCGGCGGAGCAGGTGATGAACGAGGTCAACGAATTCGTCGGCACTACGCCGTTGCTGGCGCACAACGCCGCGTTCGACCAGAAGTTCTGGGACTTCGAACTGGGGCGGATCAAACGCACCCGCCTGCAGAACTTCGCCTGTTCGCTGTTACTGGCCCGTCGCCTGATGCCCGCCGCGCCGAACCACAAACTCGGCACCCTCACTACCTTCGCCAACCTGCCCCACACCGGCAAGGCCCACCGGGCGATGGCCGATGCGGAAATGGCCGCCAACCTGACGGCGCATCTGGCAGAAGAGCTGCGCCAAAAGCATGGTTTGCGCGAGCTGTCCCATGATTTGCTGTGCAAGTTGCAGAAAGTGCCGGCGGCGAAGGTGGGTGAGCACCTCAAGCGGTATCGCGGGTTCTGACCGCAGGTTCCCACAGGTGATCACCTACAAAAATTAAATCGCCTTGCCATTCCCTTCCAGTTGCCCCAACGGCACGCGCTTTTCTATCGCGCTCGACAACACAATCGACGTCTTGCTGAACCCGAATTGGGCAACCCGGTTGATCAACTCTTCCAGCTCCGGCATCGAGCCCACCGCCGCCTGCATGATCACGCACGGGTCGCCGGTCACCCGGTGGCATTCGGTGAGCTGTGGGATTTGGATCAGGTCGTCGTAGGCTTTCTGATTGCCGTGCTGGTTCAGGCGCAGTTCGATGACGCACCGGATCGGCAGGCCGACCTTGGACATATCGACTTTCGCCTGGTAACCGGTGATGACGCCGCTGGCTTCGAGTTTGGCCACGCGCTCGGCCACGGCCGGGGCCGACAGGTTGACCTTGCGCGCCAGGTCGGCGTAAGACGCGCGGCCGTTTTCCAGCAGGGCGCTGAGCAGCATGCGGTCGTATTTATCCATCGTGCTGACTCCTTAAAAATGACGGACTTTCGAAAACACGGTTTATAGCTTTGAACTCCGTGTTTTGAAAAGTGTACTGGCGCTTTAAACAGGTTTTGTAACTTATTTTCCAGCGCCAGCCTTTCTAGAATAGCCGTTCACCTGTTCTGTCTGTGAGCTGCCCGTCATGTCCGGCCTACGTCGCTTTCCCTTACCGTTGATCGCTGCCTTTTTCGCCTTGTACGTGATTTGGGGCTCGACTTACCTGGTGATCCGCATCGGTGTGGAGTACTGGCCGCCCTTGCTGCTCGCGGGCATCCGCTTCGTCATCGCCGGCACCTTGATGTATGCCTTCCTGCGCTGGCGCGGGGCGCCGGCGCCGACTTGGGCGCAATGGAAAGCCGCCGGGATCATCGGGGTATTGCTGCTGGCATGCGGCAACGGCGCGGTCAGCGTGGCCGAGCACACAGGGGTGGCCTCCGGGGTGGCGGCCCTGGCGGTGGCGACGGTGCCGCTGTTTACCTTACTCTGTGGCTATTTTTGGGGCGCGCGCAATACCCGTCTCGAATGGGCTGGCGTTGCGCTGGGAATGATCGGCATCGTCATGCTCAACCTCGGCTCCAACCTGCAATCGAGCCCGTTGGGCGCCGCCCTGCTGATTTTTGCCGCGGCCACCTGGGCCTTCGGCTCGGTGTGGAGCAAACACTTGCCGTTGCCTGAGGGTGCAATGGCCAGTGCCGTGGAAATGCTGGTGGGTGGCGTGGTGTTGCTGATCGGTAGTGCGGTCAGCGGCGAGCATCTGGAAAAGATGCCGCCGATCGAAGGCTGGGCCGCGCTGGCGTACTTGACCGTGTTCGGTTCGATCATCGCCTTCAACGCCTACATGTACCTGTTGAAACACGTACGTCCGGCGGCGGCCACCAGTTATGCCTACGTCAACCCGGCCGTGGCGGTGTTGCTCGGGATTGTGTTTGTCGGTGAGACGATCGGTATCGAGGAGGCACTGGCGATGCTGGTGATCATCAGTGCTGTGGTACTGATTGGCCTGCCGCAATGGCGAAGGACGCCACAGCAGCCGGTGGCGAAGGTCGTGCCGACGGTGGTGCCAACAGAATCCCGTGTGAATTAGGGTAAACTGCGCGCCATTGCATGCCCGCGCTGAATTTTCCTACGGTACTCCCATGACTTTCGCCACCCTTGGCCTGATCGAACCCTTGCTGCGCTCTCTTGAGACGCTCGGCTACCAGACTCCGACGCCGGTTCAGGCGCAAGCCATTCCGGCGGTGCTGGCCGGTCGCGACCTGATGGCCGCGGCTCAGACCGGCACTGGCAAGACCGCCGGCTTCGCCTTGCCACTCCTGCAATTGCTGGCCATGGAAGGGCCGAAAGTCAGCGCCAACTCGGTTCGCGCGCTGATCCTGGTGCCGACCCGCGAACTGGCCGAGCAGGTTCACGAAGCCGTGCGCCAGTACGCCGAGAACCTGCCATTGCGCACCTATGCGGTGTACGGCGGCGTCAGCATCAACCCGCAAATGATGAAGCTGCGCAGCGGCGTCGATCTGTTGGTCGCCACGCCGGGCCGATTGCTCGACCTGTTCCGCCAGAACGCGCTGAAGTTCAACCAGTTGCAAACCCTGGTGCTGGACGAAGCCGACCGCATGCTCGATCTGGGCTTTTCCGAAGAACTGGCGAACATCTACAAGGCGCTGCCGAAGAAACGTCAGACCCTGTTGTTCTCCGCGACCTTCTCCGACGACATTCGCCTGTTGGCCGGGCAAATGCTCAACGATCCGCTGAGCATCGAAGTAAGCCCACGCAACGTGGCGGCCAACACCGTCAAGCAGTGGGTCGTGACGGTGGACAAGAAGCGCAAGCCGGAGCTGTTTGTGCACTTGATGCGCAAGGGCAAGTGGAAGCAGGTGCTGGTGTTCGCCAAGACCCGTAACGGCGTGGACGCGTTGGTGGAAAAACTCCAGGGCCTGGGCATCAATGCCGACGGCATCCACGGCGACAAACCCCAGGCGACTCGTCAGCGTGCGCTGGACCGCTTCAAACTCAGCGAAGTACAGATCCTGGTCGCCACCGACGTCGCGGCCCGTGGCCTGGATATCGAAGACTTGCCGCTGGTGGTCAATTTCGACTTGCCGATCGTGGCCGAGGACTACATCCACCGGATCGGTCGTACCGGTCGTGCGGGATCCACCGGGGAGGCGATTTCTCTGGTGTGTGCCGATGAAGTGAATCTGCTGTCGGCTATCGAAATGCTGACCCGTCAGACCTTGAAGCGTCAGAACGAGCCGGACTTCGAGCCTGAGCATCGGGTGCCGGATACCGATGCGAGTGGTCAGGTGATCAAGAAACCGAAAAAACCGAAGAAGCCAAAGGCTTCCGGTGGTGGCGGCAAGCGTAACCTCGGTAAGTGGGTCGATAGCGGGGAGGTTTCTGCGCCGGAACCTTCGGTCAAGCCTGTGCGCAAGGTGCCGGTGTTCAACACTGGGCCGCGCAAGCGTAAGCCTTAAAAAAGCAGCTGCAAGCTGCAAGCTGCAAGTCAAATGCAGTTAGCTTGTGGCTTGCAGCTTATAGCTTGCCGCTGCCCCTAAGCCACTCGACAATCCCCAACCCCACCGCACGCCCGCTGGCGAAACACGCGGTCAGCAGATAGCCCCCGGTCGGCGCTTCCCAATCGAGCATTTCCCCTGCGCAGAACACGCCGGGCAGTTGCTTGAGCATCAAACGTTCATCCATCGATTCGAACATCACGCCGCCAGCACTGCTGATCGCTTCGTCCAATGGACGGGTTTTCACCAGGGTCAAAGGCAATGCCTTGATCGCAATGGCCAGTAACGTCATGTCTGCAAAGGTTTCGGCAGATGTCAGCTCTCGCAACAGCGCGGCTTTCACGCCGTCGATTCCGAGTTGACTGTGCAGATGCTTGGCCATCGAGCGTGAGCCGCGCGGTTTGTTGAGCGCGGCCTGGACTTTATCCACAGGCCGGCCCGGCAACAGATCGATATGGAGGGTCGCGGAGCCGTGCAGGTTTATGGTTTCGCGGATCGGTGCCGACAGGGCGTAAATCAGACTGCCTTCAATGCCCGTGGCGGTGATCACACATTCACCCAATCGTGGAATGTCGTCATTCAAACCGATGGCGATGTTTTTCAACGGTGCGCCGGCGAATTTGCTGACCATCAGTTCGCTCCAGGCCTGCACCTCGAAGCCGCAATTACTCGGTTGCAACGGCGCCAATCCTACGCCGCGCTGCTCCAGTGGCAGCATCCACGCACCATCCGAGCCCAGGCGTGCCCAACTGCCACCACCTAGGGCGAGCAGAGTGGCATCGGCTTGAACGGTTTTCTCGCCATCGGGGCCGTCGATGCGCAAACCGCCGAGGTCATCCCAGCCGAGCCAACGGTGACGGGTGTGGATAACTACACCGCTGTCGCGCAGGCGCTTGAGCCAGGCGCGCAGCAATGGCGCGGCTTTCATGTCGGTTGGAAACACCCGGCCGGAGCTGCCGACAAAGGTCTCGATGCCCAGATCATGAATCCACTGACATAGCGCATCGGCCCCGAAGCCCCGCAGCAACGGCGCAATCTGCGGTGCACGTTCGGCGTAGCGCGAGAGGAACGCCGGGTAGGCTTCGGAGTGAGTGATATTCATGCCGCCGACACCGGCCAGGAGGAATTTGCGCCCCACCGAAGGCATGCCGTCGTACAGGTCGACCTTGATCCCTGCCTGGCTCAACACTTCAGCCGCCATCAGACCGGCGGGGCCGCCGCCGATGATGGCGACGTGGGAAGGGGAGGCGGTCGAGGATCGGGTCATGGGGAGCGCTGCGGTGATGGCCAATGAAGCCGGTCATTCTAACAGCCCCGTCCCCTGTAGGAGCGAGCTTGCTCGCGATGGTCTTGAACGATAACGCGGGTAACCAGATGCTCAGCGGTGACGTTGAGTTTTTCGCGAGCAAGCTCGCTCCTACAGGGATCGTTGGTGGATTTGAGGTCTGGTCAAAAAATGATCAGTGTTCTGTAGCCCATATGCAGCGTGGCCTGTAGTCCCTTTCGCTCAGGTTATCCACAGGCCGCTCCACAGGCATTGTGGGTAAAGCATCCACAGCTCAATGACAGCCTGATGACTGCCAGACCCGCTGTGCGCTGTGATGGAGAATGCCGTGGCGGCGGGCCAGGGCCTTGCGGTCCTTGCTGTAGCCGCCGCCGATCACCCCGACCACCGGAATATCCCGGCCCAGGCAATGGCGCATCACGCTTTCATCGCGGGCGGCGACGC
This sequence comes from Pseudomonas sp. G(2018), assembly GCF_005502415.1. Lineage (NCBI taxonomy): Bacteria > Pseudomonadati > Pseudomonadota > Gammaproteobacteria > Pseudomonadales > Pseudomonadaceae > Pseudomonas > Pseudomonas sp. G(2018). The sequence continues at coordinate 119,300 of NZ_SCOO01000003.1, read as the reverse complement.
CTTGGTCGGTCAGTTTCAGGTAGCCCAGCGCGTCATCTTTGTGCACATCGACACCGGCGTCGTACAGCACCAGATCCGGTTGGTAGAGCGGCAGCAGATAGTTGAGTGCATCGTCGACGACCTTCAGGTAATCGGCATCGCCCATGCCATTGGGCAACGGGATGTCCCAGTCACTTTCGGCCTTGCGTGCGGGAAAGTTCTTTTCGCAATGCAGGGAAACGGTCACCGCTTCCGGGGTGTTGTGCAGGATGCGCGCGGTGCCGTCGCCCTGGTGCACATCGCAATCGAAGATCAATACCCGGTTCACCCGGCCACTTTCCAGCAGGAAATGGCTGATCACCGCCAAGTCATTGAAGATGCAAAAACCTGCCGGGTGGTCGTAGTGCGCGTGGTGTGTACCGCCCGCCAGATGACAGGCCAGGCCATGCTGCAGCGCCTGCTCGGCCGCCAGCAGGGAACCGCCGACCGCCCGCACCGTGCGCCGGGCCAGGGCTTCGCTCCAGGGCAGTCCCAGGCGCCGTTGATCCTCGCGGGAAAGTTCGCCACCCATGTAGCGCTCGATATACGAAGGGTCATGGGCGAGGGCGAGAATCTCCGGGGGGCACAGTTCCGGGCGCAGCAGGTCGGCATCGCACGTCAGGCCGCTGTCCACCAGGTGATCGCGCAGCAGGCGAAACTTGTCCATGGGGAAGCGATGTTCCGCCGGGAACTCGGGGCTGTAGTCTTCGTGATAGATCAGCGGCAGGGGCATAGCTGCTTTGTCTTTAAAAGGCATACGGGAATGAGTGAACGATCCTACCAGCGTTGTAGACTTGCGACATCCAGACGGAGGGCGGGGGGACGATGGAGCCGATACTGAAGCTCGAGAGTGCGCGACTGTTGATGCGCCAGTGGCGCGACGAGGATCTGCCGGAGTTTGCGGCGATGTGTGCCGATCCACAGGTCATGCGTTATTTTCCGGCGCCCTTGAGTCGCCTGGAAAGCGCTTCATTGATTGGGCGAATCAGAGGTCATTTTGCCGAGCACGGCTTCGGCCTCTGGGCGCTGGAGCGCAAGGACACGGGGCAGTTCATCGGTTTTACCGGTCTGGGCGTGGTCGGCTTCGACGCGCCTTTCACCCCGGCCATCGAGATCGGCTGGCGCCTGGCGCGGCAACACTGGGGACTTGGCTATGCCAGCGAAGCGGCATGGACCGCTCTGCGTTGTGGCTTTGACCGATTGCCGCTGAGCGAAATCGTCTCGTTCACCGCTGACAACAATCTGCCTTCGCAGAAGGTCATGCAGGCCATCGGCATGCACCATGACCCTGCCGATGACTTCGAGCATCCGAAGCTCGCCGTCGATCATCCGCTGCGTCATCACGTGCTGTATCGCATCAGCCGTGAACAATGGCTGCAAACCTTGCATGGATAACCTGGCACGGACGTTTACAATGGCCCTCATGTTGGCACGGGCCAGAAACTGAATCGACCGACGCAGCCAAGACTGCGCGGCATTGCGTTGTGTGAGGAGAGTCTGAATGAGCCAAGTGTTGGATGATCTGGTGGACCTGCTGACCCTGGAGCCGATCGAAGAAAACCTGTTCCGTGGCCGCAGCCAGGACCTGGGCTTTCGTCAGTTGTTCGGCGGTCAGGTACTCGGCCAGTCGCTGTCGGCGGCCAGTCAGACCGTTGAAGAAACGCGCCACGTGCATTCGATGCACGGTTACTTCCTGCGTCCGGGCGATGCCGGGTTGCCGGTGGTGTATCAAGTTGATCGGGTCCGCGACGGCGGCAGTTTCAGCACGCGCCGGGTGACGGCGATCCAGAAGGGGCATCCGATCTTCACCTGCAGCGCCTCGTTCCAGTACGACGAAGAGGGTTTCCAGCACCAGAGCGAGATGCCGCAAGTGGTCGGGCCGGAAAGCCTGCCATCGGAACTGGAGCTGACCCAGCAGCGCGCGCACCTGATCCCGGAAAAAATGCGCGAAAAGCTGCTGTGCCCGAAACCGATCGAGTTTCGGCCAATCACCGAGAAAGATCCCTACAACCCGCAACCCTCGGATCCGATCAAGTACGTCTGGTTTCGTGCCGACGGTGCCTTGGCCGACTCTCCGGCGCTGCACAAATATTTACTGGCCTACGCCTCGGACTTCGGACTGTTGACCACCTCGATGCAGCCCCATGGCAAATCGGTCTGGCACAAGGACATGCAGGTCGCCAGCCTCGACCACGCGCTGTGGTTCCATGCCGACCTGCGTGCCGATGACTGGTTGCTGTACGCCATGGACAGTCCGTGGGCCGGTAACTCCCGAGGGTTCTCCCGCGGCAGCGTGTTCAACCGTGCCGGGCAACTGGTGGCCTCGGTCACTCAGGAAGGCCTGATCCGCCATCGCAAGGATTGGGCATGAGCCTGGCCGACGTGCGTCATTGGGTGTTCGACATGGACGGCACCCTGACGGTGGCCGTGCATGACTTCGCGGCGATACGCGTGGCCTTGGCGATCCCGGCGGACCACGACATCCTGACTCATCTCGCGGCGTTGCCGGCGGATGAGGCCGCAACCAAACACGCGTGGCTTCTGGAACACGAGCGGGATCTGGCGCTGGGCTCGAAGCCGGCACCGGGTGCTGTGGAGTTGGTACGTGAACTGGCCGGACGTGGCTATCGCCTGGGCATTCTCACGCGCAATGCCCGTGAGCTGGCGCATGTCACCCTGGAGGCCATCGGCCTGGCCGACTGCTTCGCGGTGGAGGATGTACTCGGTCGCGATGAAGCGCCACCAAAACCGCATCCCGGTGGTTTGCTGAAACTGGCCGAGGCCTGGAATGTGCCGACCAGCGAGATGGTGATGGTCGGCGATTATCGCTTCGATCTGGATTGCGGGCGTGCGGCGGGCACGCGGACGGTGTTGGTGAATTTGCCGGATAATCCGTGGCCCGAATTGACGGATTGGCATGCGGCGGATTGTGTCGAGTTGCGGCGGATGCTGTCGGCTTGAGGGCCTCATCGCGGGCTTGCCCGCGATGGCGTCAGATCAAACACCTAAAATCTTACTGTCCAAACAACGCCCTTTGCCCCTCCGGCGAGGTAAACATCCCATCCCCGTCATGCCCCACCCCGCGCACTTCGATCAGCTGCTGCTTCAACCCTTGCGGTTGCAGGCGCTTCAGATAATTGAAGTAAAAACGCCCCCGCGCCAATCGATTCGGGCCTTGTGCCTTGGCCTCGCAGCTTTTATCCAGCGCCGGGTGATTGGCGTCGGTGTCCTGTTGCCCCAGTAGATAAACGATGTCGCGCTTGAGGTATTTTTCCTGCAATTGCGCGGCACTTTGTCCTTCGGCATAGGCGGGTAAATCTGTCAGTCCGTACTTCCAGCGGTTGAAGTCCGGGCATCCGGCGTGATTGAAGGCCACCGGTCGACGCTCATCGAAATACGCATAAGAAGACGGATTGGCGATGACGTAGCGCACTTGCACGCCAGCGGCCTGCACGGCGGGTTGATCGTGGCCCAGCAAAGCGTAGCGCTGAACCACTTGAGCACCACCGGAATGACCGGCGATCACGATTTGCTTCACATCCGGAAACTGCTTGCGATCACTCAGGCGTGCGACGATTTCGTCCAGTGCCTCGTAGGAACTCAGACGAAACGGTGCGGAGGACTCGCCGCCGGCCATCCATTCGTTGCCTTGCCAGCGCAAAACCGTCTCGGCCACCGGGTGCAGCGCGACGTCGGCTTCATTGAGAAATTGCGGGGCGATCACCAGGGTCGATGCACTTTGCCCTGCCAGTTCTGCCGAATGTTCGCCGCTTTTAAGGTAGGTTTGTGCATTGCGCAAGCGACCGTGGACGATGATCAATACCCGTTCGATCTTTGCCGGCGCGGGGCCGAGACCTACCGCCATCTCGCCGGATTTCAACAGCAGGCGTCCCGGGCTGAGTTCCTTGACCCCATGCTCGGCCGCCCAAGAATTTGTCAAAGGGCTTGCGCAAGTGAAAAGCAACACCAACAACCATTTTTTCATTTACAGATTTTTCGCCGCAAAGGTATCGCACTGGCCAACCTGGCCTTGCGCGAATCCGGTTTTGAACCAGCGCACCCGTTGCGCCGACGTACCATGGGTGAACGAGTCAGGCACCACGCGGCCTTGACCCTGTTGCTGCAATCGATCGTCGCCGATGGCATTTGCTGCGTTCAGTGCTTCTTCGATATCACCCGGCTCCAGCCAGTTCAGTCGCTGCTGTGCATTATTGGCCCAGACCCCGGCCAGGCAGTCGGCTTGCAATTCCTGACGAACCAGCAAGCCGCCGTCGCCTTCCATTTGCCGGCCCTGTTGGCGGGCTGCCTGAATCTTCGCGGAAACGCCAAGCAAGGTCTGTACATGGTGTCCGACTTCGTGAGCGATCACGTAGGCCTGGGCGAAATCGCCGGCGGCCGCAAAGCGTTGTGACATCTCCTGGAAGAAGCTCGTATCCAGATAGACCTTCTGATCCGCCGGGCAATAGAACGGTCCCGTGGCCGACGTCGCCATGCCACATGCCGAATTGACGCGATTGCTGAACAGCACCAGGGTCGGGTCTTTATATTGACGACCGGCCTGCTGGAAAATCTGCCGCCAAGTGTCTTCGGTATCGCCGAGGATCGAACGGACGAATTCCGCCCCTTCATCGTTGGCCGGTGGCGCCTTGCGGGTCTGGTTGGTGGTCGGTGCCGATTGCTCGCCCATCTGGCCCGTCAGTTCACCGAGTATTTGCATCGGGTCCTGGCCGGTGATCCAACCGATCCCGACAATCAGAAGGATCGCCGTCAGGCTCAGGCCCTTGCCGCCACCGAAGCGCATCCCGCCACCGCCGCCGACATCATCGCCACGGGCATCGACCACGTTGTCGCTGCGTCGGCCTTTTTTCCATAGCATGTGGGAATCCTCTTTCGTTCCGGGTAAAGAAGCGTGCGATGAGTGTTGCTGCTCAGGGGGAGCGGCGCCAGTCCGGTCGTCAGACAGCCTTGAGCGCCGCGGGTTCTGCGCAGGGTGTGATATCAGTGGTTTCGTTGATCGGCGGGTCTTACAGGTCTAAGGCGGCGAAGGTGTCGCAAGCGTCTGTGCGGCCTGTGTCAAAACCGGTTTTGAACCAGTTCACGCGCTGCTGTGAGGTGCCGTGGCTGAATGTCTCTGGTCGCACGCCAGTGGTCTTGAAGCGTTGCAGGTAGTCGTCACCGAACACTGTCGCGGCATGCAATGCGGCCTCGATATCACCAGGTTCCAGCCAGTCCAGGCGCTGCTGCGCGTGATGTGCCCAGACACCTGCCAGGCAATCGGCCTGCAATTCCCCGCGAACCTCCAGACCACCATCGCCGGCGACGGGTTTCTTGTCCCGCAGGGCTTTTTCGAGCGGGTCGGAAAGGCCCAGTTCCAGCTGCACGTGATGGCCGATTTCGTGAGCGATGATGTAGGCCCGCGCGAAGTCGCCGACCAAAGAAAACCGCTGCTCCAGCTTTGAGAGGAACTCCAGGTCAAGGTACACCTGTTGATTGCTCGGGCAGTAGAAGGGTCCGATGGTGGAACTGGCAAAACCACACCCTGAGCTCACGCCATCATCGAATAGCGTTAGTGAGGGAGGCGGATAGTGGCGTCCTGTTTTTGCAAAAAGCTGCTTCCAGGTGTCTTCGGTTTCACCCAGCACTGATTGAACAAACATCAGCTGCCGATCTTTTTCGGGTTCGATGGCGAGGGCGGTTGATGGCACAAGCTGCTGCGAGGAGGTTTTCGGAGTGTCGCCCAGCGTCGAGTAAAGCCCCGCGCTCGCCAGCGCGGCCACGGCCAGTCCGGCCCCGAGGGTTTTCCCTGTGAGTGTGCGGGCATCCTTGCCCTTGCGTGTGTCGTTCACGTTGTCACTGCGTCTTGCCTTGTTCCATAACATGTTTGCGGTCTCTCATGGATTGATGGGGCGGGTATCGCCAGATCCATGAATAACTGCACAGGCAAAAATGGTGTGGGAAAAATGTGTAAGGGTTAGTAAGGCCACGATCGTCGCGGAACGGCCATGGCCATTTCCCGCTTACTGGTCGAACGCATCCCACACCGGTGCAAAGTCCGGGCTGACCTGACGTTCGCGCTTGGACAAACCGGCGATCAATCGACGATCCTCATCATCCAGGTGCACGTTCAGCGCGGCGAGATTGGCTCGTTGATTGGCCTCGCTGCTGGCTTTGGGAATCGCCGCCACGTTCGGTTGATCCAGCAACCATTTGAGTGCGACCTGGGTCGGAAGCACACCGTGTTTGGCGGCGATCTGCTGGATTGCAGGAATATCCGACACCTTGTTGCGGGCCAGTGGTGTGTAGGCCGTCAGCGCCATGTCGTGTAGGCGGGCGTAGTTCAGCAAGGCGTTTTGTCCGAGCAGCACGTGGTATTCGACCTGAATCGCGGACAGAGGCGCGCCAAGCTCCTCGACGACTTTGCGCAGCAGTGGCAATGGAAAATTCGCCACGCCGATGTTGCGCGCCAGGCCTTGTTCCTTGAACGACACCAGGGTTTCAAGGGTGCGCAGCAGATCCCAATCCGTGGAGGGCCAATGAATCATGAACAAGTCGACGTAATCGCTGTGCAGGGCCTTGAGGCTGCGGTCCATGGAATGGCGCATGGCGTCGGGCTGCAGTTGATCCCACCAGACTTTGGTCGTCACGTGGATCTTTTCGCGAGGTGTCGGACTGTTCACCAGCGCCTGACCGACTGCGTCTTCGTTGTTGTAGGCCGCCGCCGTATCGATGTGCCGATAACCCAAGGCCAGGGCCTGTTCCACGGCACGGGTGCATTCGTCACCCAGCATCGGCCAGGTGCCGAGGCCGAGTTTTGGCATGTTCAATCCCTGTGCATTAGCGATGTGCTGCATGGTCGATCTCCTGTTCGTAAGCGGTGATTCCTGCAATGTGGCGTGCGGCGATGTAGCCGAAGGTCAGCGCCGGGCCGATGTTGATGCCGCCAGCAGGGTAATGCCCTCCCATGATGCTGGCCATGTCGCCCCCCGCCGCGTACAACCCGGCGATGGCTTGTCCCGAATCGTCGAGGACCTGGGCGTGCCGGTTGACCTTGAGGCCGGCGAAGGTGCCGAAGCAGCCGGGCTCGACTTTCACGGCGTAGAACGGCCCTTGTTCGAGGGGGGCGACACACGGATTGGGTTGCTGCGACGCATCACCCTGTTTGCGGTTATAGGGTGTCGTGCCGCGGCCGAACTGTGGGTCTTCGCCGTTGCGTGCATGCCGGTTGTACTCCGACACGGTGCTGCGCAAGCCGTCCCGATCGATGCCGCAGGCCGACGCCAATTCATCAAGGGTGTTGCCGGTTTTCAGATAGCCACTGCGGATAAAGGATGACAGCGGTACGGGAAACGGCCGAGAGATGCCCAAGCCATATCGCCGTTGAAAGGCATGGCTGCAGATCAGCCAGGAGGCGACTTCTTCGCCCTCTGGTGCGGCGGCGACCATTGCCGTCACGTAGTCGTAATAGCCGTTGGCTTCGTTGACGAAGCGCTGGCCGTTGCTCAATACACCGATGATCCCGGGCTTGCCGCGTTCGATGATGTGCGGAAAGTGACCCGTGCTGCCGTCGCTGTGTGGTACACGGGAAACCGGGGCCCAGGCGACGGGGGATTGCAGGTCGGCATCCACCTGGGCGCCAACGCTTTCACCCAGTCGCAGGCCATCGCCGGACACGCCGAGGGGTGGCAAGGCCAGGTGTTCATGTCCGGTGGGTGTGCGCGGGAACAGTGCCTTGCGTCGTTCGACATCATTGGCGAAACCGCCCGCCGCGAGTACCACGGCCTTGCGCGCCTTGATGCGAACCGCCCCTTTGGAGGTATTGATCACGGCGCCGCACACCTGATTGTTTTCACGCAGCAATTGGGTGACCGGCGCCGACTCCCAGAGCAACACGCCGAGGTCATCGGCGGATTTCGCCAGCCGCGCCACCAGTGCCACGCCGTTGACCAATTGCATCGCCCGACCATGCACGGCGAGGTCGAGCAGGTGGCGGGTAAAACGCCGGGTGACATGCCAGGCTGCCGACAGCGAGCGGGTCAGGTTGAGAAACGCTGTCAGGTCTGCGCCGGCCATGATCGGCATGCCCATGAAAGACGTTTCGCGCATGGTTTTTCGCAGGCGCTTGAGCAGCTTGCCGACTTTTCGTGCGTCGTACGGTGCGGCGATCACCGAGCGTCCACCGGTGCCGGCGCCCGGCGTATCGCCATGAATGTCGGAAATCGCATTACCATCGGCGAATTGCAGCGAGGTGTGCTGTTCGAAGAACCCGACCATTTGCGGGCCGGCCTCCAGGAATGCGTTGATCATTTCCGGCCGGTAACGCTCGCCCAGTTCATGCTTGAGGTACGTGCGCGGCAACTCCACGTTTTCGACGATGCCGGCGCGCCGGGCCAGGGGATTGCACGGTACCCAGGCCCAGCCACCGGACCAGGCCGTGGCACCGCCGAACACCGGATCTTTTTCAACCACAATGACCTTCAGGCCATGCCATGCCGCAGTCACCGCCGCTGACAACCCGGCCGCACCGGAGCCGACTACCAGCACATCGCAGTCAATGTCGGGAAGAACGTGCGGTTCGGCAGGCATTTTTCGAGCTCCAGCGTATTGTTGTTTTGGAATTTGGTTCCAGAAAATATAAGAGTCGGATTGAAGCGAGCAAGGACTGGACGTATAAAACGGGCGTTTATCGGACAGTCAGTTCCAGATTTCGCGTTCGGCGGGATGTCTTCTAGAATCGGCAAAATTTGCGTGGAAAGTCCCCATGGCCGGCAGTCAGATCGAACGTGTTTTCAGTGTGCTTGAAAGTCTCACCAGTGACCCTCGCGGCTTGCCGATGCAGACCCTGGCGGAGCAGCTGGATATTCCAAAAAGCGCCACCCACCGCCTGCTCGCCGAGCTGATCCGCCTGGGTTATGTGCGGCAGAATCCGGAGAACCTGCGTTATCACTTGTCGACCAAACTGGTGGCGATGGGGTTCCGATACCTGTCGAGCAGTGGCGCCGACATCGTGCAACCGGTGCTTGATCGCCTGGCGCAGGAAACCGGCGAACTGGTGCGCCTCGGTGTGATCGAGGGCGAGCGGCAGACCTGGATCGCCAAATCCCAGGGCGCCCGTTCCGGTCTGCGGTACGACCCGGACATGGGCCGTGATGCGCCGCTGTTCTACACCGCTTCAGGACATGCCTGGCTGGCGTGCATGAGCGATGCCGAGGCCTTGTCGCTGGTCGAGCGCCAGGCGGCGGACCGGCCGCTGGAGTTGGGGCCGAATGCACCGCGGTCCAACATCGAACTGCTTGAACGCCTGCGCCTGGCGCGGGAGCAGGGTTACGCCTGTGTCGAGGAAAGTTCGGCGGTGGGCACCTCGGCGATTGCCGCAGTGGTGCGCCATCCCGCTGATGGCCGGGTGATCGGCGTGCTCAGCATCGCCGGACCGAGCGCGCGCATGCCGGGGGCGCGGTTGCATGAGCTGGCGCCGCTGTTGTTGGCGTTTACCGAGGAATTGTCGGCGGCGAGTCTGGCGTCGGAGTTGTTTGCTTAAGACCAACGCTCCCACATTTGATTGTCGTGTACTTCTGAAAGCTGTGCGCTGTTCGAACACTATCTGCTGATGCTTGTGTTGTAATCTGGAACTCGGTTCTAAATTGTTGGGGTTCACCCATCCGACAATAACCACAAGAGGACCGCACCATGAGTTCGCCCCTTCGCATCGCTCTGATCGGCGCTGGCAACATGGGCCAGCAGCATTACCAGCATCTGAAATCCCTGGACGAGGCCACCTTAAGCGCGGTGGCCGATCCCGGACCGCAAGCGGCACATCTCGCGGCGCTATGGGGTGTGGCGTATTTCGCAGATCATTGTCAGATGCTGGAGCAGGCGAAGCCGGACGCTGTCATCGTCGCCAATCCGAATAATTTGCACGTCAGCACTGCGCTCGATTGCCTCGCCGCTGGCGTGCCGGTGTTGCTGGAAAAACCGGTTGGGGTGCACCTGGACGACGTCCGCGAACTGGTGGCGACTTCGAAAGCCACGGGCGTTCCAGTGCTGGTTGGCCATCACCGTCGCCACAACCCGCTGATCGTCCGCGCCCATGAACTTGTCCACAGTGGCGCCCTGGGCCGACTGACCACGGTCACGGCACTCTGGCAGTTGCGCAAACCCGACAGTTATTTCGAGACCACGTGGCGGCGCGAGGCCGGTGCGGGGATGTTGTTGACCAACCTGATCCACGACCTCGATCTGCTGCGGCACCTGTGCGGTGAAGTGCGTCAGGTCCAGGCCATTACCAGCAACGCGATACGCGGGTTCGCCAACGAGGATTGCGCGGCGGTGCTGCTGCAGTTCGACAACGGCGCGCTGGGTAGCCTGACCGGGTCCGATGCGGTGGCGGCGCCGTGGAGTTGGGAGCTGGATTCGGGGGAGAACCCGGTGTATCCACGTCAAGCCGATCAGCCCTGTTATTTGCTGGCCGGGACCGGCGGTGCTTTGAGCATTCCGCAACTCAAACACTGGCACTATGCAGAGGCCGATGGCGGTTGGCACGAACAGTTGCTGTCGACCCAGGAGCGCTTCAGTACCGATGCAGCCCTGCGTTTGCAATTGCAGCACTTCGTGCGCGTCGTTCGTGGGGAAGTCGAGCCGCTGGTGAGTGTCGCCGATGCCGGTCGCACCCTGGCACTGATCGAAGCCATTCGCGAAGCCGCCGAAACCGGTCGCGCGTGCGCGCCGTCCCAGATCGAGGGCTGACCATGAGCGAACGCATCTTTTCCCTGGCCAGCCTGACGGTGCTGGAGTTGTCACCGCCCGACATGGTCGAGGTCGCGGCGCGAGCCGGTTACAGCCATGTCGGCTTGCGTCTGGTGCCAGCGACGCCAGAGGAACATCACTTTGCGTTGGTGGTTGATGGCGATCTGCGCCGTCAGACCCTGACGCGTCTGCGTGATACCGGCATTCGTGTACTGGATGTTGAAATCTTGCGGCTGAAACCGGATACCGTCGTCGCCGATTTCGAGAACATTCTGGCGGTTGGTGCCGAATTCGGTGCCAGTGAGCTGCTGGTGGCCGGTAACGATTCTGACGAGCAACGAATGACGGACAACTTTGCCGAACTTTGTGATCTTGCAGCGTCTTATGGTTTACATCCGCATCTGGAGTTCATGCCTTGGACCGACGCGCGCAATCTTGAACAAGCGGTGCGCATCGTCGAGTGCGCCGGGCGCGAAAATGGTGCGGTCCTGGTGGACGCGTTTCACTTCGATCGTTCGGGTTCGCGGCTGGAAGATCTGGCCAGGGTTGCGCCTTCACGGTTACGGTATGCGCAGTTATGTGATGTTGCCGGGGCGCGGCCGGCGGACATGGCCGAGATCTTGCGTCAGGCACGCAACGAGCGACGTTTTCCCGGGGATGGCGATTGTGATTTGTCGGGGTTGTTGCGCTGCTTGCCGGCTAACATTCCATTGAGCCTGGAGATTCCCACGGTGCAACTGCTGGAGCAGGGTGTGAGTGGGTTGGAGCGGGCGCGGATGGCTTTGGATAAAACCCGGGATTTGTTGGCGCGGCTGTAAGCGGTGCTGCGCACCTATCGCGGGCGGCGTTCCGACTTGCCCGCGAAGCTTTTGATTTTGCGATGTAAAAAAGGAAACCCAATGACCGTCAGCACCCCGCTTTCCGGCGTCAACAAACCCTTCAAGGGGATTTTGCTGATCGTTCTCGCAACCTTCCTGTTTTCCAGTCATGACGCACTATCGAAATACCTGTCCGGGTTCTATCCGATTGTCATGGTGGTGTGGGCGCGTTACGTGGTTCACACCCTGCTGATGGCCGGGATCTTTCTGCCGCAATCCGGGCTGCGGGTATTGCGCACGAAACGACCGCTGCTTCAGCTGATCCGGGCCCTGTGCCTGCTGGGCACCAGCCTGTTTTTCACCACCGGCTTGATGTACATCCCGTTGGCCGAAGCCACGTCGGTCAACTTCCTGGCACCGGTGCTGGTCACTGCGCTGTCGGTGCCGCTGCTGAAGGAGCGGGTGACGCGGGGGCAATGGCTGGCGGTGATTTGCGGTTTCATTGGGGTGCTGATCATCGTTCACCCCGGTGGTGATTTGTTCACGCCGGCGGTGTTGCTGCCGTTCTGCTCGGCACTGTTTTTCTGCTTCTATCAGTTGCTGACGCGCAAGCTCAGTGAAATCGACAGCCCGACCACCAGCAACTTCTTTGCCGGGCTGTGCAACACCTTGGTGATGAGCGCACTGGTGCCGTTCTTCTGGCAGATGCCGAACCTGCTGCATGGCGCAATGATGCTGGCGCTGGGGGCCTGCGGGATGACGGCGCACCTGTTCCTGACCCAGGCCTTCCGTCATGCGGCACCGGCCTTGCTGGCACCGTTCAGCTATTGCCAGATCGTGTTTGCGGGCCTGCTGGGTTGGCTGCTGTTTTCCCACACGCCGACCCTGACCACCGTGATCGGCATCGCCGTGATTTGCTGCAGCGGGTTGGCGGCGGCCTGGCAGCAAAGCCGCCGCTGAACTCAAGCAACTGATCACCCATAAACAGCGGACAAAAAAAAGCGCAGGCCCGAAATCGGACCCGCGCCGAGGGAACATCAGTCTTCTACTTTCGGAATCTTGCGCGGTGCCATGAAGTACATCCAGATCAGTGCGATGAAGTACATCGCCGGAATCATGGTGAACAGCACGGTGTAGTTATTGTTGGTGATGGTCAGGATGTGGCCGACCAACTGGGTCATGAACATCCCGCCAATCGCAGCACACATGCCGCCGAAGCCGAACACCGTACTCATCATGTGCTTGGGCGTGTAGTCCATCACCAGGCTCCAGATGTTTGCGGTCCAGGCCTGGTGCGCGCCGATGGCCAGGGAAATCGCGGCTACCGCGACCCACAGGTTGCTGGATCCGGCCGCCATGATCACGCCGATGATGCAGCAGGCGAACAGGAACATGGACATCAATCGGGCCTTGATCGGATTGACTCCGCGGCCGATCAGGAACGAGGAGAGAATCCCGCCGCCGACACTGCCGAAGTCGGCGGTCAGGTAAATGATGATCAGCGGAATGCCCATCTGGGTCACGTTGATGCCCAGGTTGTATTGCTGGTTGAGGAACGGCGGCAGCCAGTACAGGTAGAACCAGAACACCGGTGCGGTGATCGAGTAGGCGAGGGCGAAGGCCCAGGTGCCGCGCATGCGCAGGATTCGCGAGAAGGGTACGCGGGTTTGTTCCGGTTCGACTTCATTCTGGATGTAGTCCAGCTCCGACTGTTTGACGCTCGGGTGATCTTCCGGGTTGAAGTACTTCAAGCCCCAGAACAACAGCCAGATACCGCCCAGTGCCGCCATGCAGAGAAACGCAGCTTGCCAGCCCCAGGCGTGCAGGATCAGCGGCAGCAGCATTGGGGTGAACATCGCACCGACGTTGGTCCCGGCGTTGAAAATGCCGGTGGCCACGGCGCGTTCGCCGGCCGGGAACCACAGGCGCGTGGTCTTCACGCAGGCCGGGTAGTTGGCGGCTTCGGTCAGGCCGAGAATGAAGCGGCAGACCATGAAACCAACCGCTGAAGTGGCCAGGCCGTGGGCGCCGGTCGCCAGGCTCCAGAGCAGCACGGCGCAGAAGAACACACGCTTGACGCCGACCCGGTCGATCAAACGGCCTTGCAGCACGAAGCCGATGGCGTAGCCGACCTGGAACCAGAAGTTGATGTTGGCGTAGTCCATCGCCGTCCAGCTCATTTCCTTGGCGAGGATGGGCTGCATGACGCCGAGGGCGGCGCGGTCGATGTAGTTCAGGGTGGTGGCGAAAAACACCAGCGCCAGCATGCCCCAACGGGTTTTGCCGACGGCCATGGCGCCGCGGATTTTGTCGCCGATGCCGCCAGTGGCGGCGCTCACGGCCGGAGCCATGCGAGAGCTTTGAGCAGGATTCATCTGGGCCATCCGTTCAATGACTGACAAGCGAAGCTCGTCTGGACTTCAAGGGCGCGTGATCAATCGATGGCGGTGGGCGCAGGACTGATCGGCTGGTTTCGTCGGCTGACGGGTTATTCAGCGAGCGGCACGGTGATGCCGGCGGAGCGCAAGGTTCGGATGGACGCCAGGCAGGGCGTAATGATGGTGGTTCGAGTGAGCAAGGCGTTGAATGAGCGCATGAGCGTATACCCGTTTTTTGAAATTTTTATGTGGTGTTCAGGGTCGTTATAACTGAGGCGGACGGTTCATGATCGGCCTCAATGTGGTGTTGATGTTGCGCATTGAACAAAAAATCGTCAATTCGCCAAAGTCCATTGTGTTCGATAATCGCACGCAAAACTAACCGGGTAGTACACTTTAAATTGCTCATTGCACCGCCCAGCTCAATAATTCGCTCACTCTTTTAAAATCGGCGCAAATTCCCTGCAGCCGAAGCCTCCACCGGGAGTCGAAACATGCAGCGTTCCATTGCCACCGTGTCCTTGAGCGGTACCCTGCCGGAAAAACTCGAAGCCATCGCCGCCGCCGGTTTTGACGGTGTAGAGATTTTCGAGAACGACCTTCTCTACTACGACGGCAGCCCGCGTGAAATTAGACAGATGTGCGCCGATCTCGGGATCGCCATCACCCTGTTTCAACCGTTCCGGGATTTCGAAGGCTGCCGCCGTGACCGCTTGTCGCGCAATCTGGAACGGGCCGAGCGCAAGTTCGACCTGATGCAGGAGTTGGGCACCGATCTGGTGTTGGTGTGCAGCAACGCTTCGGCTGACTCCATTGGTGATGAACAGATTTTAGTCGAAGACTTGCGGCTGTTGGCCGAACACGCTGGCGCGCGCGGGTTGCGCATTGGTTACGAAGCTCTGGCCTGGGGGCGGCATGTGAACACCTGGCAGCAGGTGTGGAACATCGTCCGACAGGCCGATCACCCGAGCCTCGGTGTCTTGCTGGACAGCTTTCATACGCTGTCGCTCAAGGGCGATCCGAGTGCCATCGCCGAGATTCCCGGCGACAAGATTTTCTTCGTGCAAATGGCCGACGCGCCGATCCTGGCCATGGATGTGCTGGAGTGGAGCCGGCATTTCCGCTGCTTCCCGGGTCAGGGTGAGTTCGACTTGCCGGGCTTCCTTGCACCGATCATCAAGAGTGGCTACACCGGGCCGCTGTCGCTGGAAATCTTCAACGACGGTTTCCGCGCCGCACCGCCACGGGCCAACGCCGCCGACGGTTTGCGCTCGTTGCTGTACCTGGAGGAGAAAACCCGCCAGCGTCTGGCGCAGGAAACCCCGGCGCCGACCAACGTCGACATTTTGTTCGAGACGCCGAAGGCCAGCGAGTACAACGGTATCGAGTTTCTCGAATTTGCCGTGGACGAAAGCCTCGGCGCCAAGCTGTCCCATTGGCTGGAGCGACTGGGCTTCGTCAAGGCTGGCCAGCATCGCTCCAAGAGCGTCAGCCTGCTGCGCCAGGGCGATATCAACCTGATCCTCAACTCCGAGCCTTACTCGTTCGGCCACAGTTTCTTCGAGGCGCACGGCCCATCGCTGTGTGCCACTGCCGTGCGGGTCAAAGACAGTGCAAGCGCTCTGGCGCGGGCCGTGGCCTACAAAGGTCAGCCCTATCGCGGGCTGGTCGGCCCCAATGAGCTGGAACTCGCCGCCGTGCGCGCGCCGGATGGCAGCCTGATTTACCTGGTGGATCAGGAGAACGATGTCTACGGCACCGATTTCAATCTGTTGCCCGGCGCGGTGGCCAGCGGCGGTCTCAAGAGAATCGACCACATGGCCATGGCGCTGCCCGCCGACAGCCTCGACAGTTGGGTGCTGTTCTACAAGAGCCTGCTGGATTTCGAAGCCGATGACGAAGTGGTTTTGCCCGATCCCTATGGTCTGGTGAAAAGCCGCGCATTGCGCAGCCGGGACAGTTCGATTCGCTTGCCGCTGAACATTTCCGAAAACCGCAATACCGCGATCTCACACGCGCTGTCGAGTTATCGCGGCTCCGGCGTGCATCACATCGCCTTTGATTGCGACGACATCTTCGCCGAAGTCAGCCGTGCGAAAGAGGCGGGGGTGCCGCTGCTGGATATTCCGCTCAACTACTACGACGACCTGGCTGCACGATTCGATTTCGACGATGAGTTCCTCAGCGAATTGGCCTACTACAACGTGCTGTACGACCGCGATGCCCAGGGTGGCGAGCTGTTCCACGTGTACACCGAGCCGTTCGAGGGACGGTTCTTCTTCGAGATCATCCAGCGCAAGAATGGCTATGCCGGTTACGGCGCAGCCAACGTCGCAGTGCGCCTGGCGGCCATGGCCAAATCCCGAAGTGGAGCCGTACGTCAGACAAAGTTGTAGGAAAATCGTAATCACGTCGACAAACCGCTGCCGTACGGCTTCCTTCACTGTGCGGCGCGGCTCATAATCGCCAGCCTGTGCAGTGATGGCCGTGAGCCCGCAATGACAATGACTTCAGAACTCTCCGCAGCGCCCGAACAACCTGTCGAGCCGCGCAAGAGTCGCAAGAACAATCCGGAAAAAACCCGCGAGAATATCCTTCAAGAGGCGATTGTCGAGTTCGTTCAACAAGGTCTTTCCGGGGCGCGCGTCGATGCCATCGCCGAACGCATCCATACCTCCAAGCGCATGATCTATTACTACTTCGGCAGTAAGGAACAGCTCTACGTCGAGGTTCTGGAGAAGCTGTACGGCGATATCCGCAACACTGAAAACCGCTTGCACCTGGCCGAACTGCCCCCGGTGGAGGCGATTCGGCGGCTGGTGGAGTTCACCTTCGATCACCATGACCGCAACGTCGATTTCGTGCGCATCGTCAGCATCGAGAATATTCACAATGCCGAATTTGTGAAGCGCTCCGACGCAATCAAGGCAATGAACAACACCATCCTCGATTCACTGGGCGAGATTTTGCGTCGAGGTGCCGAACAAGGGGTGTTCCGCGCCGGTCTTGATCCGCTGGATGTGCATTTGTTGATCAGTTCGTTCTGCTTCTATCGCGTATCGAACCGCCACACCTTTGGCGAGATTTTCCAGATCGACTTGCCGGACGAAAGCGTGAAACAGCGTCATCGGGAGATGATTTGCGAGTCGGTGTTGCGATATCTGCAGGCCTGACGCCTTCGCGGGCAAGCCGGATCGCCGCCCGCTCGCTCCTACAACCTGTAGGAGCGAAGCTTGCCCGCGAAGCTCTTTAGCCATTCATGCTCTGAAAGTGCTCCAGCATCCGCTGCGCATCCGGCACCACGCCGCTGAACAATTCAAACGCCTTCACCGCCTGAAACACCGCCATGGTGCCGCCATCCAGCGTCCGGCAACCCAGGGCGCGGGCATTGCGTAGCAGTTCGGTTTCCAGTGGGAAGTAAACAATCTCCGCCACCCACAACTCGGCACGAAGCAACTCGACCGGCACGGGCATGCCCGGCAGTTTTTTCATACCCATCGGCGTGGTATTGACCAGGCCATCAGCCTCGGCCAGGGTCAGCGCCAAATCATGACCGGCGACCGCGCGGCCGCTGCCGAAATGTTGGTTGAGGTTGTCGGCCAGGCTCTGGGCGCGGCTGATTTCCACGTCGAAAATGCTCAACTGTTGTACGCCTTCGCTCAAGAGTGCGTGGGCCACTGCCGCGCCAGCACCACCGGCGCCCATTTGCACGACGCGCTCAAGGGCAACACCCTGCAAACCGCGGCGAAAACCCTCGGCAAATCCCAGGCAGTCGGTGTTGTGGCCGATGCGTTTGCCATCCTTGAGTACTACGGTGTTCACCGCGCCGATGCCTCGCGCTTCCGGGGACAATTCGTCGAGCAGCGGGATGATCGCCTGCTTGCACGGGAACGTGATGTTCAGCCCGGTGAAGTTCATGCGCTCGGCAGCCATCAACAGGTCGGGCAAGGCATTGCTGTCGAGTTGCAGTTGATCGAGGTCGATCAGGCGATAGAGGTAGCGCAAACCCTGGGCATCGCCTTCATGTTCGTGCAGCGCCGGGGTGCGTGAAGCCTGGATACCGGCGCCGATCAGTCCGGCCAATACAGTCTGGTTCTGATTCACGACGTTCATCCTTTCAAGCGTTGGCTGAAATGCTCCAGCGCCAGGCGATAGCCGTGGCTGCCGAAGCCGGCCATCACCGCGGTGGCAATGGCTGACACGAAGGAGTGATGGCGGAAAGGTTCACGGGCGTGGACGTTGGACAAGTGGACTTCGATCACCGGCAGTTCACTGGCGACCAGGGCATCGCGGATCGCTACCGACGTGTGAGTCCAGGCGGCGGGGTTGATCACGATGCCGGCGCAACGACCACGTGCACCATGAATCCAGTCGAGCAACTCGCCTTCGTGGTTGGTCTGGCGAAACTCCACCGCCAGGCCGAACTCATCGGCGGCACGGCCGCACAGATCGGAAATGTCCGCGAGGGTTTCATGGCCGTAGGTCGCCGGTTCACGGGTGCCGAGCAGGTTCAGATTCGGGCCGTTGAGCACCATAATGATGGGGGACATCGAGGTTTCTCCACTTATTGTTTTTGGCATTGGCCAAAGATTCGGCCTGTGGAGATAAATTGTACTAGATGGTTAATTTGGTCAATTCAAGAGCTGCCCGGTTGGCTTTTTGTGTGCGGTGATCGGACGCTTTTGGTGTCAGCGCGGCAAGTGCTCCATCAGGAAATCGATAAATGCCCGCACTTTCAGCGGCATATGGCGATTTTGCGGATACAGCAAAGTGAATGGCCGCGAGCGTCCTCCATAAGGTTTGAGTACTTCCACCAGTGAGCCATCGGCCAGTTCTTTCTCGACGATAAAGCGATAGGTCTGAAACAGGCCCGCGCCGTGTTTCGCCAGCGTCACGCCGCCCAGTACATCGTCGGAACAGCTGAAATTGCCCTCGGCCAGAATCTCGCGTTGCACGCCGTTGTCATTGAACAACCACGCGATGCGTCGGCCGCTGCTGGGAAGTTCGTACTGAATGCATTCGTGTTGTTGCAAGTCGTCGAGGGTTTGTGGGGTGCCGGCACGCTTGAGGTACTCGGGGCTGGCAATCATCACCAGCGCGGCGTCCTCCAGCTGCCGGGCAATCAGTCCTGAATCAGGAATCGCGCGCACGCGAATCGCCATGTCATAGCCTTCGCCGACGAAATCAATGTTGCGATTACTGATGTGCGACTCGACCTTCACCGCCGGAAAGCGCGCACGAAAGGCTGGCAACAACGGCAGGATCCGGTGGTGGGCGTACGTCGTCGGGATACTGATTCGCAGGGTCCCGGACGGCACTTGCTGCTGACCCATGACTTCGCGCTGGGCCTCCACCAGCTGCGCCAAAGCCTGGCGGCATTCCTCGTAATAGCGTCGACCGCTGTCGGTCAAATTGACGCTGCGGGTGGTGCGCGCAAACAGCCGCACGCCCAGACGTTCTTCCATGCGCGACACCGAGCGGCTCACCGCGGCTGGTGTAACGCCCGCCACCAGCGCGGCCGCGGTGAAGCTGCCGGCCTCGGCGGCGAGGCAAAACAGCTCGATGCTGCCCAATTGAAGATCGTCGAATTGTCGCTGCATGATTGATTACACCGGGGATCAAATGAAGTGTGTGAATCAGTATTTATCAGATGCCTGCACACAGATACAGTGAGCTTCCATCAGTAAGCCTTTAATCAGCCGAGCAGGAGAAGCAGCATGCCCTTCGTCAGCGTACGTATCACCCGTGACGGCGTTACCCGTGAGCAGAAAGCCCAGGTCATCGCTGAAATCACCGAGACCCTGCAACGCGTCCTCGGCAAGCCGCCGGAGCTGACCCACATCGTGATCGAGGAAATCGACACCGATAACTGGGGGTACAAGGGCATTACCACCACTGAGTTTCGAAAAAATCAGCCGGGGTGATTGTGGCCCGAGGCAAGACAGCCGTCCGTCGTGACGGCTTTTTTATGGGTGTCGAGAAAAGATTGATAACGATTCTTCAGCGCTATCCATCGGGCCTGAGCGGGTCTGGGCGCTAGGCTAAGAAGCTCCCTCACGATTTGGCGTTCAGCGCCAATGGTCGGATTTTTTTGGGAAGGCCGAAACTTCGGACTCAATAACCTAACGGATGGGTTAGCATGAAAGTATGCAGCTGCAAAGGACTGTCGGTGGTGATCATGTTACGTGATGAACATTGTCCGCCTCATGCGCATGTCGATGGAGGAGGCTGGAGTGCGCGGTTCAAGTTCAGCTTCTGGCACAACGGCGTGGAGCTCTGGGACGTTGTTCCGTTATCGCGTCGGCCACCCGTGGCAGTGCTTGAGGGTTTGCGTCAGTCGCTCAAGCAACCTGCCCATCTGCTGCGTGCTCGTGACATCTGGTGGCGAAAATTACAGACAGTTTGTCTTGAAAATCAATTGTGGGACTGGCACAGCAACGAAGTCGTCGCAGTTAAAAGAGTCATCAGCACCACCAACATGATTGGATCGGCTCGCTACGAACCTGAAACGAACACGACGTGCCTATCCCTGATAGGTGCACAGAAATGTGTGGAGATCGAGTTATGAAAACGGTGAAGGTCAAGGTTCAGTCTGATACACCCGTGACGGAAAGCCGCCTGGACGAAGCCATCAGGCGTGGGCAACTGCCCAGAAACAACAGCCTGCATGCGACGGCAGTTAACTTTATTGCCCCGTGCCTGGCCGTTAGCTTCGAAGATGGCTGCGGTGTATTGCTGCCTGTAGCGAACTATCCTGAGTTCGACGATTTTGAAGTCGAGGATTTTGCCGGGTTGAGCGTTGGCTTTGCAGGGACTGCACTGTGCCATGAAGGCAAGGACTTGCACGTGTCTATCGCCGGAATGATCTCGGCAAGCAAGCCGTTGATGACAATGGCGGCCTCGGTGATTGCCTCGCGCAATGGTCGCCAGAGCAGCGCCGCCAAAGCCGAAGCCGCCAGGGCCAATGGCAAGAAAGGCGGGCGGCCACGCAAGGCCGACATGGTGCTTTGAACGCCCACAAAAAAGCCGTCGTAATGACGGCTGATTTGTTTATGGCATCAGCGATTACCGCCGGGTCAACAACACCCCGGATTCCATATGATGCGTCCACGGAAACTGGTCGAACATCGCGCATTGGGTGATGCGGTGGGTGTCGTGCAGTTGGGCGATGTTGGCCGCCAGGGTTTCCGGGTTGCAGGAGATGTAGAGGATGTTGTCGAAACGCCGGGTCAGTTCGCAGGTGTCCGGATCCATGCCGGCGCGGGGCGGATCGACGAAGACGCTGCCGAACTCGTAGCTTTTCAGGTCGATGCCGTGCAGGCGACGGAACGGACGCACTTCATTCAGCGCTTCGGTCAGCTCTTCGGCGGACAGGCGCACCAAAGTGACGTTATCCACCGCGTTTTCGCCGAGGTTGCTCAGTGCCGCATTAACCGAGGTCTTGCTGATTTCGGTGGCCAGTACCTTGCGTACGCGGGTGGCGAGGGGCAGGGTAAAGTTGCCGTTGCCGCAGTACAGCTCCAGCAAGTCGTCTGAGCGATCGCCGAGCGCGTCGTACGCCCAGTTGAGCATCTTCTGGTTCACCGTGCCGTTGGGCTGGGTGAACGCACCTTCGGGCTGGCGGTAGCTGAAGGTGCGACCGCCGACTTCCAGTCTCTCGACCACGTAATCGTGACCGATGACTTCGCGCTTGCCCTTGGAGCGGCCGATGATGCTGACGTTCAAATCGGTCGCCAGCTTTGTGGCCGCCGCGTGCCAGTGTTCGTCCAGCGGGCGGTGATAACACAGGGTGATCATCGCATCGCCGGCCAGGGTGGTGAGGAACTCCACCTGAAACAGCTTGTGGCTCAGGGCCGAACTGGCCTGCCAAGCCGCTTTGAGCTTCGGCATCAACTGATTGATGCGCAGGCTGGCAATCGGGAATTCTTCGATCAGGATCGGCGTGCGTTTGTCTTCCTGGGAAAACATTGCGTAGTGGCGCTCGCCGGCTTCACGCCACAAGCGGAATTCGGCGCGCAGGCGGAAATTCTGCAGCGGTGAGTCGAATACAGCCGGCTCCGGCGCATCGAATGGGGCCAGCAAGTCACGCAGACGCGTGACCTTGTCTTCGAGCTGAACGGCGTAGGCCTGGAAATCAAAAGTCATGCGTTGAACCAACCCAGCTTGATCACGAACAGAATCGACAGAATCACCAGCGCCGAGTTCAGCTCACGGCCGCGGCCGGACAGCAGTTTGATAGCGGTCCAGGCGATGAAACCGAAGGCGATGCCATTGGCGATGGAATAAGTGAACGGCATGGCCAGGGCGGTGATCACGACCGGTGCGGCAACGGTAATGTCGTCCCAGTCTATTTCGGCCAGGCCGGATGTCATCAGCACGGCGACGAACAGCAATGCCGGTGCGGTGGCGAAGGCTGGAACGCTGGCAGCCAGTGGCGAGAAGAACAGTGCCAGCAGGAACAGGATCGCCACGACGATGGCGGTCAGGCCGGTACGGCCCCCGGCACTCACACCGGCGGCGGATTCGATGTAGCTGGTAGTGGTCGAGGTGCCTAGCAGGGAACCGGCCATGGCGGCGGTACTGTCGGCGATCAGGGCGCGGCCCATTTTCGGCATGTGACCGTCCTTGCCCATCAGGCCGGCGCGCTTGGCAACGCCGATCAGGGTGCCGGAGTTATCGAACAGGTCGACAAACAGGAAGGCGAAAATCACGCTGACCAGACCGATGTCCAGTGCGCCCTTGATGTCCAGTTGCAGGAAGGTCGGCGCCAGCGAAGGAGGCATCGAGGTCACGCCGCCGAACGGGGTGAAACCCATCAGGATCGAAACGATGGTCACGGCCAGAATGCCGATCAGCACCGCACCGCGCACGGCGAGTGCTTCGAGGGCGACGATCAGGGCAAAACCGAGGGTGGCGAGGATCGGAGCCGGTTGTTTCAGGTCACCGAGGCCGACCATGGTCGCCGGGTTGCTTACCACGATGCCCGCGTTGTGCAGGGCAATCAGCGCCAGGAACAGGCCGATACCGGCGGCGATCGCCGAACGTAGCGGCAGCGGGATGCTGTTGATGATCCATTCACGGATGCGGAAGATCGACAGCAGGAAGAAGCACACGGCCGAGATGAACACCGCGCCCAGTGCCACTTGCCAGGTGTGGCCCATGTGCAGGACCACAGTGTAGGTAAAGAAGGCGTTCAGGCCCATGCCCGGTGCGAGGGCGATCGGATAGTTGGCGATCAGGCCCATGGTCGCGGAGCCGATGGCGGCTGCCAGACAGGTGGCGACGAACACCGCACCCTTGTCCATGCCAGTCTCGCCGAGGATGCTCGGGTTGACGAACAGAATGTAGGCCATGGCCAAAAAGGTCGTGACGCCCGCCAGAATCTCGGTGCGTACGTTGGTGTTGTGTGCCTTGAGTTGAAACAGCCTTTCCAGCATGCCTGCTCCCCGTGGCGCGCCCGGCGCCGTGAATGTATCGACCTCAACAGCAAAGCACAGACCGCTGCAGGCGCCTGGGAAATTTCTGTGAGTCGGAAAAAGCCGCGCATCATACCAGTCGCGGGGGGTTATGGCTGCTTATGGCGGTGATCGTCGTCGATGTTTTGCGTTTGGCCCGAGTCAGCCATACTGCGCGCTGATTTTTGGGGGGTAGGGTTGCGCATGAAAAAGTGTCTGTTGATCTTGATGGCATTGCTCTTGGGGGCGCAAACCGCCTCGGCGGCCTCGGCACCGCCGTTGACCCAGGTGAAAGTGCTGAAAGTCGAGTCGCCGGGCTGTGGTTTTGAAACCATTGATGAAGGACAGACGCAGACCCGCTGCAATCACAGTGGCCCGAACATCAGGGTCTACGTGCTGGAAGTGGGCTACGGTCGCAGCCAACCCCATGTCGCGCTCGATGGCTTTGAAGTGGATGGCACCCGCACGCCGGTCTGCGCCTACGATAACGGCAACCTGACCGATTGCTCCCAGAGAACCAAGGTAGTCGGCAATCTGTACATCTTCAGTCTTGCCGGCAAACAGGAAGGCACGTTCACCTTCAGCAACACCTCGATCAATGCGCCGGGCAACACGATGTCGACGCAGCTTTACATCAAGTAGCTTTACATCAAGAAACAGCCGGCCTCGAACAAGGGTAAGGAAAGCTGACTACGCTTTAAGGATCATTCTGTGGATTACCCTCATGACCTTTAGAGCCCTGATTACCCTCGCCGAGGGCATCGATGACCTGCAAGCCGTGACCCTCGTCGATGTGCTGCGCCGCGCCAAGGTGGAAGTCGTGGTGGCGAGCATCGAAGGGCGGCGCATGCTCACCTGTGCCCGCGGTACCCGTCTCACCAGCGATGCGATGTTGGTGGATTTGCTGGCCCAACCCTTCGACTTGATCGTCCTGCCCGGCGGAGCCGTAGGCGCGCAACACCTGGCGACCCATCAACCCTTGCAACAACTGATCAAGGACCAGGCCGCGGCCGGTCGCCTGTACGCGGGTATCGCCGAAGCCCCGGCACTGGCGCTGCAAACCTTTGGCGTGTTGCGTCAGCGGCGCATGACGTGCCTGCCTTCGGCCAGTCATCAACTCTCAGGCTGCAACTTCGTCGATCAACCGGTCGTTGTCGACGGCAACTGCATCACCGCCCAGGGTTCGGGCGCCGCGCTGGCATTTGCCCTGACACTGGTGGAACAGTTGTGCGGCAAAGCCACGCGAGCGGCAGTGGCGGGGGAGTTGGTTGTTTAGATCATTCAGACTTTCGCTTCTTCTTCCACCGGCACATGCATACGGTCGCGCTGGGCCAATGTCGGAAACAGCTTGATCCAGGTCCCGGTCACCACTAGCGTGCCGATCCCGCCCATGACCACTGCCGGCACGGTGCCGAACCAGTGGGCGGTCAGGCCGGATTCGAATTCGCCCAACTGGTTTGAGGCGCCGATGAACAAACCGTTCACTGCGCTGACCCGGCCGCGCATTTCGTCCGGGGTTTCCAGTTGCACGAACGAGGCACGGATCACCATGCTGATCATGTCCGCCGCGCCCAGTACCACCAGCACCGCCAGCGAGAACCAGAACGAGGTCGACAGACCGAAGGCGATGGTTGCCACACCGAATACGCCCACTGCGGTGAACATCACTCGTCCGACATTACGCTCCACGGCAAACCTCGCCAGGAACAGCGACATCAACAGCGCTCCCACCGCCGGTGCCGAGCGCAACAGGCCCAGGCCCCACGGGCCGGTGAGCAGGATGTCCTTGGCAAAAACCGGCAACAACGCCGTCGCGCCACCGAGCAGGACGGCGAACAGGTCCAGGGAAATCGCCCCGAGAATGTCCGGACGACTACGGATGAAGCGGATGCCCGCCAACAACGAATCCAGGGTGGCCTTGCCTTTGTTCAGCGGCGTTTGCCGTGCGGGCAGATTGAGCATCAGGGTGCAGGCAATGATGTAGAGGATCACCGTCGGGCCATAGACCCACACGCTGCCGAACGCGTAGAGCAAACCACCGAGTGCCGGTGCGACGATGGTTGCCGATTGCTGGGCCGATTGCGCGGCGGCCACGGCCCGGGGAAACAGGCTGCTTGGTACGATGCTCGGCAGCAAGGCCTGGGTGGTCGGCATCTCGAAAGAGCGGGCGGCGCCGAGCAGGAAGGCGAGGATGAAGATCATCTCCCGGGTGACATGGTCGGTCGCGCTGCCGATGGCCAGCGACAGGGCGATCAGCGCTTGCAAGGACTGGCAGATCGCCGCGACCTTGCGCCGGTCGTAGCGGTCCGCCACATGCCCGGTATGCAACATGAACAGCACACGCGGGGCGAACTCCACCAACCCCACCAGACCCAGATCGAGTACGTTGCCGGTCAGTTGATAGAGATTCCAGCCAATGGCCACGGTGAGCATCTGAAAGCCGCTGGCGGTAAAAATCCGCGCCAGCCAGAACGCAAGGAAAGGGCGATGGTGACGTAACAGCAAAGGCTCTTGGCTGGGCATTTGAAGGCAAATCTGGAGGAGGGGAAGGGCGAGATTATCATCAACCTGTAACAGGAAGTTGCAGGTGCAAAAAATTAATTAGCAAGACATCGATCTCCGTAGCGTGACATATCCCTGTGGGAGCGAGCTTGCTCGCGAAAGCGGAGTGGCATACACCGTGATGTTGACTGACCCACCGCATTCGCGAGCAGGCTCGCTCCCACTAGGGATATGTTTCTGCCTGTTACCTCAGCCATGAGGCAACTTGTCACGCGGCAAAAGACCACGCAGTTCAACCCCGGAAATGGGACTACTCTTTCAACGTTGCTTGATCCAGGTCAAAACCCTCAAGGGAGTTGATCCGGCGGCCGCAAGGCCAGACTCCCTGCGTAGCGATGCGTGTAAAAAAAGAACAAATAGAGATTCGCCACACTCCATATCCGTGGGGGCCGTGGGTGCAGGCTTCCAGCCAGCAGCCGTACTACCTGACAGAGGAAGACTTATGTTCGGTTTAGAGGCACTTGATCTCGCCCGAATTCAGTTCGCGTTCACCATCTCGTTCCACATCCTGTTCCCTGCCATCACCATTGGCCTGGCGAGTTACCTGGCGGTACTCGAAGGCTTGTGGCTGAAAACCCACAACGATACCTACCGTGACCTCTACCATTTCTGGTCGAAGATCTTTGCCGTCAACTTCGGCATGGGCGTGGTCTCGGGGTTGGTCATGGCCTATCAGTTCGGTACCAACTGGAGCCGCTTCTCGGACTTCGCCGGGTCCGTGACCGGACCGTTGCTGACGTACGAAGTGCTGACGGCTTTCTTCCTCGAAGCCGGTTTCCTTGGCGTGATGCTGTTCGGCTGGAACAAGGTCGGACGCGGCTTGCACTTTTTCGCAACGGTCATGGTCGCCATCGGCACGCTGATCTCGACCTTCTGGATTCTCGCCTCAAACAGTTGGATGCAGACTCCACAGGGCTTTGAGATCGTTAACGGCCAGGTCATTCCAACCGACTGGCTGGCTGTGATCTTCAACCCGTCGTTCCCTTATCGCCTGATGCACATGGCTACGGCGGCGTTCGTCGCCACAGCATTTTTCGTGGGCGCCTCCGCGGCTTGGCACCTGCTGCGCGGCAAGGACAATCCGGCGATCCGCAAGATGCTCTCGATGGCCATGTGGATGGCATTGATCGTGGCGCCGATTCAGGCCGTCATCGGTGACTTCCACGGCCTCAACACACTGAAACACCAGCCGGCAAAAATTGCCGCGATTGAGGGCCACTGGGAAAACCACGGCAACGAAGCGACTCCGCTGATCCTGTTCGGCTGGCCGGACATGAAAGAAGAGAAGACCAAATTCGCTGTTGAGATTCCGTATCTGGGCAGCCTGATCCTGACCCACTCGCTGGACAAGCAGGTGCCGGCGCTCAAGGAGTTCCCGCCGGAGGACCGACCGAATTCAACCATCGTGTTCTGGTCGTTCCGGATCATGGTCGGCCTTGGCATGCTGATGATCTTTACCGGACTCTGGAGCCTGTGGCTGCGTAAACGCGACAAGCTCTATACCTCGCGGCCGTTCCTGTACCTGGCATTGTGGATGGGACCGTCCGGCCTGATCGCGATCCTTGCCGGCTGGTTCACCACTGAAGTCGGCCGTCAACCGTGGGTGGTCTACGGTCTGATGCGCACGGCGGATGCGTCCTCCAACCATAGTTTCATGCAGATGAGCATCACCCTGATCCTGTTTGTCGTGGTGTATTTCGCGCTGTTCGGTGCCGGTCTGGGCTACATGATGCGCCTGGTGCGCAAAGGACCGAAGATCGACGAAGGCAAGGAAACCAATGATGGAGGTCCCGGCCAGAAACGCACACCGGCGCGTCCACTGTCGGCTGCCGACGACGATCACTCCGATGCCGACCGCACCGTGACCAAGGAGATTTGAACCATGGGTATTGATCTTCCGCTGATCTGGGCCGTGATCATCATCTTCGGCATCATGATGTACGTGGTCATGGATGGCTTCGACCTCGGCATCGGCATTCTCTTCCCGTTCATTCCGGGCAAGGGCGACCGCGACGTGATGATGAACACCGTCGCTCCGGTCTGGGACGGTAACGAAACCTGGCTGGTACTGGGCGGCGCGGCGTTGTTCGGCGCCTTCCCGCTGGCCTATTCGGTGGTGCTCTCGGCGTTGTACCTGCCGTTGATCCTGATGCTGGTCGGTTTGATTTTCCGCGGCGTGGCGTTCGAGTTCCGATTCAAGGCCCGGGACGACAAGCGCCACCTCTGGGACAAGGCGTTCATTGGTGGCTCCATTACGGCAACGTTTTTCCAGGGCGTGGCGCTGGGGGCCTTCATCGATGGCCTGCCGGTGGTCGATCGCCAGTTTGCCGGTGGTTCACTGGACTGGCTGACGCCCTTCACGATGTTCTGCGGTGCCGCGTTGGTGGTGGCTTATGCACTGCTGGGATGCACCTGGCTGATCATGAAGACCGAAGGCAAGTTGCAGGAACAGATGCATGACCTGGCGCGACCGCTGGCGTTCGTGTTGCTGGCGGTGATCGGTATCGTCAGCATCTGGACACCGCTGGCTCACGCCGAGATTGCCGCCCGCTGGTTCACCCTGCCTAACCTGTTCTGGTTCCTGCCGGTGCCGATTCTGGTGCTGGTGACCCTGTACGGCTTGATCCGCGCGGTGGCGCGCAATGCGCACTACACACCATTCCTGCTGACACTGGTGCTGATCTTCCTCGGTTACAGCGGGCTGGGGATCAGCCTATGGCCGAACATCGTGCCGCCGTCGATCTCGATCTGGGATGCCGCTGCGCCGCCGCAAAGCCAGGGCTTCATGCTGGTGGGCACGCTGTTCATCATCCCGTTCATCCTGGGCTACACCTTCTGGAGCTATTACGTGTTCCGCGGCAAGGTCACCCATGAAGACGGTTACCACTAGACTTGGTCCGCGATGGCGTCGGCAGCGGCGCCATCGATTTGAAGGAGATCGATGCAATGAGCGGCAAACATTCCTTGCACGACATTGAAGAAGCCGAAAAAAAACCGCTGTGGCAGCGGCTTGGCTGGCTGGCCCTGATCTGGGTCGGCAGCGTCGGTGCATTGTTCATCGTGGCCAGCCTGATGCGGATGTTCATGAACGCCGCGGGCCTGAGTACTCACTGAAAACCTGACATCCCATCCCGTCGCCTTCAGGCGCGGATTTATAACCCTCCGATTGGAGGGTTTTTTTTTGCCCGGTTATTTGCGGGCCTTGAGAATCACGAACTTCGGCGTGGCCGCCACTTGCTCGACACCGCGGAACAAACGCGCCAGTTTGCTGTGGTAACCCAGGTGACGATTGCCGACGATGTACAACGCGCCGCCGACCACCAGCGCCTCACGCGCTTGCTGGAACATCCGCCAGGCCAGGAAGTCACCGACGACCTGTTGCTGGTGAAACGGTGGATTGCACAGCACCACATCCAGCGACTGGGGTTCCTGTCCGGCCAGACCATCACCGGCACGTACGATGACATCGCGCTCGCCCAGCGCTGCGCGCCAGTTTTCGGCAGCCGATTGCACCGCCATGAAGGATTCGTCTACCAGTGTGTATCGGGCCTCGGGGTTTTGCAGGGCGCTGGCGATGGCCAGCACGCCGTTACCGCATCCGAGGTCGGCAACCCGTGCCGTGCCAAGGTTTTTCGGCAAATGCGGCAAAAAAGCCCGCGTACCAATGTCCAGGCCTTCGCGGCAGAAGACGTTGGCGTGGTTGAGCAATTCGATCGACGGGGTGTCGAGGCGATATCGGGTCGGGTAGGGCGAGGTGACCGGCGCCTTGGTTTGAACCGTGGCAATCAGCAAGCGGGCCTTCTTCACCGCCAGCGATGCCTGCACCGGGCCGATGTAGCGCTCCAGCAGATCGCCCGCGGCCCGTGGCAAATGTTTGATCATTGCTCCCGCGATCACTTGAGCGCCGGGAGCCAACTGGCCTTGCAGGCGGATCAGTTGTTCTTCCAGCAACGCCAAGGTCTTTGGCACCCGTACCAGGACCTGGTCAAACGGTCCCGCCAATGCTTCGCTGGCGGGTATGGCCGGCACTGCATCGAACGCCTGGCCGTTGCGGGCCAGGTTCTTTTCCAGCCCTTGAAAGGCCAGGAAGGAATCGCCGCTGCTGGTGACCTTGACCTTGACCTTGCCGGCCAGACTGGCGGCCAACGCGCCGAAACTGTCGTTCAGCACCAGTACCCGTGTGTCGACGGAGGGTTGCTGTTCCGCCAGGTGGTTGAGCAGGTACTCGTCGGCCGCGTCGAAGGCTTGCAGCGGTTCGTTCTGCTGTTCGGGCTGGCGGATCAGGTCGAGGCTGGCGAAAGGCGTTTCGAGCAAAGGCATGGGGCGGGGCTCTGGGTAATCAACGGATATCCCGCGCCCAGGGGCATCTTGGCGGCGGGGCCGTCCGAGTGGACTGCGTCGTGAAAAAGTCACACGTCATCACTCAGGAGGGACCGCGAATGGTACGTTTTTTTGTGTTGGATTACCCGCAGGTTTTTCGGCTTAGCGCACCGCGTTGCTATTGAGATAGCCAGCCTTGACGGCGGCAATGACGGCCGAAACCTTATTGTTGACCCCCAGTTTGCGGATGGCTTCCTGCACATGGAAATTGATCGTGCGGGCGCTGAGATTGAGAATCCGGGCGCTCTCGTATGCCGTCTTGCCGGCTGCCGCCAGTGTCAACACGTCGATTTCCCGCGGCGATAAATGCGGTATGGACGATTTTGGCATTTCCTTGGGCAGGGTTTGGGCGATCAGGCCATGCAGGTGATGGCCAATGAACAAGGAGAAACCGAGATTTTCATACAACTCCCACGCGCTGACAGGGCAATGGGGCCTCGCCAGACTCAGGATGCTGCACAAACCGCTTTCATCATCATGAATGGCTTGTGACCAGCCATGTTCCAACCCTTGTTGCTCAAGTGCCTCCCACATCCATGGAGCATGACAGAAAAGGGCTTCAGTCCAGAGAATGGGCAGTCTTGAGTGATTGCAATGGGCCACTATCGGATCAATGTTTCCGTACTTCTTTTTTTCATATTCTGTGTTCCAGTCTATTGGGTAATTGTTGAATCTAACAGTGTGAAAGTGTTCGGTTTTTGTTGGGCAAGTCGTTGAAAAAGAAAAAAATTTAAACCCAATATTTCTTGTGAATTGCAAGGCTATGTCGTACGCAATCTCCAGTTCGGTTGTAGACGATAATTGTTTAAGTTGAGACTCCTTCCACCTTTCCATCATGAGGCTCCACAGTCGTGATAGCTTTGGGGCGCATCCTGGATCCAGAAGATCAGCGCGAGGGCAAGTGTAGGATGTTTCCTATATATATGTTGAGAATTTTTAGCTTTACAAAGCTGTTGCAGGAAAGTTTATGGTTCTAAAGGTGGTGCATAGCTAGGTAATTAATTTAAATGTTGGTTTTAATTTTATGAAAGTTACTGTTTTGAACTGGGTGGTTAATAAACTGTGCTGTCGACGCAAATCAGAATATTCTCCAAAGACACTACAAAGCGTCGGTGTTTGTGGGACTCGCTTTGAGAGACACTGCGCCTATCTGTTGAATGGAGCCCGCCATGACTGCCAGCGAAGAGAAATTTACTCGCCAGACTTTGCTCGACGTCCAGCCGTTGACCCCAAACCTGTTCACGCTGCGTGCCACCAGGGATGCGGGCTTTCGTTTTCATGCAGGACAATTTGCCCGGTTGGGCGTGACAAAGGCGGATGGCAGCACCGTCTGGCGTGCCTATTCCATGGTCTCATCACCTTTCGATGAGTACCTTGAGTTTTTTTCCATCGTTGTGCCGGGGGGCGAGTTCACCAGTGAACTGAGTCGGCTAGGCGTCGGCGATACGCTGCTGGTCGACCGTCAGGCCTTCGGTTACCTGACGCTCGATCGTTTCATCGACGGACGCGATCTGTGGCTGTTATCCACCGGCACAGGCCTGGCACCGTTTCTGTCGATCCTGCAGGACTTCGAGGTGTGGGAGAAATTCGAGCGGATTATTCTGGTCTACAGCGTGCGCGAGTCCCGGGAACTCGCCTATCAGGATTTGATTGCAGGGCTTACACAGCGTGAGTACCTGGCGGAGTATGCGCACAAACTGCAACTCATCAACACCGTGACGCGCGAACAGCATGCCGGTGCCCTTAACGGACGGATTACCACGCTGATCGAAAATGGCGAGTTGGAGCGGACAGCCGGAGTGTCGCTGTCTCCCGAACACTCGCGGATCATGCTGTGCGGCAACCCTCAGATGATCGATGACACGCGAAAATTGCTCAAGCAACGCGACATGCACTTGAGCCTCAGCCGGCGACCCGGTCAGGTGGCGGTAGAAAATTTCTGGTAAAAATCGGCGCCTTCAAGGCGCCGTTCCTATAGCCCGCTCAAACGATCAAGGCCGATTGTTCTGAGCCTTGAGCAGATCACGGATCTCGCTCAGCAACTCTTCTTCCTTGGTTGGAACCGGTGGCAGGGTTGGGGCGACAGCCTCCTCGCGCTTCAGGCGGTTGATGGCCTTGACGCCCATGAAGATCGCGAACGCGACGATGATGAAGTCGATCAAGCTCTGGATGAATTTGCCATACGCCAGCACCACAGCGGGGACATCGCCTTGTGCGGCTTTCAGCGTAATAGCCAGGTCACTGAAGTCCACCCCACCGATCAACATCCCGATGGGCGGCATGATCACATCACCGACAAACGATGAAACGATCTTGCCGAAGGCGGCACCGATGATGATACCGACGGCCATGTCGACCACATTGCCTTTGACCGCGAAGGCCTTGAACTCACTTAGCACGCCCATAGGTTATTTCCTTGTTACAGATGAGGTTGGTGAAGGCAGTGTAAATCAGCAAAGTGCATCGTGCCCGATACAGCTGCTTACAGCCTGAATGCAATCGACAGGATCATCGGTAAAAAGTTTGCAAAATGCCATCATTTTTCGGTGGCTTGTGTACGCTCTTCGGAAACTCTCCGGACGGTGATCAGCAGTTGCCAGGACATTCTGTCCGTTACTGATACGTTCTGTTGTTAAGAGGGATGGAGCGATTCAGAGCAACGGAGAGTTCAGGTCAATCTCTACGGCTTAAACAAAGCGCTGTGCGTATTTAATTGGTGTCACATAATTATCTACTTGTTAAAAAGTGTTAATGAAATTGGGTCAGGAATGAAAGGTTGTACGTGCGGAGTTCGGTGTAAGAAGGGTTGTACAACTTTTGTTTCTGTTTTTATTGGGCTAAGTTAAGTTTTGTGGGAGGTGTGTCAGGGAGTTTGTACAAGCTTTGGTGCGTCATGATTAAGTGTATATATTCCGGTATCAAACAAGTTGCTGCAGGTAACCCGATGGCGCAGTCGCACCGCGCTGATCCAGTCCAACTGAGCTATCATCGCGGTTTTTGCCGGGGGTTCAGATGGCCAAGGCCAAGCGCATGTACGGCTGCACCGAGTGCGGCTCAACCTTCCCGAAGTGGGCCGGCCAGTGCGGCGAATGCGGCGCCTGGAACACGCTGACCGAAACCATGGTGGAAAGCGGCGGAGCCGCGGCACCGACCGGGCGCACCGGTTGGGCCGGTCAACAGGCACAGATCAAGACCCTGGCTGAAGTCAGCGTCGAGGAGATCCCACGGTTTTCCACTGCATCGAGTGAACTCGATCGGGTACTGGGTGGTGGCCTGGTCGACGGCTCGGTGGTGCTGATCGGCGGTGATCCCGGTATTGGCAAATCGACCATTCTGTTGCAAACCCTGTGCAACCTGGCCAAGAGCATGCAGGCCCTGTACGTCACGGGTGAAGAGTCCCAGCAGCAAGTGGCCATGCGTGCCCGGCGCCTGGGGTTGCCGCAGGATCAACTGCGGGTCATGACCGAAACCTGTATCGAAACCATCATTGCCACGGCCCGGCAGGAAAAGCCCAAGGTCATGGTCATCGACTCGATCCAGACGATTTTCACCGAGCAATTGCAATCGGCACCGGGTGGCGTATCCCAGGTGCGTGAGAGCGCGGCATTGCTGGTGCGTTACGCCAAACAAAGCGGCACGGCGATTTTCCTCGTCGGCCACGTGACCAAGGAAGGCGCATTGGCCGGGCCGCGGGTGTTGGAGCATATGGTCGACACCGTGCTTTATTTCGAAGGCGAATCCGATGGGCGCCTGCGACTGTTGCGCGCAGTGAAAAATCGTTTTGGCGCCGTCAACGAATTGGGCGTATTTGGCATGACCGACAAGGGGCTGAAAGAAGTCTCCAACCCATCGGCGATTTTTCTGACCCGTGCACAGGAAGAAGTCCCAGGTAGCGTGGTCATGGCGACGTGGGAGGGCACCCGGCCGATGCTGGTGGAAGTCCAGGCACTGGTGGATGACAGCCATCTGGCCAACCCGCGTCGGGTGACGTTGGGGCTGGATCAGAATCGTCTGGCGATGTTGCTGGCGGTCTTGCATCGTCACGGCGGTATTCCCACCCACGATCAGGATGTATTCCTCAATGTGGTCGGCGGCGTGAAGGTATTGGAAACGGCCTCTGACCTGGCGTTGATGGCAGCAGTGATGTCCAGTTTGCGCAACCGGCCGCTGCCCCATGACTTGCTGGTGTTTGGTGAGGTCGGTCTGTCCGGCGAAGTGCGTCCGGTGCCAAGCGGTCAGGAGCGTCTGAAGGAAGCGGCCAAGCACGGCTTCAAACGTGCCATCGTGCCCAAGGGCAATGCGCCGAAAGAAGCGCCACCGGGGCTGCAGATCATTGCCGTCACTCGTCTGGAGCAGGCTTTGGACGCATTGTTCGAGTAGTTGCTGAAGAATTGTGGGCGCGAGCCTGCTCGCGAATACGGACTGACATTCAACATGAGTGTTGGCTGCCACACCGCTTTCGCGAGCAGGCTCGCTCCCACAATTAGACTGTTTTTGGGGCGTCAGATTTCGATCAGCGCACCCAATTCCCGCTCAAGCTCCTGCGGATCGGCAAGGTTGAGCTCAATCAATCGCCGCAAACGCTCAATGGATTCGAGGCTGATGTGTCGGCAGACAAACCCGAGCTGGCCATGGTCTTCATGGGTCAGCTGCACATCCATTTCGATGTCGATGTCTTCGCTCAGATGAATGTCGACAAAAAAATCGTGCCGCGGATCACCCAACCACGGCTCAGGTCGCTCGATCAGCAAGCCCTTGAGCGAGAGATCGATCAGCTTCACCGGCCAGATGAATTCCCCCTGGCTCAGCTCGGTTTTGGCATCGAACGCAATACGTTTGAAGCGGCGGCGATCGGCAGGGTGTTCGCTCATGGCGCAATCCTCTAGATGTTCGCTGACTATAGACCCGCATTGTTAGAACCTGCCAGCCAGGGCAGCGCTCTAGACCAACGTTGGGGTATGGCCTTTGCCGTCAGGAGAGCTAAACTCCGTTGGCTGTCTTTCTGTCCACTCTGGCTGGAATAATAAAATGAAAAATAATAATAGCCCGCTACGCCACATACCCTGGCTGGTGCTGGCAATCGTTGGAGCGTGCGCCCTCGGTGTCGTGGCATTACGCCGAGGTGAGGCGATCAACGCCTTGTGGATCGTGGTCGCTGCCGTGGCCATCTATCTGGTTGCGTATCGTTACTACAGCCTGTTTATCGCTAACAATGTGATGCAGCTCGACCCGCGACGGGCCACCCCCGCCGTACTCAACAATGATGGTCTGGACTATGTTCCAACCAACAAACACATCCTTTTCGGTCACCACTTCGCGGCCATCGCCGGCGCGGGGCCATTGGTCGGTCCGGTCCTGGCGGCGCAGATGGGCTACCTGCCCGGTACGCTGTGGCTGATCGCCGGGGTGGTGCTGGCCGGTGCCGTGCAGGACTTCATGGTCCTGTTCATGTCCACTCGCCGCAACGGTCGTTCCCTGGGCGACATGGTCCGTGAAGAAATGGGCCGCATCCCCGGGACCATCGCGCTGTTTGGCTGCTTCCTGATCATGATCATCATCCTCGCGGTGCTGGCGCTGATCGTGGTCAAGGCCCTGGCCGAAAGCCCATGGGGGATTTTCACGGTCATGGCGACCATCCCGATCGCGATGTTCATGGGCATCTACATGCGCTACATCCGCCCGGGCCGCATCGGTGAAATCTCGATCATCGGCGTGCTGTTGCTGCTCGGGTCGATCTGGCTGGGCGGGCAAATTGCCGCCGACCCGGTGTGGGCCAAGGCGTTCACCTTCACCGGCGTGCAGATTACCTGGATGTTGATTGGTTACGGTTTCGTGGCCGCCTCGTTACCGGTGTGGCTGATCCTGGCACCCCGTGACTATCTGTCGACTTTCCTGAAAATCGGCACCATCGTCGCCCTGGCGATCGGCATTCTGATCACCATGCCCGAGCTGAAAATGCCGGCACTGACCCAGTTCGTCGACGGCACCGGCCCGGTGTGGAAAGGCGGTCTGTTCCCGTTCCTGTTCATCACCATCGCCTGTGGCGCGGTATCGGGTTTCCATGCGCTGATTTCCTCCGGCACCACGCCGAAGCTGCTCGATAACGAGGTCAATGCCCGTTACATCGGTTACGGCGGCATGCTGATGGAGTCCTTCGTGGCAATCATGGCCATGGTCGCCGCTTCGGTGATCGAACCGGGCGTGTACTTCGCCATGAACAGCCCGCCGGCCGTGGTCGGCACTGATGTGGTGGCGGTGGCGCAAGCGGTCAGCAACTGGGGCTTTGCAATCACCCCCGAAGCGCTGCAAGCGGTGGCCAAGGACATCGGTGAAACCACCATCCTGGCCCGTGCCGGCGGTGCACCGACCCTGGCGGTGGGTATCGCGCAGATTCTGCACAGTGTGTTGCCGGGTGAGAACACCATGGCATTCTGGTACCACTTTGCGATCCTGTTCGAGGCGTTGTTCATCCTCACCGCAGTCGACGCCGGTACCCGTGCCGGGCGGTTCATGCTGCAGGACTTGCTCGGCTCCTTCGTGCCGGCGCTCAAACGCACCGAATCCTGGGCTGCCAACTTCCTTGCCACTGCCGGTTGCGTGGCTATGTGGGGCTGGCTGCTGTATCAAGGTGTGATCGATCCGCTGGGTGGCATCAACACCTTGTGGCCACTGTTCGGCATCTCCAACCAGATGCTGGCCGGTATCGCGCTGATGCTCGGCACCGTGGTGCTGATCAAAATGAAGCGCCAGCGTTATGTGTGGGTGACCATGCTGCCAGCGGTATGGCTGCTGATCTGCACCACCACTGCGGGCTTCATCAAGCTGTTCGACGCCAACCCGGCGATCGGCTTCCTGTCGCTGGCCAAGAAATACAGCGATGCCCTGGCCAATGGTCAGATCCTCGCCCCGGCCAAGGACATCACGCAGATGCAGCACGTGATCTTCAACGCCTACACCAACGCTACACTGACCGCGCTGTTCCTGTTCGTGGTGTTCAGCATCCTGTTCTATGCACTCAAGGTCGGTATTGCCTCCTGGGGTAAAAAAGAACGTACGGATAAAGAATCGCCCTTCCAGGCGCTACCGGATGCGTAATCGAGGATTGCAGTATGTTCAATGACTTGAGTCGCCTCGGTAAATACCTCGGTCAGGCCGCACGCCTGATGGTCGGCATGCCTGACTACGACAACTACGTCGAGCATATGCAAAGCAAACACCCGGACAAACCGGTGATGGACTACGAGACGTTCTTCCGTGAACGCCAGGAAGCCCGTTACGGTGGCAAGGGTGGGCCCAAGTGCTGTTGACCTGCTGAATGGGTCATGATGTAAAGCAAAAACTGTGGGAGCGAGCCTGCTCGCGAAGGCAATCGGTCATTCGACTCTAATGTCGCCTGACACGCCGCTTTCGCGAGCAGGCTCGCTCCCACATTTGTTTAGTGTCGCTTTCCAATTTTGTGAAATCAGGAGACTTGCATTGTCCTCTCCC
Source organism: Pseudomonas sp. G(2018) (assembly GCF_005502415.1). Taxonomy (NCBI): domain Bacteria; kingdom Pseudomonadati; phylum Pseudomonadota; class Gammaproteobacteria; order Pseudomonadales; family Pseudomonadaceae; genus Pseudomonas; species Pseudomonas sp. G(2018). The sequence continues at coordinate 81,461 of NZ_SCOO01000003.1, read as the reverse complement.
ATCCCGGTAACGATCCTCAGCGGCTTCCTCGGCGCAGGCAAAACCACCTTGCTTCGCCACCTGCTCAAAGCCGAGCACGGCCTGAAAATCGCTGTGATCGAAAACGAATTCAGTGACGCCGGTATCGACACCCAACTGCTGGGCGACGAACCGGTTCAGGTGATGACGCTGTCCAACGGCTGCGTTTGCTGCACCATCCACACCGACCTGACCAAAGCCTTGTACCTGCTGCTCGAACGTCTGGACAGTGGCGACATCGCCTTCGACCGTTTGGTGATCGAGTGCACCGGTCTGGCTGATCCTGCGCCGGTGGCGCAAACCTTCTTCATCGACGAAGAACTGCGCGAGCGATACATCCTCGACGGCATCATTACTCTGGTGGACGCGGCACATGCCGAACTTCACCTGACCCAAACCATTGCCCAGGCGCAGATCGGTTTTGCCGACCGCCTGCTGGTCAGCAAGCGAGACCTGGTAGACGAGCCTACTTTCACCGCGTTGAGCGAGCGTCTGACCCGCATCAACCGTCGCGCGCCGATTCGTGTGGTCGACCATGGCAAGATCGACCTGGCTGAATTGCTCGATGTGCGTGGCTTCAATCTCAACGCCGACCTCGGTGGTGGTATGAGTTTGCGGCCAGTGAGCCAAGCCCCCTCCATCGACCGCATTTCCAGCCTGGTTCTGCGCACGGACAAGCCGCTGGATATCGACAAACTCAGCGAGTTCATGAACGAACTACTGGAAGACCATGGCAAGCAATTGCTTCGCTATAAAGGTGTGCTGAACATCTTGGGCGAGCCGCGGCGCATGGTGTTTCAAGGGGTTCTGAAGTTGTACGGATTTGATTGGGATACGCAATGGCGTGAAGATGAGGAACGTGAAAGTGTAATCGTGTTTATCGCCGATGATTTGCCGGAAGAGAAAATTCGAGAGGGGTTTGCACGGGTGGCGGCAGAATAAGGTCGGATGGATTTATGATTCGATGCCTTCAATAATCAATGCCGTAGGAGCGAGGTTTGCCCGCGAAGGCGATTTGCCGGGAAACTTGAATCTTCGCTCCTGACGGTAGTTTAAAGTGTCGGTTATTCAATAACGTTGTTGACGGTTTTCCGGGTTTCAATAAGGCACGTTTCTTTCAATAATATTCAAGTTGAAAAAAATGCCGTCGTCGTCGCCCGCATCACCCAGATAGAGATGAGGTGATCCTCGGAATTTTATGTCGCCAAGCCTTCCCGCGTTCCGGACCTTCAGCCAGATGGTGTGCTGAGGTCCGCGTAAATCATCCAGCGTGATAATTCGGCCCTTGGAATCAAGTATGTTGTAGGAGGTCGTCTTGCTCCCGGCAGCCGGGTATGCACCGAGAAGCCTGGAGGGGCTCATGCTGATGCAGTTCCAGCTGTACGTCTGCGGAGACTGAACATACATCACGTAATAATCATCTGCGCACCTGAAGTATAACTTCAAAGGTGAGACTTTTTCTTTTTGATCGTCGCGCCGAAAACTTAACAGGTTTGTGTGGTCTCGACGCTGCGGTGCACCGATGAAGTGCCCGCCGCCGAACAATGTTTCGGTAATAATGACAGGCTCGCCGTGGAATACTTTTAGAAAGTTAAGTTGATAGTTTGGGATTGTTAATGTGGCTGTGAAAGATCGTCGTTGATCGATGCTCATGGGGAGTACCTGAAGTTGGGTTTCAGGTAATTTATATCGAATCCGTTATCGGGTGATCTATTTAGTGTGGCCGTCTGTTTCAGTTGGCTGGTTTAAGGGTGCGGACTATTGGCGAACTTTTATCGCTATGCGGTTGTAAAAATGATGAGCATAAAAAACCCGGCCAAGGCCGGGTTCTTTAATCTGACAACTTGCAATCAGGCGCCGTACACCGGCAGCTTCTTGCAGATCGCCTTGACCTTCTCACGAACGGCGTCGATCACCGCTTCGTTGTTCAGGTCAGCCAGGATGTCGCAGATCCAGCCGGCCAGTTCCTTGCACTCTGCTTCTTTGAAGCCGCGAGTGGTTACAGCCGGGGTACCGAAGCGCAGGCCGGAGGTGACGAACGGGGAGCGTGGATCGTTTGGCACGGAGTTCTTGTTCACGGTGATGAAAGCCTTGCCCAGAGCGGCATCGGCGTCTTTACCGGAGATTTCCTGTTTGATCAGCGACAGCAGGAACAGGTGGTTTTCAGTACCGCCGGACACCACGTCGAAACCGCGCTCAATGAACACGCTGGCCATGGCCTGGGCGTTTTTCACCACTTGTTGCTGGTAAGCCTTGAACTCTGGCTGCAGCGCTTCCTTGAAGCAGATCGCCTTGGCGGCGATCACGTGCTCCAGCGGGCCACCCTGGGCACCCGGGAATACCGCGGAGTTCAGCTTCTTCTCGATGTCGGCGTTGGCGCGAGCCAGGATAAGGCCGCCACGTGGGCCGCGCAGGGTCTTGTGGGTGGTGGTGGTCACGACGTCAGCGAATGGCACCGGGTTCGGGTAGACGCCAGCGGCGACCAGACCAGCCACGTGGGCCATGTCGACGAACAGGTAGGCGCCAACCTTGTCAGCGATTGCGCGGAAACGAGGGAAGTCCAGAACCTGCGAGTAGGCAGAGAAACCGGCCACGATCATTTTAGGCTTGTGCTCGACCGCCAGGCGCTCGACTTCGTCGTAGTCGATCAGGCCGTTGGCGTCGATGCCGTACTGGATAGCGTTGTACAGCTTGCCCGAGGACGAAACGCTGGCGCCGTGGGTCAGGTGACCGCCGTGGGCCAGGCTCATGCCCAGGATGGTGTCGCCGGCCGACAGCAGTGCCAGGTAAACGGCGCTGTTGGCTTGCGAACCGGCGTGCGGCTGAACGTTGGCGTAATCGGCGCCGAACAGTTCTTTTGCACGGTCGATGGCCAGTTGCTCGACCACGTCGACGTACTCGCAACCACCGTAGTAGCGCTTGCCAGGGTAGCCTTCGGCGTACTTGTTGGTCAGTACCGAGCCTTGAGCTTCCATCACCGCAGGGCTGGTGTAGTTTTCCGAAGCGATCAGCTCAATGTGCTCTTCCTGGCGCTGAGCTTCTTGCTCCATGGCGGCAAAGAGATCGGCGTCGTACTTGGCAATAGTCAAATCACGGCTGAACATGGCGGTCCTCAAGGATCGGGGGCAGAAAAGGGAGGCATTCTACCCCAACGGGTTTTGGAAGGCATATGAAAGGACATCATGTCGCAGACGAATGGGATTCAGCTTCAAGCTGAATGCCACAAGCTGCAAGTAAAAGCGGATTGGCTTCTGCTTGAAGCTTGTCGCTTGAAGCTTGCAGCTGCTCTTCGTGTTCGATTGATTAAAGCTGCTGCAAGCAGCACCAATCAATCGAACACGAAGAGAGCATCATTGCTGAATTGCACTTCGAACTTGTTTGCCGGCATCGGGCGGCCGAACAGGTAGCCCTGAACTTCGTCGCAGCCGTGCTCCCTCAGGAAGTCGAGCTGCTCGTGGGTTTCCACGCCCTCGGCAATCACCGCCAGGTTGAGGCTGTGGGCCATGGCGATGATCGCCCGGGCGATCTGCGCGTCCTGTTCGCCCGACGGCAGGCCGTCGACGAAGGTGCGGTCGATTTTCAGCACGTCGATCGGGAATTGCTTGAGGTAATTGAGCGATGAATAACCCGTGCCGAAGTCGTCGACCGCAATGCTCAGGCCGAGATTTTTCAGGCCATCGAGTATCTGCATCGCCTCGCTGACTTCACGCATCAGAATACTTTCGGTCAGCTCCAGTTCCAGGCACGCCGGTGGCAGGCCGGTGTCCTTGAGGATGGTGGCGATCCGCGTGCCGAGCTGGCCATCGGAGAACTGCCGCGCAGAAATGTTCACCGACACCTTTGGCACCCGCACTTTGGCCTGGTGCCAGGTCTTGAGCTGACGGCAGGCCTCGCTGATCACCCAGTCGCCCACATCCACCACCAGACCGAGTTCCTCAAGCACCGGAATGAAGTCCCCCGGCGGTACCAGGCCACGGCGCGGATGGCGCCAGCGCAACAAGGCCTCGGCGCCGGTCAGGCGTTTACCATCGCCACTGAACTGCGGCTGGTAATACAGCACGAACTCGTTCTGTTCCAGGGCATGACGCAAATCGCTTTCCAGTTCCAGGCGCTCCAGGGCGCTGGCGTTCATGTCCGCCTGATAGAACTGGAAGTTGTTCTTGCCGCGTTCTTTGGCGTGATACATCGCGGTGTCGGCGTTTTTCATAAGCTGGCTGAGTTCGTTGCCGTCCTGCGGGCTCAGGGCGATGCCGATACTGGCGGTGACGAAGAACTCGCGGCCTTCGAGTACGAACGGTTTCACCAGGCTGGCGAGAATCTGTTCCGCCACGTGAATCGCCCGGTTCAAGGCGATTTCACGATTGGCACGTGGCTGCAGGAGCAAGGTGAACTCGTCGCCGCCCATGCGCGCCACGGTGTCGTCGTCATCGACGCAACCGAGCAGGCGCGTGGCCATTTCCTTGAGCATGCGGTCGCCGGCGGCGTGCCCCAGGGAGTCGTTGATCGGCTTGAAGCGGTCGAGGTCGAGGAACATCAACACCACCCAGGATTTTTGTCGCTCGGCCGCTTGCAGCGCCGTGTGCAGACGATCCTGGAACAGTGTGCGGTTGGGCAGGTGCGTCAGGGCGTCGTAATAGGCGAGACGGTGAATCCGTTGCTCACTGGCCTTGCGCTCACTGATGTCGCTGAAGAAGCAGACATAACTGGCCAGGTCGCCTTCGTCGTCCAGCACCGCCGTAATGCCGACCCAGGCCGGGTAATGTTCGCCATTGCGGCGTTTGAGCCAGACTTCGCCTTCCCAGGTACTGTTCTGGTTCAGTTGTTTGAGTACGTAACGCAGATGGGCTTCCTGCTGCTCGTCTACGGTCAGTATGTTCGGCAACTGGTCGAGTACTTGTTCAACCGCATAACCGCTGACGCGGCTGAAGGCTTCGTTGGCCTGGACGATGTAGCCGGCCGGGTCGGTGATCAGGATCGCCGAGGTCGAGTGCTCGAATACCGTGGCCGCCATGCGCAGGTCTTTTTCGGCACGGCGTTGCTGGCTGATATCGCGACCAACCCCGAGCACGCCTTCGAATGCGCCGTGTTCGTCCCAGACCAGCACCAGGCGCAGTTCGATAGGAATCTTGCGCCCGTCGGCCCGCAGGCAGTCGAACAAGAACAATTGGGTCTGCACCTGGTTGCGCAACAGAGCCAGTTGATCGGGTTGATCCAGCGCATTGTTGACCCGTTCCATCAGGCTGTAGATGCCTACCAGTTGTTGCGGGTTGGCGATGGTTGATTGCCAGCCGTTCTGGAAAATCCATTCGGCGTCATAACCCAGCACGGCTTGTACCGACGGGCTGACGTAATTGAGCGTCATGCGGTTATTGGTGGAAAAAATCACGTCGCTGATGCTTTCGGCGAGCATCCGGTAGCGCTGCTCACTGTCACGCAGGGACTCACTGGCTTCGATTTGCTCGGTGACGTCCTTGGCCACGCCAATGATGCGGGTCACCTGGTCGTGCTTGTCCCGTGCCAGAGCCTGTTCGCGAATGTCGAAGCGCCGCCATTCACCGTCCCGATGACGGAAACGCAACTGGCATTGCATCAATTGGCTGTAGCCACCTTGCCGTTGGGTCTGGCGCGAACGGTGGTAGTAGTCGGCATCGTCGGGATGCAGGAGGATTTCCCAGAAGTACTCGCCCATCTGGTGCAATTCGGTGCGGTTGTAGCCCAGGGTCTGGCCCAGATGGTGGTTGCTGAAAATCATGCGCTGGCTGATCACGTCCTGTACGTACAGGTGATCGGGCACGGTGCGCACCACATCGGACCAGAAGCCTTCGCGCTCCTGCAGGGACAGCTCAATTAGCTTGCGGCTGGTGATGTCGGTGATGCTCAGGATCACCGCGTTATAGTCGTCGGGACTTTCCGGCAGGCGCAGCACCAGCCACAGATGCTGATCACGGCCATTGGCATCCTGAAGCTTGATTTCCAGTTCAAGTTGCTGCTGCTGGTTGAACACTGCTTCAAGCACTTGATTGCCGATGGCGCTGCCATCGAGCGGATTGCCATCGATCAGCAGGTCCCAGGCTTGCCTCGAAGTACTGACATTAAGCAGCTGCAGGGCAACCTGGTTGACTTCGGTAATACGCAGCGCCTGCAGCATTTGTCGGCGTTGTTCCGGGTCATCCAGCCGCGTCTGCAATTGTTCGGTGCTTTGCAGTCGAGCCTTGTCAAAGGCGCTCTTGAGTCCGGACATGTCGAGTACACACAGTGCAACGCCGGTGCCTTCGAAAATTTCCTGATAACGTCGACGTCCTTCATGCAGCTGACGCTGGCGTCGGCGCATGTTCAGCAGGACGATAAACGGCAGCATGGAAAAGGCCAGGCCCAGCAGGCATTTGCCGATGAAGGCCGGCAGCAGCTCTTCGAGTACGCGCTGGCGATCGAACAGCCCACGCAGCTGCCAGTCGCTGCCGCTCAGTGGAACGGTCAGCACGCTGTTGCTCAGATCGTCCTGGGTCAGTGTTCCCGGGTTGACCAGCGGCAGCGCTATATCGCGGCTGATGATCTGGTGGTTGAAACGGTTTTCCACCAGCCACTGAGGGCGGCCATCGGCTTCGTTCAGTTTGGTCAGGGACGAAAAAAACGTCGGCTTCAGGCGCAAGGCCCAGTAGCCACGGGTGCTGCCGCTGGCTTGATGCAACAACAGATGCACTACCGAGCCATCGATGGCATTACTGAAGTAGTGAGGCTGGGCACGACTGCGCCGGACCAGCTCGCTCAGGTAGTCGGCGTCTGCGCTGTTCGTCGCGCTGTCAGTGAGGATTGTCCCGGAGGGGCTGAGCAGGGCCAGGCTGCTCAGGTCGGGTAGGGACTTTTGCAGCTTGCGCAACAGCTCCTGCTGTTCGTCGGTGCTTTGTGGCTGTTCGACGATCGGTAGCAGGTTAAGGGCGATCTGCGCATTGAGCGCCATGTTCAGGCTGACTTGCGCGGCCAGGTCGGCGGTGTAGTCGATGGTGTACTGCCGCTGGTTTTTCCGGGTTTCACGCAACTGGTCCAGCAGCTGCCAAAACAGCAGTGCGAGCAGCAACAGAGCCAGCATCGCCAGCGCGCCTTTCAGGGTTCCGCGCAGGGGCGAACCGGGCGCCGCTGTCGGTGCACTGTTGGTCAGGGACGGAGTGACATTGGACAAACTGTAATCCTGCGGTTTGGCTGGACTGGCGCGACGTGCACTATAAGCCGGACGCCCGAAGGGCGGCTAGCATGCCTTGAGTCGTGGCAAAGTGCCAGTCCCGCTCGGCTGGACGGCCACCTGTCATTCAGGTAGCTTTGCCGGTTACGCGGGAGCGTTCCAGCTCCTAAAATCAGACTTTTTCAGCGCCGCCGCATTGATAGTTTTCAATCGGATGGCGCGCACGGTCTGGCCAGGCATCGTCTGCGCTTCAATCATTCATCAGTCACTGACCCAAGGTTCTCCATGGCTCAATACGTATTCACCATGCATCGGCTGGGTAAAGTTGTTCCGCCGAAGCGGGAAATCCTGAAAAACATCTCCTTGTCTTTCTTTCCAGGCGCCAAGATCGGCGTACTCGGCCTCAACGGTTCGGGTAAATCCACGCTGCTGAAAATCATGGCCGGCGTCGACACCGAGTTCGAGGGCGAAGCCCGTCCGATGCCGGAGCTGAACATCGGCTACCTGCCGCAGGAACCACAACTGGATCCGACCAAGACTGTGCGTGAAGTGGTCGAGGAAGCGGTCAGCGTGATCAAGGATGCCCAGGCGCGTCTGGACGAGGTCTACGCGGCCTACGCCGATCCGGATGCCGACTTCGACAAGCTGGCTGCCGAGCAGGCCAAACTCGAAGCGATCCTGCAGGCCAGCGATGGTCACAACCTGGAGCGCCAGCTGGAAGTCGCCGCCGATGCGCTGCGTCTGCCGGCCTGGGATGCCAAGGTCGAACACCTGTCCGGTGGTGAAAAGCGTCGTGTGGCCCTGTGCCGCCTGCTGCTGTCCGCCCCCGACATGCTGCTGCTCGACGAACCGACCAACCACCTGGACGCCGATTCCGTCGCCTGGCTGGAGCACTTCCTGCACGATTTCCCGGGCACCGTGGTTGCGATCACGCACGACCGTTACTTCCTGGACAACGTCGCCGGCTGGATTCTGGAACTCGACCGCGGCGCGGGCATTCCTTACGAGGGCAACTATTCGGGTTGGCTGGAAGCCAAGTCCGATCGTCTGGCTGCCGAATCCAAGCAGCAGTCGGCTCACGAAAAAGCCATGAAGGAAGAACTGGAGTGGGTGCGCAAAGGCGCCAAGGCCCGCCAGTCCAAATCCAAGGCTCGTCTGCAACGCTTCGAAGAAATGCAATCGCAGGAATTCCAGAAGCGCAGCGAAACCAACGAGATCTACATTCCTGCCGGTCCTCGCCTGGGTGACAAGGTCATCGAGTTCAAGAACGTCACCAAGGGCTACGGCGATCGCGTATTGATCGACAACCTGTCGTTCTCCATGCCTAAAGGCGCCATCGTCGGCGTGATCGGTGGTAACGGTGCGGGTAAATCCACGCTGTTCCGCATGCTGATGGGCAAGGAAACACCGGATTCGGGCAGCATCGAAGTCGGTGAAACCGTCCAGCTTGCTTGCGTGGATCAGAGCCGCGAAGATCTGGACGGCAGCAAGACTGTGTTCCAGCAAATCTCCGACGGTTCCGATCAGATCCGCATCGGCAACTACGAGATCCCGTCGCGCACCTACGTCGGTCGCTTCAACTTCAAGGGCGGCGACCAGCAGAAGTTCGTCAAGGACCTGTCTGGTGGTGAGCGCGGTCGCTTGCACCTGGCCCTGACCCTGAAGGAGGGTGGCAACGTCCTGCTGCTCGACGAACCGTCCAACGACCTCGACGTCGAAACCCTGCGTTCCCTGGAGGAAGCCCTGCTGGACTTCCCGGGCGCCGCCATTGTGATCTCCCACGATCGGTGGTTCCTTGACCGCGTCGCGACCCACATCCTGGCGTACGAAGACGACTCGCAAGCCGTGTTCTTCGAAGGCAACTACACCGAATATGAAGCCGATCGCAAAAAGCGTCTCGGCGAAGCAGCTGCCCAGCCGCATCGTGTACGGCACAAAAAACTGGCCTGATTTCGGGTTGGTTGCTTGAAAAAGAACGGAGCCTTCGGGCTCCGTTTTTTTAGGGCGTATTTTTTCAGTGACACCGCGGTGTATTCATCGCTGGCTTGCCAGCGATGCTGGTGTAACTGTTGGTGCGGTTTTCAAGGAGTGCTTACCTGTTTAGGTGCAAAAATGGTCGATAATCGGACTAAATTTATATCCTATGCACCATTTAATTTCATAAAGGCGACATTTTGCTCTATTCCTGTGCGCGTTTCGTTTGTTAAAGTCCGGCCCAATTTCTTCCAACGACAATAAATTTGCCGAGACTTTTCCATGATCGAATCCGTCGAGTCCTTCCTTGCCCGCCTGAAAAAACGCGATCCGGACCAGCCTGAATTCCACCAGGCGGTCGAAGAGGTCCTGCGCAGTCTGTGGCCTTTTCTTGAGGCCAATCCGCACTATCTGACTTCGGGCATTCTGGAACGGATCTGCGAGCCGGAGCGGGCAGTCGTGTTTCGGGTTTCCTGGGTCGACGATCACGGCAAGGTGCAGGTCAATCGCGGCTTCCGCATCCAGATGAACAGTGCCATCGGTCCATACAAGGGCGGCTTGCGTTTCCACCCGTCGGTGAACCTGGGCGTGTTGAAGTTCCTGGCGTTCGAGCAGACCTTCAAAAACTCGCTGACGTCGCTGCCCATGGGCGGCGGCAAGGGTGGTTCGGATTTCGATCCGAAGGGTAAGAGCGACGCGGAAGTCATGCGCTTCTGCCAAGCCTTCATGAGCGAGCTGTACCGCCACATCGGTGCCGACGTTGATGTGCCGGCCGGTGATATCGGCGTCGGCGCCCGTGAAATCGGTTTCCTGTTCGGCCAGTACAAGCGCCTGAGCAACCAGTTCACCAGCGTGCTGACCGGCAAGGGCCCTAGCTACGGCGGCAGCCTGATTCGTCCGGAGGCTACCGGATTCGGTTGCGTGTATTTCGCTGAGGAAATGCTCAAGCGTCGCGGGTTGACCGTTGAGGGCAAACGCGTAGCGATTTCCGGCTCGGGCAACGTTGCGCAATACGCGGCACGCAAGGTCATGGACCTGGGCGGCAAAGTGATTTCGCTGTCCGACTCCGAAGGCACGCTGTACTGCGAGAGCGGTTTGACCGAAGCGCAATGGCAAGCGGTATTGGAACTGAAGAATGTCCAGCGCGGGCGCATCAGCGAATTGGCCGGCCGTTTTGGTCTGGAGTTCCTCGCCGGTCAGCATCCGTGGGGCCTGAGTTGCGATATCGCGTTGCCATGCGCCACGCAAAACGAACTGGATGCCGATGCGGCTCGTGCATTGCTGCGCAACGGCTGCGTTTGTGTGGCGGAAGGCGCCAACATGCCGACCACGCTGGAGGCGGTGGATCTGTTCATCGACGCGGGCATCCTGTTTGCACCGGGCAAGGCGTCCAACGCTGGTGGTGTTGCTGTGAGCGGGCTGGAGATGTCGCAGAACGCCATGCGCCTGCTGTGGACCGGCGGTGAAGTGGACAGCAAGCTGCACGCAATCATGCAGTCGATCCACCACGCTTGTGTGCATTACGGTGAAGAGAACGGTCAGGTCAATTACGTCAAGGGTGCGAACATCGCCGGCTTCGTCAAGGTCGCCGATGCGATGCTGGCCCAGGGCGTCGTTTAAGCCAGTTCGATGCGGATGATCTCGATCAGTTGATCGCCGGCCGGGCGTTGCCACAGCACCTCGTCACCGAGCTGTGCCCCGAGCAACGCCCGACCCAACGGCGATCCCCAATTGATCAGGCCTTTGGCGGCAGCGGCCTGATCTTCTCCCACCAGTTGCACGCGACGCTCGGTGCCGTGCTCATCGGCGTAGGTGACCCAACTGCCGATCTGGACTTTCCTGGTTGAAGTCGCGGGCGGCACGACCTGGGCACTTTGCAGGCGTTGATGGAAGTAGCGCAGATCACGCTCAAGGTTGGCCATCAACTGTTTGTCAGCCTGATCGCCGAGCGCCGATTGTTCGCCGTGCAGCGCCTGCAACTCGGCAACCTTGTCTTGCAGCAGGCTCAGGCCTTCGGGTGTGACGTAGTTGGGCTGTGCACTGACCTGCCGTTCGACTGGCTGATCGGCTTGCGCGGCGGCGTTATCTTCATTGACGAAGGCGCGACTCATGGTTTTCTCCCGTTTAGAGTTTGGGCCGCAGTCGCAAGTATTAGTTTCGGCGAATACCTGCCTGGAGCGAGCTTGCTCGTGAAAAACGTCGGTACAACGCGGTCATTCAGGCAGGGCGCGTTATCGTTGACGTCCATCGCGAGCAAGCTCGCTCCTACGGGATCAATAGTGATACCACTTCACCTCCAGCATCACTTCATTCTCGGGCGAGGCCAGGTGGCTGAATTCGCGCTGGGCACTGAGGCGCAAGCCCAGGTTGCGTGACAATTCCCATTGCTGATTCAGGCTCACGCTGCGACGCACTTCGCCATTGGTGAAGAAGTCCCCCCTGGTTTCCAGGCTGAAGTTGCCCAGCGGGTTTCTCCACAGCAGGCCTGTGTTGAAGCCCGCGGCCGGCGCGATAAAACCGGCGAAATCATTGTTGTGTTCCACACGCACGGTGCCCAGGGCGAAGCCCAGCAGGTCGTCACCCAGTTGCCAGGTCCCGCCACCGCCGCCATTGACGTGGCTGACCAGGTTCTCATCGTCATGCTTGCCCGGCACCCGCTCCAGGCCGCCAGTGACTTGCCATGAAAGCGGTTGCAGCAGGGCATTGCGCGGGGTCAGTGAGCGGATGGTCGCCAGATCCAGTTGCTGCACCTGCCACTCATTGCCTTCGTACTGACGCAGTTTCAGTTGCAGGATCTCGATCTGCGCGCCGAGGGGAAAGCTTTCAGCGTTGTCGTTGAGGTCGTGATAGGCCATGCGCAGGCCATATTCGCCAAAGGCGCGATCGCCGCGAGTGCCGAGGCCGGCCTGCCAGGTGCGGGATTCATGGCCATCCTCGGGCAGGCCGGGTTGCGGGATGTCCAGCTCCGGTGCCGGGTTCTGATTGATCGCGCGCAGCAGTTCGAAACTGCGTTGCGCCCGCTGCGGGTCGCGTTCCTGACCGTTCGCGCGGTAGCGTTCCAGGCGATAGGCCGCGTCGATGATCAGCGCCTGGCGGTCTCGGGGTTGCTCCTTGAAGGCCGGGGTTTGCAGTTGCTGCTGGTCGGCGCTGACTTTGAGTACCCACTGCTGTTCTTCATCGGTCAACGGTTCGGCACGGCTCAGCAGTTCGCGCTCGCGGGAAGGGCGGTACTGGATGGATTCCACCAGACCGGCCTCTTTCACGGCTTTGACGGTGTCGGTAGGGATCGCGGTCAGCGGGAATTGTTCGGTCAGGCGCAGGCTTGGACGCGCCACTTGCAGCAGTTCCAGCAGCCGATAGGAGCAGTTTTCGTCGAAGAAGAAATAGTCGAATTTGATCTGCTTCAACTCCCAGACGTGTTCGACCATGCGTGCGGTTTCCTGCTCCGTCAGATTCAGGCGGTATTCCCACAGATCGCGGTTTTCCAGGCTGCGGTATTCCGAGAGTTTTTCCTGGTAGGGCACCAGTGCGAACAACCCCGGATAGCCCCCCATCAGGCCTTTCCAGGCGTAGAGAATGCTGTTGTCCGAACCTTCGATGTAGGCACCGAAGTTGATCGCGTAACTGAGCAGCGAGGTCTTGTCCTTTTGCACATCCGCCTGATCGATGCGCAGCAGGGTGTGGCCAAACATGGAGGACGGGCTGTTGAGGTAGGCCGCCGGGAAAATCATCACCGCACTATGAGGCGAGACGTCCTTGAACCATTGCTTGAATTCAGTGCAATCGGGCGTCGGCAGATTGGGCAGGTTGAGCTGCGCTTTCAACCAGCGGGTACGCGCCGGGTAAACACATTGTGCATGTTGCTCGCCGGCGCTGGCCGGGGCGTACAGCGCTTGTACGGTGGCTGCCAGTTCATGGTCCGGGTGTTCGTGGCCGTCGGCGGCGAGGAAAAATTTCTGGTCGCTGACATAGCTGCGCCAGCCACCGAGCTTGGCGGTTTCGTAATGACCCAGGGAAATCCAGAAAGGGTCATTGGCCAGTTGCTGCAAACGTTGAGGGTCGATGTGGGGCGCGGCGGACAGCGGGGCGCAGACACAGAGCGCCAGCCAGGCAAGGCGTTTGAGCATAGTCAGCAACTTAAACAGGAAAAAAACAAAGACCCAAAGGGGGGAGGTCCAAAAAATAAAGCCCGCTTCCCGGAAGAAGCGGGGTGCGCTCGAGCTTAAGCCTGAGTGGCGTACTTGGCCAGACGAGGATCGTTCTTCAGAACGGCCAGGGTGTTGGTATGCACATCTTCCGCGGTCACGTCAGCCTTGCTGAAGATCTGCTGGAAGTGCTGGTGAGTGACGGCGGCGAAGTGCGCACGGTCTTCCGGCGCCACGCCCAGTACTACGGCGTAAGTGGTCAGCGCTTCGCCCTGACCTTTAGCCATGTCTTCGGACAGCTCGTTCATCATGCCATTCATGGCAAACCAGGATTTGCCGCCATAGGTCAGCGACGCGTTGGTGGAGCAACCGTTGGTGCCGGAAGTCATACCGAAGGTTGCGTTACCGGAAGTGCCGTTGGTGGTGGATGCCAGGAAGTGAGCCGGAGTACCACGCTGACCTTCGAACAGCATGTTGCCCCAACCGCAATCCGGGCCGCCTGGCGCCTGTGCCATGGCGTTGATGGATACAGCGGTGAAGAGAGTACCAAGAAGAATCCGTTTCATAGCTTTGTTCTCTTTATGTGCGTACCAATGGACAAGGGTTCTGGCGTCTATCTCGCCAGTTTGGACCGGTTATTAATCCAGTCGCGCAGTTTGGAGTTTAGGCACGATCATGGGGTTCCGTGATTTTTTGCAAAACATTCGTTGAAAACAGGGATTTGGCGCTGCCCTGCGCCGGGGTTTCGACTTGTCTATGCTTTGGTCTGAGGCGCTCCTTGCCAGTCAGGCATGGGCGGCGCCAGAATGCCGCTATCTGCCCCGCCTGATGTAAGGAAGCCCGATGCCTGATCCTGTTGCTGCCAGCTTGCGTCTAGCGCCTGAAGCGCTGACCCGTCCGTTTTCCGCTGAACAGTTCAGCTTCTCTACCACCAATGATCTGGAGCCCTTCCGCGGTGTGCTTGGCCAGGAACGTGCGGTCGAAGCCTTGCAGTTCGGTGTGGCCATGCCACGCCCCGGTTACAACGTATTCGTCATGGGCGAACCCGGCACCGGCCGGTTTTCGTTCGTCAAACGCTACCTGAAGGCCGAAGGCAAGCGCCTGCAGACCCCGGCGGACTGGGTCTACGTCAATAATTTCGATGAGCCACGCGAACCGCGTGCACTGGAACTGCCGTCGGGCACAGCCGGTGCCTTCATCGGTGACATCAACGGTTTGATCGATAACCTGCTGGCAACCTTTCCAGCGGTGTTCGAACACCCGTCCTACCAGCAGAAAAAGAGTGCCATCGACCGCGCCTTCAACCAGCGCTACGACAAGGCGCTGGACGTGATCGAGCGTCTGGCCCTGGAAAAAGACGTCGCGCTCTATCGCGACAGCAGCAACATCGCGTTCACCCCGATGCTCGATGGCAAGGCGCTGGACGAGGCGGAATTCGCCCAATTGCCGGAAGTCGACCGCGAGCGTTTCCACGACGACATTTCGGCCCTTGAAGAGCGCTTGAACGAAGAGCTCGCGAGCCTGCCGCAATGGAAGCGCGAGTCGAGCAATCAGCTGCGCCATCTCAATGAAGAAACCATCACCTTGGCCTTGCAGCCGTTGCTCTCGCCGCTGTCGGAGAAGTACGCGGAAAACGCCGCCGTTTGCGGTTACCTGCAAGCGATGCAGGTGTATCTGCTGAAAACCGTGGTCGAGCAACTGGTGGATGACAGCAAGACCGACGCCGTTGCCCGCAAGCTGCTGGAAGAGCAATACGCGCCAAGTCTGGTGGTCGGTCATTCGGTCAGTGGTGGTGCGCCCGTGGTGTTCGAACCGCACCCGACTTACGAAAACCTGTTCGGCCGCATCGAATACAGCACCGATCAGGGGGCGTTGTACACGACCTACCGGCAGCTGCGGCCGGGTGCGCTGCACCGTGCCAACGGCGGTTTCCTGATTCTTGAAGCGGAAAAAATGCTCAGCGAGCCGTTCGTGTGGGACGCGCTCAAACGCGCCCTGCAATCGCGCAAGTTGAAAATGGAATCGCCACTGGGCGAGATGGGCCGTTTTGCCACCGTCACCCTGAATCCGCAGCACATTCCGCTGCAAGTCAAAGTCGTCATCATCGGCGCCCGTTCGCTCTATTACACGCTGCAGGACCTTGATCCGGACTTTCAGGAGATGTTCCGCGTCCTGGTGGACTTCGATGAAGACATCCCGATGGTCGACGAGAGCCTGGAGCAATTCGCCCAACTGCTGAAAACCCGCACTTCCGAAGAAGGCATGGCGCCGTTGACCGCTGATGCGGTAGCGCGCCTGGCGACGTACAGCGCGCGTCTGGCTGAACATCAGGGGCGTTTGTCGGCGCGCATCGGCGATCTGTTCCAACTGGTCAGCGAGGCGGATTTCATTCGCCACCTGGCCTCTGACGAAATGACCGACGCCGGTCACATCGAGCGGGCGCTCAAGGCCAAGGCCACCCGTACCGGACGCGTGTCGGCGCGGATTCTCGATGACATGCTGGCCGGGATCATCCTGATCGATACCGATGGCGCCGCCGTCGGCAAGTGCAACGGCTTGACGGTGCTGGAAGTCGGCGATTCGGCCTTCGGTATACCGGCGCGCATTTCCGCCACGGTATATCCGGGCGGCAGCGGCATCGTCGACATCGAGCGCGAGGTCAATCTCGGTCAGCCGATCCACTCCAAAGGCGTGATGATTCTCACCGGATACCTGGGCAGCCGTTACGCGCAGGAATTCCCCTTGGCGATCTCCGCGAGTATCGCCCTGGAGCAGTCCTACGGCTATGTGGATGGCGACAGTGCGTCCCTGGGCGAGGCCTGCACCTTGATTTCGGCCCTGTCGAAAACCCCGCTCAAACAGTGCTTTGCCATCACCGGTTCGATCAACCAGTTCGGTGAAGTGCAGGCGGTGGGTGGGGTCAACGAGAAGATCGAAGGTTTCTTCCGGCTCTGCGAAGCCCGCGGGCTGACCGGAGAGCAGGGCGCGATCATTCCACACGCCAACGTGGCCACGCTGATGCTCGACGAGAAAGTGCTGGCCGCCGTGCGCGCGGGGCAGTTCCATGTCTATGCGGTACGCCAGGCCGACGAGGCGTTGAGCCTGCTGGTTGGCGAACCGGCGGGCGCACCGGACGAGAATGGCGAGTTTCCTGAAGGCAGCGTCAACGCGCGGGTGGTGGAGCGTTTGCGGGTGATTGCGGAAATGATCAGCGAGGAAGACTTGAAAGAGGCCGAGAAAGAGATGGCGGTCGAGGCGCTGGTGGAGGCCAAGCCTGCCTGATGTAACCAGCGTTCACCTCGATCCACTGTGGGAGCGACGGTGCGACGATTCGACCTGCTCGCGAATGCGATCTGCCAGTCACTATTGTGTTGGCTGACAGGATGCCTTCGCGAGCAGGCTCGCTCCCACATTTCTATCCGCTTCAGGGTGTAAAAGTGCCACTACTCTGACGTCAAACTTCACACAATGACCATTCGGCGCCTTCTGGTTTCGCCTGACGTACCGGTCAAACTTTTCTTCTATTATCAGCTCAAGGATATCGACAGTAATCACTGGATCGAGACAGTCTTCCCGTGGAGGCTGAATACCGGATCTACCGAGGGTCGCCGCCATGTCGCGCAACCTCTGCCTCACCCGTCAATGCCTGGGTCTTGTGACCCGTATCGAATGCGCCATCAAGCCCCTGGCTGGCGATACGGGCATGTGGACCTTGCTGTTCGCCGCCGGGATGGCCGGCGAACAACCTTCAGCCATCAAGGCCCAAGGCCCGTTTCATGGCCCTTTCGTGGCTGAGTCCATCCTCGACACCATTGTTGAAAGCCTGACCCTTCACGGCTACGAACTGGCCGATGATCCGCAAATCTGGTGCCTGCACCTGCAAGCCCAGCTGCGGGAAATCAATGGCGGGCGTTGCCGCAGTGTCGGTGGCTTCGAGTTCCGGCCAGAGCATTGATGCGCGCTACTGGTCCAGTTTGGACATGTCAGCCTTGTCGAGCTTGACCTCGTAACCATATTGCACGGTGGCGAGGTCGGTTCGCTGATAGCTTTCCAGGCGCGTGGGCCTTCCATAGAAGTAATGCACGGCAAATAGTCCGGGGCCTTCCGGGCTGGCGTCATGGTTGACCGCAAGAATTTCCTTGAGGTAATGACCGCTATCGTCCTTGGCATAAAACCGCCAGTCCTGCTCGGGAAACACCTTCAGATTCACCACCAGGGCATTGCCTTTGAGTTCCAGGCCTTTGGGCAACTGGCGGGCATCGATGCTCTGTTTATCGATTGTGGCCAGGAACAGTGGCATGGAGCCCACCGCATACGCGGGTGTTTCCGGGAACAGGTTCAGGTCGTAGGTGATAGTGCCGCGCAAGGGGTCGACCTCATAGGCTTGCGCTGGCAGTTCGATCGGCTCGTCACGTTTGCCGCTGCTGTCCTCGGTGAAGAAGGTGAGCGGGCTTTCACCAGGATTGAAAGACGTGCCGAGCAATTCATCATTGAAACTTCTGAGGTGACTGAACTCCACTCGCGCAGCGCTCGGGTCCTCCACTGACTGGCTGACAACGACGCCTTTTTTCAGTTGCTCCTCAGTCAATGTCGCGCCCTTGAGCCAGCTCGGCGCCTGATCGTCATACACCAGCACCGGCAATTCCAGGGGCTGGATGGTTTTCTGTGTGGTGTGACGGTCGAAGCGCCGCACCGGCAGGTTCAAATCCTTGCGGGTGACCGTGACCGCGGAGAAATCCAGCAGGCTGACTTCGAGAGTGTCGATCGGTCCGTTGAAATACACCTTCGAGTACCGGTGGGTTTGCTGCTTCTCGAAGGTGCGCTGTTCCTCGTCGAGCTGCTTTTCGAACGCCTCGCTCCAGGCCTTCTGTTGCTGCATTTTCGCTAACTGTCGCTGATAAAAGGTAATTTGCGCTGCGGTTTCATTGATCGAGCCGGACCTCGAGAGAAACTGCCCGGTGGCATCCTTGGCCTGGACGATCAGCGGGTTCAGTGGTGCCTCCCCGATCTCCGGGGCCTGGGGCGCCGTGTTGTTGAATTCTATTTCCGCGTAGTTGTTGCCCATTTTCAGCAGGGTGACGCTGAGGTTGTCGTTGGTGCGAGTCTGGCCAACATCCTTTTTCGTCAGGTCGAAGCTGTAGAGCCGGTGCGGGGCAATGACTTCCACTTTGCCTTGCAGGCTGACGGGTTGCGGCTGCTTCTTGATGTCGACATCGAGACCTTCGATGAACGGGTAGGTCACGGTCAGGTCATCAGGGTTGGTCAGGTTGGCGCTCGACGGAGTCAGCTGGATGCCTGGATCGGTTTCCGACCATTCCGGCTGAAAGGCGATGACGCGTTTGTTGCTCAGTGTGACCGACTGCCATTCCAGACCATGGGGGAATAGAAACGCGGCAGGAATGCTGAAGTTGAAAGGAAATACCGGCTGCAGGTCGATCAGGTAGTCGGAGCTGGAATCTTTATGCAGCACGAACAGGCCGTTGATGTAAGTGTCGACCAGGGCCTGCGGCGTGGGGTAGTGCTTGAGTACGGCGAGGGCATCTTCACCGTATTCGGTGACCACCGGTTTGCTGTCGAGCTTCAGTTGCGCCCGTTCCAGCAGCAACAGTGAGCCGCCAAGCTCAGCCACGGCATCCTTGAGTTTCGGGTCAGTGATGGCATCCAGCGACTTTTCGAACTGCGCCGTCTTCTCTTCAAGGCTGGTCTCGCGCTTGTCTTCGCCGGGTGAGCAGGCGCTCATCAGCAAAACCAGGCAGATTCCGGCACTCGTCAAAGGCAATCGCACATCCATTTCCAGTTTCCTGTCCGATATCACTGCGCTGTCAATGGTTTGGACACTAGCAGAAAAAAAATGACATACACGCGCAGGTGGCGGATTTACCGACGGTTTCTGGGTGCAACAAGCGGCTGTTATACTCGCGGCCATTTTCAGACCACGTGTGAGATTCAATGGAACGCTTTATCGAAAACGCAATGTACGCCTCCCGCTGGTTGCTGGCGCCTATCTACTTCGGCCTGTCCCTCGGTCTGCTGGCCTTGGCGCTGAAGTTCTTTCAGGAAGTTCTGCACGTTTTTCCTAACGTGTTTTCGATGCTTGAGTCGGACCTGATCCTGGTACTGCTGTCGTTGATCGACATGGCGCTGGTGGGTGGTTTGCTGGTGATGGTGATGATCTCCGGTTACGAAAACTTCGTTTCCCAACTGGACATCGATGACAACAAGGAAAAGCTCAACTGGCTGGGCACCATGGACTCGTCTTCCCTGAAGATGAAGGTGGCGGCTTCGATCGTGGCGATTTCTTCCATCCACTTGCTGCGCATCTTCATGGACGCCAAGAACGTCGATCCCGAGCACTTGATGTGGTACGTGATCATTCACATGACGTTCGTGGTGTCGGCGTTTGCCATGGGTTATCTGGATAAGCTGACCAAGCACTGATTTGCCCACGCCCCTGTAGGAGCGAGCGTGCTCGCGAAAAACCTAATTGCTCCGCTGGGCATCTGGTTTTAAGCGTTTTCGTTAACGACCTTCGCGAGCAAGCTCGCTCCCACAGAAGGGAATGAGTTGTGTAACAGACGAGCGGTGTGGTTTGTGGCTTGTACTTTGATGCGTCAAGGCATATCCCTGTAAAGGTAATGACTCGCCGCATGAGGTGCGTTCATGAACCTGCAAGAGTTGAATGCGTATGCCGTCGCCGGAAAGGTCGATGAGCTGAACCTGATCTCGCTGGAAGGCGGAATCTATTTGCTGGAAGCCCGGATGCACGGAGCCGCCTATCCATTGAGCGATTCCCATGGTCACATGATGCATCTGCGCTCGGTGGAGCACGCTCGTGACGTGCTGCGCTCCTTTCCCAAGTTGAATTTCAATCTCGTGCACACCCTGGTGCACGACGAGATGTGCGGCCTCGGTGGCATTGATGAAAGTCTGAAGGTGCCGATCGAACAACGTTCTGCGCCACAGCACTGACGGCTCTGATCAACACATTGGCATCTGTGCTAGTCTGCTGACCCTTTTGGTTCCGGGCGCTCCGGGGACAGGCTGTGCACGCACGGCAATTTCCCGGGCCGTTCGCACAGCGGAGCAGTGTCATGTCCGAAGTAAATCTGTCCACCGACGAAACCCGCGTCAGCTACGGTATTGGCCGTCAGCTGGGCGACCAACTGCGCGACAACCCGCCACCGGGCGTCAGCCTGGACGCGATCCTGGCAGGCTTGACCGACGCATTCGCCGGTCAACCAAGCCGTGTCGGTCAGGAAGAAATGTCCGCCAGCTTCAAGGTGATCCGCGAAATCATGCAGGCCGAAGCTGCAGCCAAGGCTGAAGCGGCCGCTGGCGAAGGCCTGGCCTTCCTGGCTGAAAACGCCAAGCGTGATGGCATCACCACCCTGGCTTCCGGTCTGCAGTTTGAAGTGCTGACTGCGGGTGAAGGCGCCAAGCCATCCCGTGAAGATACCGTACGTACCCACTACCACGGCACGCTGATCGACGGCACTGTGTTCGACAGCTCCTACGAGCGTGGCCAGCCTGCGGAGTTCCCGGTTGGCGGCGTGATCGCCGGCTGGACCGAAGCCCTGCAACTGATGAATGCCGGCAGCAAATGGCGTCTGTACGTGCCGAGCGAACTGGCTTACGGCGCTCAAGGCGTTGGTAGCATCCCGCCGCACAGCGTACTGGTGTTCGACGTCGAGCTGCTCGACGTTCTGTAAGACCTGGCCCGAATTGAACTCGGGCTAATGTGGGTGCGGGCTTGCTCGCGAATCGGTCTGACATTCAACACTGATGTTGTCTGGCACACCGCCTTCGTCGGAGCGCCGCCCGGAGCCGGCTCGCTCCCACAGTTTTTTGCTGTGTTTTTCATATTTCGATCTTATGGTTCAGATCTTGCGAAGGGCGCAACGCCCGGGCATAGCAGAACAGAAACAGATTTCTCACCACTTCCTTGAGTACCACCGGCTCGCTGGAACTCAAGCCATTGAGGTCCAGGTCACCCTGATCCTGCAGTTCGCTCAGGGCTTCTTCTTCAAGCACCGCACAGACTTCCCCGGTTTCCCGGTGCAGGATTCTCAGGTATGGGTGTGGGCGGTCGAGCCAGGCATCGATCAAATAAGTCATATCTCATCTCCATTGATTGGATTTCAATGAGAATAATTCTTATTCATTAAATAGCAAGAGGCTATTGGCCGATTGTGGCTTTTTCCGGCTAAAGATTGCGTAAGGTCAAAACGACTGGCGTTCAGCTATCGCGAGCATGTGTCGGTCGAGCAGGGGAGGGCGAAGCACCATCCCGCGTCGGGCGCGGGATGGGGATGCAGCGAAATCAGACTTTTCTGACGAACTCGGACTTGAGCTTCATCGGGCCGATACCGTCGATCTTGCAGTCGATATCGTGATCGCCATCGCACAGGCGGATATTCTTCACCTTGGTGCCGACCTTGACCACCAGGGACGTGCCTTTGACCTTGAGATCCTTGATGACGGTGATGGTATCGCCGTCCTGCAGGACATTGCCCACCGAATCCTTTTTCACCGCATCATCGGACACCGCTTCGGCTTCGCCGCCGGCGGACCATTCGTGGGCGCACTCGGGGCAGATCAGCTGGGCGCCGTCTTCATAGGTGTATTCGGAATTGCATTTCGGGCAGGGTGGCAACGTGCTCACTAAGGCTCCTTGGATTCAGGATCGCTAAAAAGCGCACATTATATAGGGTTTTAGGCGAAAGAGGGCAGGGCCGAAAAACCTGTGGGAGCGAGCCTGCTCGCGATAGCGACTTAACATTCAACGCAGATGTCGATTGTAAGTCCGCTTTCGCGAGCAGGCTCGCTCCCACAGGAGATGTTGCTGTCAGTGCGTACGGGCGACCGCAAACTCGCTCAATTCGACCAGCGCATCGCGATATTCGCTGGCCGGCAGCGCGTCGAGGCACTTGATCGCACGGGCTACATAGTCGCGGGCCAATTTTGCGGTGTATTCCAGCGAACCCGAGGCTTCCACGGCTGCACGAATGCTTTCCAGGTCTTCGATGCCGCCTTTCTGGATCGCCTTGCGTACCAGGGCTGCCTGCTCCGGTGTGCCTTCGCGCATGGTGTAGATCAGCGGGAGGGTCGGCTTGCCTTCGGCCAGATCGTCACCGACGTTCTTGCCCAGGGTTTCAGCGTCGCCTTTGTAGTCCAGCAGGTCGTCGACCAGTTGGAAAGCCACACCCAGGTGATCACCGAAGGTGCGCAGCGCTTCGCTCTGTTCAGGCGTTGCACCGGCCAGTGCCGCAGCGCTGTGGGTCGAAGCTTCGAAGAGCATCGCGGTCTTGCCGCGGATGACTTCCATGTAGGTTTCTTCGGTGGTGCTGGCGTCACGAACCTTCGACAGCTGCAACACTTCGCCTTCGGCGATGATGCGCGTGGCTTGCGAAAGGATCTTCATGACCGGCATGGAGCCCAGCTCGACCATCATTTCGAACGAGCGTGAGTACAGGAAGTCGCCCACCAGTACGCTTGGCGCATTGCCCCACATGGCGTTGGCGGTCGAGCGGCCACGGCGCATGCCGGACATGTCGACCACATCGTCATGCAGCAGGGTCGCGGTGTGCAGGAACTCGATGGTCGCGGCCAGCAGGCGAAGGTCATCGCCTTCACGGCCCAGGGCCTTGCCACATAGCAGCACCAATAAAGGTCGAAGGCGTTTGCCGCCGGCCGAGGTGATGTAATCGCCGATTTTCGATACCAGCGGCACTCGGGAAGTCAGCTGCTTCTTGATGATGCCGTCGACGGCGCTAAAATCGTCCGCGACCGCGCGGTAGAAAGCTTGGGGTTGCATCAGCGACAGTCGCTCCAGAAGGGTTGCGCGGCATGCTAGGACCCACGTCAGGGCCTGTCAAGGCGCGATGGACGGCCTATTGCAAGGCGCTCGTGCCTTGCGTACAATCGCGCACCCTGAACTTCCTGGGCAGCACCTGCCTTACGCAATTGCAAACGGGCCTTCCAGCCCCATGCAGCCATGCCAGCCAATACCTCTTCTTATAAAGAGCTGGGTGAGCAGGATTATCGGAGAAATACCATGTCTTATGCAGTAATCGTTACTGGCGGCAAGCAATACAAGGTCGCCCCGGGTGAATACCTGAAGATCGAAAAACTGGAAATCGCTACCGGCGAATCCGTTACCTTTGATCGCGTTCTGTTGGTTGCCAATGGCGACGACGTGAATATCGGCGCTCCAGTTGTTGCTGGCGCTACCGTTGTGGCTGAAGTGATCTCCCAAGGTCGTCACGATAAAGTCCGCATCATCAAGTTCCGTCGCCGTAAGCACCACATGAAGCGTATGGGCCACCGCCAGTGGTACACCGAGATCAAAATCACCGGTATTCAGGCTTAATTACAGCCTAATTCCTCACTAGGAGAATTGAACTCATGGCACACAAAAAAGCTGGTGGTAGTACCCGTAACGGTCGCGACTCAGAAGCCAAACGCCTTGGCGTGAAGATGTATGGCGGCCAGGCTATCAAAGCAGGCAACATCATCGTGCGTCAGCGCGGCACCCAATTCCACGCTGGCTACGGCGTTGGCATGGGTAAAGATCACACCCTCTTCGCTAAAGTCGAAGGCGTGATCAAGTTCGAAGTAAAAGGCGCCTTCGGTCGTCGTTACGTGAGCGTTGTCGCGGCTTAATTGCGCGATCGCTGGAAAAGCCCTGTCTTGCGACGGGGCTTTTTCGTTTGTGGGGTGAGTCTCTTGCAAAACTGTTTGTATGGGCTGTCGGCGCGCTGGACTGTGCGGTCGTTGATTGAGGTCGCTGCGCTCATTTTTGCAAGAGTCTTATGTCTTAGTGTTTTTCGGCTCGTCCGTATGGCGAGAGGCGTTGTGTTATGAAGTTTGTTGATGAAGTATCGATCCGAGTAAAGGCTGGCGACGGCGGTAACGGCTGCATGAGTTTCCGTCGCGAAAAATTCATCGAAAACGGTGGTCCGAACGGTGGTGATGGTGGTGATGGCGGCTCGGTCTACATGATCGCCGACGAAAACCTCAATACCCTGGTGGACTATCGTTACACCCGGCACTTCGATGCCGAGCGTGGCTCCAACGGTGGCAGCACCGATTGCACCGGTAAAAAAGGTGAGGATCTGGTGCTGCGCGTACCGGTCGGCACCACCGTGATCGATTCCGCGACCCAGGAAGTGATCGGCGACCTGACCAAGGCCGGCCAGAAGCTGCTGGTTGCCCATGGTGGCTGGCACGGTCTGGGCAACACCCGTTTCAAATCCAGCACCAACCGTGCGCCGCGCCAAACTACGCCGGGCAAGCCGGGCGAGCAGCGTGACCTGAAGCTGGAAATGAAAGTGCTGGCGGACGTTGGTCTTCTGGGTTTGCCGAACGCCGGCAAAAGTACCTTTATCCGTTCGGTATCGGCTGCCAAGCCAAAAGTCGCCGACTATCCGTTCACTACTCTGGTGCCAAACCTGGGTGTGGTCAGCGTCGATCGCTGGAAAAGCTTCGTGGTTGCGGACATTCCGGGTCTGATCGAAGGTGCTTCCGATGGCGCGGGTCTGGGGATTCGCTTCCTCAAGCACTTGTCCCGTACGCGTCTGCTGTTGCACCTTGTCGACATGGCGCCGCTGGATGAAACCGATGCTGCCGAAGCGGCTGAAGTGATCGTCAGCGAGCTGACCAAGTTCAGCCCGTCCCTGGCTGAGCGTGATCGCTGGCTGGTGTTGAACAAGTGCGACCAGATCCTCGATGAAGAACACGATGCCCGCGTCAAGGAAATCGTTGATCGTCTGGAGTGGGCGGGTCCGGTTTACGTGATCTCGGCCATCGCCAAGCAGAACACTGAGCGTCTGTGTCACGATATCATGCGTTATCTGGAGGATCGTGCTGATCGCCTGGCTAACGACCCGGCCTACAAGGAAGAGCTGGCCGAGCTTGATCAGCGCATCGAAGACGAAGCCCGTGCCCAGCTGCAGGCGCTGGATGACCAGCGTGCCCTGCGTCGCAGTGGCGTGAAGTCGGTTCACGACATCGGTGATGATGATTGGGATGAAGAAGATGTGGATGACGAAGACGGTCCGGAAATCATTTACGTGCGTGACTGATTCGTTGCGATAAACTTAAGCGCCGCTCAATCGAGCGGCGTTTTAGTATCTGGAAATCGATCGTTGGTCACGAATAACCACGAATAACGTCACGGGCAGTGCTAGGTCGCGCTGTCCTCAAGCTAAGGTTGAAGATGATGCGGAGCAAGGTGACAGGTGCGCAGCGTTGGGTCGTGAAAATCGGCAGCGCTCTGCTGACGGCGGACGGCAAGGGCCTGGATCGCGCGGCAATGGGTGTCTGGGTTGAACAGATGGTGGCCTTGCATGAGGCCGGTGTCGAGCTGGTGCTGGTGTCCTCCGGGGCGGTGGCGGCGGGCATGAGTCGTCTGGGCTGGACTTCGCGACCCAGTGCGATGCACGAGCTCCAGGCCGCTGCTGCAATCGGCCAGATGGGGTTGGTGCAGGCTTGGGAGTCGAGCTTTGCCGAGCATGGTCGGCACACTGCGCAGATTCTCCTGACCCACGACGACCTGTCCGACCGCAAGCGCTACCTGAACGCCCGTAGCACCTTGCGCGCGCTGGTGGAGCTGAAGGTTATTCCGGTGATCAATGAAAACGACACCGTGGTCACAGACGAAATCCGTTTTGGCGACAACGACACCCTGGCGGCGTTGGTGGCCAACCTGGTCGAGGCGGACCTGCTGGTGATCCTCACGGATCGCGATGGCATGTTCGACGCCGATCCACGCAACAATCCGGATGCCCAGCTGATTTACGAGGCGCGTGCCGATGACCCGGCACTAGATGCGGTGGCCGGTGGTACCGGTGGTGCGCTTGGGCGTGGCGGTATGCAGACCAAGTTGCGTGCAGCGCGTCTGGCGGCGCGTTCCGGGGCGCATACCATCATCGTTGGCGGGCGCCTTGAGCGTGTGCTGGATCGCCTCAAGGCGGGCGAGCGCATCGGCACCTTGCTTTCGCCTGAGCGCGGCATGCTGGCGGCACGCAAGCAGTGGCTGGCCGGGCACCTGCAA
The DNA here is from genome assembly GCF_005502415.1 of Pseudomonas sp. G(2018). Taxonomy (NCBI): domain Bacteria; kingdom Pseudomonadati; phylum Pseudomonadota; class Gammaproteobacteria; order Pseudomonadales; family Pseudomonadaceae; genus Pseudomonas; species Pseudomonas sp. G(2018). The sequence goes on along the minus strand of NZ_SCOO01000003.1, from coordinate 55,093 downwards.
ACCCGTGGCACGCTGGTGCTGGATGCGGGTGCGGTGACGGCGCTCTCCCAAGGCAATAAGAGTTTGCTGCCGGTGGGGGTGAAGTTGGTTCAGGGCAGCTTCCGTCGCGGCGAGATGGTGGTATGTGTGGCGCCGGACGGTCGAGAGATCGCGCGTGGCCTGGCCAACTACAGTGCGCTGGAGGCACAAAAAATCATCGGTCAGTCGTCTGATGCGATTGTCGGTCTGTTGGGTTACATGGCGGAGCCGGAACTGGTTCATCGCGATAACCTGATCCTGGTCTGAAGGAATACCTGAATGCGTGTGGCAAAAGGATTGTTGGGGTTGCTGCTGGCGATGCCGCTGTTGGCTTCGGCCGAGGAAATTGGCCAGGTGTCGACGGTGTTCAAGTTCGTTGGGCCGAACGACCGGATCGTGGTCGAGGCGTTTGATGATCCGAAGGTCGAGGGTGTGACCTGCTACCTTTCGCGCGCCAAGACTGGTGGGGTGAAGGGTGGTTTGGGGTTGGCTGAAGATCGTGCCGAGGCCTCCATCGCTTGTCGCCAGGTTGGGCCAATCAAGTTCAAGGGAGAGCTGAAGGACGGTGACGAGGTATTCAAGGAGCGCACGTCCCTGGTGTTCAAAACCATGCAGGTGGTGCGTTTCCTCGACAAGAAGCGTAATACGCTGGTTTATCTGGTCTACAGCGATCGCTTGATCGAAGGCAGTCCGCAGAATGCGGTGACGGCGATTCCGATTTTGCCGTGGGCGAATGCTCAGTAACCTGAAGTAATTGGAGGTGTGGGGGTGAGCCTGCTCGCTCCCGCATTGGTTTGCTGAGGTCAATAAATCACAGGCAATAAAAAACCGACCCTGAGGTCGGTTTTTTAATGAGCGTGTCGCTTAGGCAGCAGCGGCAACGTTCAGGGCCTTTACGTGGCCATTCAGGCGGCTCTTATGGCGAGCAGCCTTGTTCTTGTGGATGATGCCTTTATCGGCCATGCGGTCGATAACTGGCACAGCCAGAACGTAAGCAGCTTGTGCTTTGGCAGCGTCTTTTGCGTCGATGGCCTTAACTACGTTTTTGATGTAGGTACGAACCATGGAACGCAGGCTGGCGTTGTGGCTGCGACGCTTCTCAGCCTGTTTTGCACGTTTTTTGGCGGAAGGTGAGTTGGCCACCGTCGAGCTCCTCGAAAGACTTTTTAGGAAATAGCAAACAAAATAGGCCGCGAATCATGCCGATGAGTTGAAGTCTTGTCAAGGGCGCTTGAAACGTTCCGCTAAGTGGTAGGCGTGGTGCGACGGGATATTTCTTTCCGGCGTGTGACCTGTAAACTCGCGAGCTTTGGCTCTGTGCTGTTGCGGCGCGGAGTATCGCACAAGTAGGCGCGTAGTTCGCCTGCTGTTTATCGACAGGCACAAACTCTTTCAATGAATCTGCTCAAATCGTTGGCCGCCGTCAGCTCTATCACGATGCTTTCCCGGGTTCTCGGATTCGTCCGTGACACCCTCATTGCGCGCGCATTCGGCGCAGGAATGGCAACCGACGCCTTCTTTATCGCATTCAAACTGCCCAACCTGTTACGGCGCATCTTCGCCGAGGGGGCGTTTTCCCAGGCGTTCGTGCCGATTCTTGCCGAATATAAAAGCCAGAAAGGGGACGAGGCGACGCGTACGTTCATTGCCTATGTATCGGGTCTGTTGACGCTGGTGCTGGCGCTGGTTACGGCGCTGGGCATGCTTGCTGCGCCGTGGGTCATCTGGGTGACGGCACCGGGTTTCACCGACACGCCGGAAAAGTTCGAACTCACCACCAGCCTGTTGCGGGTGACCTTTCCCTACATATTGCTGATTTCCCTGTCGTCCCTGGCTGGTGCGATCCTCAACACCTGGAACCGTTTTTCGGTGCCGGCCTTTGTGCCGACCCTGCTTAACGTCAGCATGATCATCTTTTCGCTGTTCCTGACGCCGTATTTTGATCCGCCGGTGATGGCGCTGGGTTGGGCCGTACTAGTGGGCGGCCTGGCGCAGTTGCTCTATCAGCTGCCTCACCTGAAAAAGATCGGCATGCTGGTGCTGCCGCGCCTGAATCTGCGCGACAGCGGCGTCTGGCGAGTGATGAAGCAGATGCTGCCGGCGATTCTCGGGGTATCGGTCAGCCAGATTTCGCTGATCATCAATACCATTTTCGCCTCGTTCCTGGTCGCCGGTTCCGTATCCTGGATGTACTACGCCGACCGTTTGATGGAGTTGCCGTCCGGCGTACTGGGCGTGGCGTTGGGCACAATTCTGCTGCCGACGCTGGCCAAGACTTACGCCAGTAAGGATCGTCATGAGTATTCTCGAATCCTCGATTGGGGCTTGCGCCTTTGCTTCATGCTGGTGCTGCCTTGCGCTCTGGCGTTGGGGATTCTGGCCGAGCCACTGACGGTTTCATTGTTCCAGTACGGTCAGTTCAATGCTTTCGATGCGGCGATGACCCAGCGGGCGCTGATTGCCTACTCGGTCGGTTTGCTCGGGATTATTGTGATCAAAGTGCTGGCTCCCGGCTTTTATGCGCAACAAAACATCCGGACTCCGGTAAAAATCGCGATTTTTACCCTGATCGTCACGCAGCTGTTCAACCTGGTGCTGATCGGGCCCCTGGCCCATGCCGGCCTGGCGCTCGCCATCAGTGCCGGCGCCTGTCTCAATGCCGGGTTGCTCTTCTATCAACTGCGCAAGCAGCAGATGTACCAACCGCAACCGGGTTGGGCGAAGTTCGGCTTCAAGCTGGTGATTGCGGTGACGGTGATGTCTGGCGTGTTGCTGGCCGGGATGCATTTCATGCCGGCCTGGGGCGAGGGGCAGATGCTTGAGCGCTTCCTGCGCCTGGGTGCGTTGGTGGTCGCGGGTGTGGTGGCTTATTTCGGCATGTTAGTGTTGATGGGCTTCCGTTTGCGCGACTTCAATCGCAAGGCGCTGGGCTGAGGATAAAACCTCGATAACTATTTAGAAAAAACATGGGCGGGCCGGCATTTTTGTCGGCTCGATTACTTTGGCATACGGTGTTGCCTGTTGTCGGCCGCCGGGTGTGGTTATAATCGACCACTTTATGAGCAAGAAGCGCGTTATGCAGCTGGTTCGAGGCCTCCACAATCTGCGCCCCCAGCATCGGGGCTGCGTCGCCACTATTGGCAACTTTGACGGTGTACACCGTGGCCACCAGGCTATCCTGGCGCGGCTGCATGAGCGTGCGCTCGAATTGGGCGTGCCCAGCTGCGTGGTGATTTTCGAGCCGCAGCCACGAGAATTCTTCGCGCCGGATACGGCGCCTGCGCGTTTGGCCCGCCTGCGGGATAAACTGCAGCTGCTGGCGGCCGAAGGCGTCGACCGGGTCTTGTGCCTGGCGTTCAATCAGCGTCTGAGCAAGCTCAGCGCCAAGGCGTTCGTCGATACCATCCTGGTGGACGGCCTCGGCGTGCAACACCTTGAAGTCGGCGACGACTTCCGTTTCGGCTGTGACCGGGTAGGGGATTTTGATTTCCTGCAACAGGCCGGTGTCATGCAGGGTTTTACCGTCGAAGCGGCGCAGACTGTGGAACTCGACGGCATCCGGGTCAGCAGTACCCAGGTGCGTAATGCGTTGGCGGCCGCCGACTTTGTCCTGGCCGAACGTCTGCTCGGTCGCCCGTACCGTATCGCAGGTCGCGTGCTGCACGGGCAGAAACTCGCGCGGCAGCTGGGCACGCCCACCGCCAACATACAACTCAAGCGCCGTCGCGTGCCGTTCACAGGGGTTTACCTGGTCAACGTCGAGATCGACGGCAAGACCTGGCCCGGCGTCGCCAACATCGGCGTGCGGCCCACGGTTCAAGGTGATGGCAAGGCCCACCTGGAAGTGCATCTTTTAGATTTTGCCGGCGATCTGTATGACCGGCGTTTAACGGTGGTTTTCCACCACAAGCTGCGCGAAGAGCAGCGTTTCGCCTCTCTGGAGGCGCTGAAAACGGCGATCAACGCGGATGTTGCCGCCGCCCGTGCACTAGCCGCACCTAGCGCCCATCGCTAATGAAGAGCCTTAAATGACCGACTATAAAGCCACGCTAAACCTTCCGGACACCGCCTTCCCAATGAAGGCCGGCCTGCCTCAGCGCGAACCGCAGATTCTGCAGCGCTGGGACAGCATTGGCCTGTACGGAAAGTTGCGCGAGATTGGCAAGGATCGTCCGAAGTTCGTTCTTCACGACGGTCCTCCGTACGCCAACGGCACGATTCACATCGGTCATGCGCTGAACAAGATTCTCAAGGACATGATCATTCGCTCGAAGACCCTGTCGGGCTTCGACGCGCCTTATGTTCCGGGCTGGGACTGCCACGGTCTGCCGATTGAACACAAAGTCGAAGTGACCCACGGCAAGAACCTGGGCGCGGACAAGACCCGCGAACTGTGCCGGGCGTACGCCACCGAGCAGATCGAAGGCCAGAAATCCGAATTCATCCGTCTGGGCGTGTTGGGCGACTTTGCCAACCCGTACAAGACCATGGACTTCAAGAACGAGGCCGGTGAAATCCGCGCCCTGGCTGAAATCGTCAAGGGTGGTTTCGTGTTCAAGGGCTTGAAGCCTGTGAACTGGTGCTTTGACTGTGGTTCGGCCCTGGCTGAAGCGGAAGTCGAGTACGAGAACAAGAAGTCCTCGACCATCGACGTGGCTTTCCCGATTGCCGATGAAGCCAAGCTGGCTGCCGCCTTCGGTCTGGCATCGCTGGCCAAGCCTGCCTCGATCGTGATCTGGACCACCACCCCGTGGACCATCCCGGCCAACCAGGCGTTGAACGTCCACCCGGAATTCAACTACGCGCTGGTTGATGTCGGCGACAAGCTGCTGGTACTGGCTGAAGAGCTGGTCGAATCGTGCCTGGCCCGTTACAGCCTGCAAGGCTCGGTCATCGCGACCACTACCGGTAAAGCGCTGGAGCTGATCAACTTCCGTCACCCGTTCTATGATCGTCTGTCGCCGGTTTACCTGGCCGACTACGTCGAGCTGGGCGCCGGCACCGGTGTGGTTCACTCTTCGCCGGCCTACGGCGTGGACGACTTCGTGACCTGCAAGAAGTACGGCATGGTCAACGACGACATCCTCAACCCGGTACAAAGCAATGGCGTGTACGTGCCATCGCTCGAGTTCTTCGGCGGCCAGTTCATCTGGAAGGCCAACCCGGCCATCGTCGACAAGCTGACCGAAGTCGGTGCGCTGCTGCACACCACCATCATCGAACACAGTTACATGCACTGCTGGCGCCACAAGACGCCGCTGATCTACCGCGCCACCGCACAGTGGTTCATCGGCATGGACAAGCAGCCGACCACGGGCGACACCCTGCGCCAGCGTTCGATCAAAGCCATTGAAGACACCAAGTTCGTCCCGGCCTGGGGCCAGGCGCGCCTGCACTCGATGATCGCCAACCGTCCGGACTGGTGCATCTCCCGTCAGCGCAACTGGGGCGTGCCGATCCCGTTTTTCCTGAACAAGGAAAGCGGCGAGCTGCACCCACGCACTGTCGAACTGATGGAAGAGGTCGCCAAGCGCGTCGAAGTCGAAGGCATCGAAGCCTGGTTCAAGCTGGACGCCGCCGAACTGCTGGGCGATGAAGCGCCGCAGTACGACAAGATCAGTGACACGCTGGACGTCTGGTTCGATTCGGGCACCACGCACTGGCACGTTCTGCGCGGTTCGCACCCGGTGGGCCATGAAACCGGTCCACGGGCCGACCTGTATCTGGAAGGTTCGGACCAGCACCGCGGCTGGTTCCACTCATCCCTGCTGACCGGTTGCGCCATCGACAACCACGCGCCGTACCGCGAGCTGCTGACCCACGGTTTCACCGTCGACGAGTCCGGCCGCAAGATGTCCAAGTCGCTGGGCAACGTCATTGCGCCGCAAAAGGTCAACGACACCCTGGGTGCCGACATCATGCGTCTGTGGGTGGCATCGACCGACTATTCGGGCGAAATGGCAGTTTCCGAGCAGATCCTGCAACGCAGTGCGGACGCCTACCGACGTATCCGTAACACCGCGCGTTTCCTGCTCTCGAACCTGACCGGATTCAATCCGGCCACCGACCTCTTGCCGGCCGAAGAAATGCTGGCACTGGACCGTTGGGCCGTGGACCGTACCCTGCTGCTGCAACGCGAGTTGCAAGAGCATTACGGCGAATACCGCTTCTGGAACGTCTACTCCAAGATCCACAACTTCTGCGTGCAGGAGCTGGGCGGTTTCTACCTCGACATCATCAAGGATCGCCAGTACACCACCGGCGCCGACAGCAAGGCCCGTCGTTCGTGCCAGACCGCGCTGTTCCATATCTCTGAAGCGCTGGTTCGCTGGATCGCACCGATCCTGGCTTTCACCGCCGATGAGTTGTGGCAATACCTGCCGGGCGAGCGTAACGAGTCCGTCATGCTCAACACCTGGTACGAAGGCCTGACAGAACTGCCGGAAGGCTTTGAGCTGGATCGCGCTTATTGGGACCGGATCATGGCGGTCAAGGTCGCGGTCAACAAGGAAATGGAAATCCAGCGTGCGGCCAAGGCCGTCGGTGGCAACCTGCAGGCCGAAGTGACCTTGTTCGCCGAAGACGCCCTGAGCGACGATCTGGCCAAGCTGAGCAACGAGCTGCGCTTCGTCCTGATCACCTCCACTGCCAGCGTTGCGCCTTTTGTAAAAGCGCCTGAGGACGCGGTAGTGACCGAAGTTGCCGGCCTGAAGCTCAAAGTGGTCAAGTCGAGCCACGCTAAGTGCGCCCGTTGCTGGCACTGCCGTGAAGACGTCGGCGTGAACCCGGAGCATCCGGAGATTTGCGGTCGTTGCGTCGACAACATCAGCGGTGCTGGCGAGGTTCGCCACTATGCCTAACGCCGTTGGCCGTTTCGGACGGCTGAGCTGGCTCTGGTTGAGTTTGCTGGTCCTGGTCATCGACCAGGCCAGCAAGTTCTACTTCGAAGGCAAGCTTACGATGTACCAGCAAATCGTGGTGATCCCCGATTACTTCAGCTGGACCCTGGCCTACAACACCGGCGCGGCGTTCAGCTTCCTGGCTGACAGCTCCGGCTGGCAGCGCTGGCTGTTTGCCTTGATTGCGATCGTGGTCAGTGCGGTGCTGGTGGTCTGGCTCAAACGCCTTGGCCGCAATGAAACCTGGCTGGCAGTCGCCCTGGCACTGGTGCTCGGTGGCGCGCTGGGTAACCTTTATGACCGCATTGCCCTGGGCCATGTGATCGATTTCATCCTGGTGCACTGGCAGAACCGCTGGTACTTCCCGGCGTTCAACTTTGCCGACAGCGCTATCACTGTAGGCGCAGTCATGCTGGCACTGGATATGTTCAAAAGTAAAAAGACCGGAGAAGCCGTTCATGACTGAACAGGTATTGGCTGAGCAACGCATCGGCCAGAACACGGAAGTCACCTTGCATTTCGCATTGCGCCTGGAGAACGGCGACACGGTGGACAGCACCTTCGACAAGGCCCCGGCGACTTTCAAGGTCGGTGATGGCAACCTGTTGCCAGGTTTCGAGGCTGCACTGTTCGGTTTCAAGGCAGGCGACAAGCGTACTTTGAGCATCGAGCCGGAAAACGCTTTCGGCCAGCCCAACCCGCAAAACGTGCAGATCATCCCGCGTTCGCAGTTCCAGAATATGGACCTGTCCCCGGGTTTGCTGGTGATCTTCAACGATGCGGCCAATACTGAATTGCCGGGCGTGGTGAAAGAATTCGATGATGCGCAAGTGACCATCGACTTCAACCACCCGCTGGCCGGCAAGACGCTGACCTTTGACGTGGAAATCATCTCCGTCAAAGCGCTTTAACTGCTTTTCTGTAGGAGCGAGTTCGCTCGCGATGATCGTTAACGAATACGCGTTTTTTCTGGATTAACGCGTTGTCCTTTAGTTTTTCGCGAGCAAGCTCGCTCCTACAGGGCAAGACACGAGGCACAGCATGCAAATCAAACTCGCTAACCCCCGTGGCTTCTGCGCCGGTGTGGACCGGGCGATCGAAATCGTCAACCGCGCCCTGGAAGTCTTCGGACCGCCGATCTATGTGCGCCATGAAGTGGTCCACAACAAATTCGTCGTCGAAGACCTGCGCAATCGTGGCGCGATCTTCGTCGAAGAGCTGGATCAGGTGCCGGACGACGTGATCGTGATCTTCAGTGCCCACGGTGTGTCCCAGGCTGTACGCACGGAAGCCGCTGGCCGTGGCCTGAAAGTGTTCGATGCCACATGCCCGCTGGTGACCAAGGTGCACATCGAAGTTGCGCGCTACAGCCGCGACGGTCGTGAATGCATCCTCATTGGCCACGCCGGTCACCCGGAAGTCGAAGGCACCATGGGCCAATACGATGCCAGCAACGGCGGGGCGATCTACCTGGTCGAAGACGAGAAAGACGTCGCCGAACTGCAAGTGAACAATCCCGAAAAACTGGCGTTCGTGACCCAGACCACCCTATCCATGGACGATACCAGCCGCGTTATCGACGCCCTGCGTACCCGTTTCCCGGCCATTGGCGGTCCGCGCAAGGACGATATCTGCTACGCCACGCAAAACCGTCAGGACGCAGTCAAGCAACTGGCTGACGAATGCGATGTGGTGCTGGTGGTCGGTAGCCCTAACAGCTCCAACTCCAATCGTCTGCGTGAACTCGCCGAGCGCATGGCCACTCCAGCCTATCTGATCGACGGTGCCGAAGACCTGCAAAAGAGCTGGTTCGACGGTGTCGAGCGTATCGGCATCACCGCTGGCGCCTCCGCGCCGGAAGTCCTGGTGCGTGGCGTGATCCAGCAATTGCAGGCCTGGGGCGCCACCGGCGCCGACGAGCTGGCGGGTCGGGAAGAGAACATCACGTTCTCCATGCCTAAAGAACTACGTGTTCGCTCCCTGCTCTGAGTCTTCTCCACCCACGCATAACGCCTGTTCAGTCTTTTTGCTGCGCAGGCTGACGAGACCGGTGCGGGCCAGTACCACCTGGTATTGGCTCAACGGCTCGCGGGCTGAGCAAATGTGCAATGTCCCCGCTTGAAAAGCCCCGCTTGGCAATAGCGGCTCACCCAGACCACTGAATCTTACAAAACTCCTGACCGGTCGATTACCCACAACAGGCACACGGGCACTGCCTTGGCGTTCCATAAGCAGCGGATTGCTGCTGTCCTCATGTCCCTTGCCGCTCACATCCAGAATCATCCGCCAGCCTTGAGCCCAGTCATTGTTGATGCTGTGGATGACGATGGTCTGATTGCGTGTGATGGCTTCGGTTCTGGCCGTGCGTATGCCACTGAAAAGCGACCTCGCCGCCTCCTCCCGATAATTCGACTCCGTTACGGCTGCAAACGCCGGACTGACCAAATGCAGAACAATCCCGACAATCGTCAGTCCCATGAGCAGTTCGATCAGGCTGAAACCGTGCTGACGCATGGCAAATCCCTCCCTGGAGTGTGGTGCCCCGTGCGATCCGTGCACGAGTGATGGCAATCCAACCGCGCCGCGGCGGTCGAACGTACTAGCGTGTAAAAGCAGGTATAGCCGACGGCAACGGAGGGCACCGATGGAGCATCGTACAAAAGGTTTCACGCTGATCGAGTTGCTGGTTGCCATTGCGATCTTTCTGGTCCTGATCACCTTGGCTGTCCCGGCGTTCACCCGATCCACGCAAATTTCCAGGGCCGACACCGAGATCGGTGATCTGCAACGTGGCCTGAATTTCGCCCGCCTGGAGGCGATAAACCACGGTGTGACCACGCGACTGCGCCCCACCGCGGGCGGCAGTTTATGGACCGGCGAGTTGTCGGTGTATGACGGCACTGGCGTACCGGCCAATGTATTGCGTGTTATTCCAGCAATGAGCAGCGGCGCGACGCTGACGCTAACCTCAGGAGTGACCGCCATCGATTTCAATAATCTGGGCGGTTTGTCGTCACCGTCCACGACGGTGGTGATCAGTTATGTGCTGGGGACGCAAAGCAGGACGCTGAACGTGTGTTTGAACGGACGAATTCTATTAGGTGGAAGTTGCGGATGAGGCACTGGAGTAAACGTGCACAGGAAGGCATGACGCTGATTGAAGTCTTGGTTGCGTTGCTGATTCTTGGCGTGGGGCTGCTGGGGGCGGCGGCGTTGCAACTGAATGCGCTGAAGTACACCGACAGTGCGCGCATGACCAGCCAGGCCAGTTTTATCGCTTACGACATGATGGACCGCATTCGTGCCAACGCTGCCGCCGATTACACCGTTACGCCGCCGACCTCGGGCAACCTGAGTGTCGCCCGGGACCAGGACCTTTACGACTTCACCCGCAATATCGTCAGTTTCGGTGGCCCTACGGCTACCGGCAGCATCGCCCTCAATCAGCGCGTGTACACCATCACCATCACTTGGGACGACTCCCGGGCCGCCAACAGCGCCAATTCCCGCCGCAGCTTCGTACTCACCAGTCGCGCGACCGTTGATCCGGTGGCGACGCCATGAACCGCCTCCAAAGAGGGTTCGGCCTGATCGAGCTACTGATCGCCCTGGCCTTGAGCTTGATCGTGGTGCTGGGCGTGGTGCAGGTTTTCATTGCCGCAAAAAACACCTACGTCAGCCAGAACGCTGCTGCCGCCATGCAGGAAGATGCACGCTTTGTACTGAGCAAAATGATTCAGGAAATCCGCATGGTCGGCATGTTTGGCTGCCTGGGGACGATCACCGACGCCAGCTTGGGGGGGCGTTTCGCTGCCAGTCAGAAAACGCCAATCAGTTGGGATAACGCCAATCAAAAACTGACCCTGGTGACGGCGGATGTCGGCAGTAACGGTGCAACGCCGACCTGGACGGTGGTTTCCGATTGCCGACATACGGCGACGGCGTATTCCGACTTGCGCGCGCCGGCTTCGGGGCAACTGGCATTTCCGATCCGGCGGTTGATCTACAACTTTAAGAACGGTCAGTTGACGATGGGCACCGGCATTGGTACCGGCACGGCTACGCCAACTCAATACGTGTTGGTCGATAACGTCAGTGCCTTCAACGTGAGCTTCGGCCTCGCCAGCTCGGCCACCGATACGGCCGCCTCCAGTTACAGTAGCAATCCCTCGGACCCGGCGCGCATCCGCAGCGTGCGGCTAAGCCTGACACTCGCCGATCCGAACAACCGGGTGAGCAATCAAACCTTCAACGTGGTTGCCGCGCTGCGCAACCGCTTGCCGTGAGGGCGGAACAATGAGTATTTCTCCGGCAACGTCCGAACGCGGCATGGCGCTGCTGCTCAGCCTGGTGTTTTTGTTGCTGCTGACGCTGATCGGTATTTCCTCAATGCAGAACGCCACCCTGCAGGAAAAAATGGCCGGCAGCGTGAGCTTGCGCAATCAGTCATTCCAGGCTGCCGAAGCGGCGTTGCGCGTTGGCGAAAGCGCGGTGCAACTCGATAGCTACTTGTTGGCCGAGTGCAATGGCACGCGCCAATGCGAGCCCCCGGCCGAGTCATCCACGGTCAAGGCCGCCGGGTTCAATGCCACCTCGGGGGTCACGTGGATCGCTTCCGGAACCGGTTTTTATGGTGTGCAAAACATTGGTACCGCTCTGACGGCGGTGAACGTGCCGGTCAACACCTCGGCGACGTTGTACCGGGTCACCGCCGTCGGCATCGCGGGCAACTCGCGTAGTGTGGTGGAGAGCATTTATGCGAAGTACTGAACGATCAACGACGCTGTCAGTCGGTGCTGTTTTAGCGTTGTGCCTGTCGGCATCGGTTTATGCCTATACGCCATCGGACTGGCCAGGCCAGAATCCGGACATGACTATCGCCTCGTCGAACCTGGACCGGGACAGTTGCTTGACCCGTGGCAACTGGTACGGCTTCTATCGCAGTGATTCGGGTTTGAAGCCCATTTGCCTGAAACTGCCCGTGGAGTTCAGCGCTAAGATGCTCGATTCCAATGGCGACGGAGTGATCGATAACCCTGACGTGCTGACCAGCGGAGTGATTTTTACCGGCGACGATCCGACCCTGAGCGATTCCAGTGGCGGTATCAGCGAAGGGGTGGAAAAATCCGGCGGCGGCAGCCGTCGTATCATGTGGCGACAAATACAGTAAGCGAGAGTTGAGGCATGCACAGATCCAACCGCGGTTTTACCCTGATCGAAATCATGATCGTGATTGCGATCATCGGGATTGTCCTGACCATCGCCATGCCAAGCTTTACGGAATATCAGAACAAAGGGCGTCGTACCGAAGTGGCCGGTCTGCTGTCCGAACAGGCGCAGATCCTTGAGCGTTTCTATTCACAGAAAAACGTCTACAGCGGTGTCGCCGGCCTCAGTGCGGGCAATGACTACTACACCATCACGCCGACACTGACCGACCAGACCTTCCTGCTGACGGCGGTGCGCAAGGCGGGTACCAGCATGGCCGCTGACAAGTGCGGTGATTTCACCATCACCAATACGGGCGAGCGGAGCATGGTCAATGCCACGGCCGGCCTGACCACCAAGGATTGCTGGGGTCGCTGAGTTTTACTTTTCGGGCGTCTTTTGTGCCCTCTGTCTATTTATCGGTTGGATCAGAATATGACCAGGCAACAGCAAGTGGTGATTGTCGGCGGCGGGGTAATCGGTCTGCTGACGGCATTCAATCTCGCGTCCGAAGTGCAGAGCGTTGTGCTGCTGGACCGCTCGAACGTCGGTCAGGAGTCTTCCTGGGCCGGTGGCGGCATCGTATCGCCGCTCTACCCGTGGCGTTACAACCCCGCGGTCACCGCGTTGGCCCACTGGTCCCAGGACTTTTATCCACAACTGGGCGAGCGTCTGTTCGCGGCCACCGGGGTCGATCCCGAGGTGCACACCACCGGCTTGTATTGGCTGGATCTGGACGATGAAGCCGAGGCGTTGGCCTGGGCTGCGCGGGAGAATCGCCCGCTGCGGGCTGTGGATATCTCGGCGGCGCACGACGCGGTGCCGGTCTTGGGTGGCGGTTTTTCCAGGGCGATCTACATGGCAGACGTGGCCAATGTGCGCAATCCACGGTTGGTGAAATCCCTCAAGGCTGCGCTGCTGGCACTGCCGAACGTGACGATTCATGAGCAGTGCGAAGTCAGCGGGTTTATTCGTGAAGATGAAAAAATTGTTGGCGTGCAGACTTCCACAGGTGTGATCCGCGGTGATCAAGTGGTCCTGACTGCTGGCGCCTGGAGCGGTGATTTGCTCAAGAGCCTGGGCCTTGAGCTGCCGGTCGAACCGGTGAAAGGGCAGATGATTCTTTATAAATGCGCGGCGGATTTTCTGCCGAGCATGGTGTTGGCCAAGGGGCGTTATGCGATCCCCCGGCGCGACGGGCACATTCTGATTGGCAGTACGCTGGAGCATGAAGGCTACGACAAGACGCCAACCGAATCGGCGCTGGAAAGCCTCAAGGCTTCGGCGGTGGAATTGATTCCGGCACTGGCGGATGCCGAAGTGGTGGGGCATTGGGCTGGTCTAAGGCCGGGCTCGCCGGAAGGCATTCCCTACATTGGCCGGGTGCCGGGATTTGAGGGGCTGTGGCTCAACTGTGGGCATTTCCGCAACGGGCTGGTGCTGGCGCCGGCGTCGTGTCAGTTGTTTGCCGATGTGATGCTGGGCAGGGCGCCGATCATTGATCCGGCACCGTATGCGCCGATCGGGCGGATCTGATTCGAGGTTTTTGGCGTCTGTCAGATTGCCTTCGCAAGCAGACTCGCTCCCACAGGGGCTGTGATTTACCTGTGGGAGCGAGCCTGCTCGCGAAGAGGCCCTCAATCCAACCCTAATTTTTTCAGCCTGTAACGCATCGACCTGAACGACAAATTCAACCGCTGAGCCGCCGCCGTACGATTCCAGCGGGTTTCCTCAAGGGCCTGGAGAATCAGCTGGCGTTCGACGCTCTCCAGATAAGCTTCCAGATTGTCGATCTGCGTGAGATCCGGCACACCGCCTTCTGCGGCACAGTTACCCTCTGCCAGGCGCAGGTCGCCGGCTTCGATCTGTTTGTTTTCGCACAGCGTGTGTGCCCGTTCGAGCATGTTCTCCAGTTCCCGCACATTGCCCGGAAAGCGGTAGCTTTTCAGCGCATCGAGGGCTTGCGGGTGAAGTGTTGCCACGGGTTGACCGGTGTCGGCGGCCAGGCGCTTGAGCACATGACTGGCCAGCGGCTCGATATCGTCACGGCGTTCGCGCAAGGGTGGAACCCGCAGCTCGATCACGTTCAACCGGTAGTACAAATCCTGGCGAAAGCGCTCGGCGCCGACTTCGGCCGCGAGGTCTTTATGGGTGGCGCAAAGTATGCGCACATCAACCACCACTTCCTGTTGCCCGCCCACACAGCGTACGGCTTTTTCCTGAATGGCCCGCAGCAGTTTGACCTGCATCGGCAGCGGCAGATCAGCCACTTCGTCGAGGAACAGGGTGCCGCCATGGGCCGCCTGGAACAGTCCGGGTTTGTCTTCGATGGCGCCGCTGAAGCTGCCTTTGCGATGACCGAAAAACTCGCTTTCCATCAGTTCAGAGGGGATGGCACCGCAATTGACCGGAACAAAGGGCTGGTTGGCGCGTGGCCCGCGATCATGAATGAGGCGTGCGACCAGCTCCTTGCCACTGCCGGACTCGCCGCTGATGTACACCGGCGCCTGGCTGCGCGCCAGTTTGTCGATCTGTTTGCGCAGGTTGCGCATGGGCAATGAATCGCCCAGCAAGCGGCGGTCGATGGCAATGCTCGGGGCGGGCAGCAACAGGGCGCTGCTGACCAGTTCCCGCAGGCGGGTGAGGTCCACCGGTTTGCTCAGGAAGTCGAAGGCGCCGGCCTTGAGGGCGTTGATCGCTGTATCGACATTGCCATAGGCAGTGATCATGGCCACTGGAACTTGCGGGTGACGTTGCTGGATGTGCTGTAGCAGTTCAAGACCTGTACCGTCCGGCAGGCGCATGTCGGTCAGGCACAGATCGAATGTCTCGCGCTTGAGCAGTGCCTGTGCCTCGCCAGCGTTGCGGGCACTCCAGGTATCGAGTTTCATCCGTCCCAGGGTGATTTCCAGGAGTTCGCGGATGTCCGGTTCGTCGTCGACGATCAGGACTTTTTTCCGTGGGCTCATGTTCAACTTTGTTTCTGTCCGTGAGCAAAGGTGATGCGGAAGCAGCCGCCTTGGCGTGGTTTAAAGTCCAGGCGGGCCTGATTGCTTTCGCACAGCTCACGGGACAGGTAAAGCCCCAGGCCAGTGCCTTGGTGGCTGGTGGTGAAGAAAGGCTCGAACAGTTGCGCTTGATGGTCAGGGACCACGCCGGGGCCGTCGTCGAGGATTTCGAGGATGGGCAGCTGGCTGTCGGGATCGACGAACAACTCAAGCCAGACCTGTGCCTGATCGTGGTGCTGGGCGCTGTGGCGCCAGGCGTTGCGAATGAGATTGTCGAGAATCTGGTTCAACTGGTTCGGGTCCATCAACGTCTTGAAGTCGCCGCTAGCGATGTGCAGGTGAATCTGCTGGCGCTCGGTCGCGCCCTCGCGAATTTCGGTGACGAACTGTTGCAACCACGGCTTCAGGTCCAACCGTTGCGGTTCGGTTTGCTGGCGGCGGGACAGTTGCAGGACGTTTTCGATTACCCGATTCATGCGCTGAGAGTGGTCTTGAATGATCTGCGTCAGACGTTGATCCGCGCTGTTCAGTTCCTCGGATTCGCGCAATAGCTGCGCGGCATGACTGATGGCTCCCAAAGGGTTACGGATTTCATGGGCGATACCGGCAGTCAGGCGTCCGAGAGCGGCGAGTTTCAGTTGTTGGGCCTGTTGGGCGATCTGGGCGAGGTCCTCAAGAAAAACCAGGGTCTGGTGCTGTGGGCTTGAGTCCAGTGCAATGAAGCTCGGTTGCAGCTCCACGCCGCTATTGGCGACTTTCAGGCTTTGTGGGCGCAACGTCGGATTGCTGAGCCAGAGCTGAAGGCGTTCGACGAGGGCGGGGACCTGGTCGTCGATCAGACGGCCCTCAAGCCGGTCGCAGCCGAGCAGTGACAGGGCGCTGTGATTGGCCAATTGCACGCGCCGCTGCTCGTCGAGCACCAGGATGCCGGTGCGCATGCGTTGCAGAATCAGCGCATTGAGTGCTTCCAGGCCGACGACTTCGCTGACCTTCTGTTCCACCAGGGTTTCGCTGACTTCCAGGCGTCGGATCAGGCCTTGCACCAGCCATGCTGCGGCAAAGCAAAGGGCGCCGAGGGTTCCGACCTGCAAGTAATCATTGGGTTTGGGAGGATGGCTGAAGCTCAGTAGAAAGCTGGAACCGACGATGCCGATTGCGCCAACGGCGGCAATCAGCAGGCCGATGCGCCTTCGCAAGAGCGTATTACTGATGGCGACGGAGACGATCAGCAGGTTGCCAATGGCGCTGGCCACACCGCCGCCTGCGTAGAACAGGGCGCACAGCAGCAAGACGTCGAAAAGCACCAGGCCGAACAGTTGCGCCGGCTGGCGAGTGTTCTCGAAAAAGACTACCAGAAGAATATTCAGCACCAGGTACAACCAGCTGCCACTGCGCAGCAGATCGTTATTGGCTGACGTCAACAACTGGTCGTCCAGATTGCTGGAGATCAGCAGCACCAGGATGATGCCGACGCTTAATCGGTAGAGGTGATAAAGGCGCAGCCGTCGCTGGGCCTGTTTGCCGCCGTGACTGGATGTCTCAGCGATCACTGGAACCGGGGCCTTGCTCCAGATGGGCCTGGCTGCAATACCATTGTTGTTGAAGACTCAGTGCGCGATCCCGCGGCAGGTGCACGCCGCAATGGGCGCAGCGGACCATCGGTGCCGCTTCCAGTTCGGCAGACGACTTGGGCACGGCAGCCTGGCCCTTGTACTTGCGCCAAAACCATACGGCGGCGGCAATCACGGCAATCCAGAACAGTAAACGAAGCATGATGAGCGGCTTTTTGGCTGATGAGTCGCCAGTTTAGCCGGGGACATGGCAGGCGCACAGCGTAAATGCGTTCTATAAAAACGGCGCAATAAAAAAGGGAGACTCGAAGTCTCCCTTTCTGTACCGCCGGTCCTATCAGTCGAACATGCCGAAGGTCATGTAGCTGAACCACGAACGGTCTTCGTTGTTACCTTCCGCTTCGTGATTCTCTTCTTCGATCACGTCACCGTCCGCATCTTTAGGCTTGAGCTCGTTCGGAATCGCGTCCTTGGCATCCTGGAACTGCTTCTGCACGTCCTGGTTGGCGCGGGTTTCTCCCGGTGGCAGCGGCGGACGGGATTCGATCAGGCCCAGGGTGGCCTTGCTCAGCCACGAACGGTTGTCGGCTTCGGCGACCGACGGTACGAACTGACCGTCCACCAGGCTTGGGTGGTTCGGGTAGTTGAGCTTCAGGGTTTCAAGGCTGGTGGCAGCCAGGTCGTCCAGGTGCAGGCGCTGGTAGGCCTCGGTCATCACCGCCAGGCCGTCGCCGACCGAAGGGGTTTCCTGGAAGTTTTCCACCACGTAACGGCCACGGTTCGCCGCAGCGACATAGGCCTGACGGGTCAGGTAGTAATCGGCAACGTGAATTTCGTAGGCCGCCAGCAGGTTGCGCAGGTAGATCATGCGCTGCTTGGCGTCCGGCGAGTAGCGGCTATTGGGGAAGCGGCTGGTCAGCTGGGCGAATTCGTTGTAGGAGTCGCGAGCGGCGCCCGGGTCACGCTTGGTCATGTCCAGTGGCAGGAAACGCGACAGCAGGCCGACGTCCTGGTCGAAAGAAGTCAGGCCCTTGAGGTAGTAGGCGTAATCGACGTTCGGGTGCTGTGGATGCAGACGAATGAAGCGCTCAGCCGCAGCTTTCGCCGCTTCTGGCTCGGCATTCTTGTAGTTGGCGTAGATGAGTTCGAGTTGTGCCTGATCGGCATAACGACCGAATGGATAACGCGATTCCAGAGCCTTCAGCTTGGCGGTGGCGCTGGTGTAGCTGTTGTTGTCCAGATCAGCCTGAGCCTGTTGGTACAACTCGACTTCGCTCAGGTTTTCGTCTACGACTTCCTTCGATGAGCAAGCAGCGGTCAATGCGAGGATGGCGATCAGCAGCAGGTGTTTCACTTGCATGGCGGCTTGCGTCCCTATGACGGCCGCTGTCTTGGGCGTGGCCGTCCTGTTATGATGAGCGCCCCGTTGAAAAGCCTCGGGGCAAAAGACGCCGTATTTAACCACAAGCGCGCAGCCGAAACCAAAGGCTGTGCCGACGCCTAGTCTGAGCATGTCCGATAAAATTGAACTTCGCGCAGAGGTGCCGTCCGAATTGGGCGGCCAACGCCTCGATCAAGTCGCCGCACAACTATTCGCTGAGCACTCGCGCTCGCGCCTTTCCGCCTGGATCAAAGACGGCCGCCTGACTGTGGATGGGGCGGTTATCCGCCCGCGAGACATCGTTCACGGTGGCGCCATTCTTGAACTCACTGCCGAGCAGGAAGCTCAGGGCGAATGGGTCGCTCAAGACATTGCCCTGGACATCGTCTATGAAGACGACGACATCCTGGTGATCAACAAGCCTGCGGGCCTGGTGGTGCATCCCGCCGCCGGTCACGCTGATGGCACCTTGCTCAATGCCTTGCTGCATCACGTGCCGGGCATCATCAATGTGCCCCGCGCCGGTATCGTGCATCGCTTGGACAAGGACACCACCGGTCTGATGGTGGTGGCCAAGACCATTCAGGCGCAGACGCAGCTGGTGACACAGTTGCAGAGCCGCAGCGTCAGTCGTATCTATGAATGCATCGTGATTGGTGTGGTGACAGCCGGCGGCAAGATCAACGCGCCGATCGGTCGTCACGGCCAGCAGCGCCAGCGCATGGCCGTGATGGAGGGTGGCAAGCAAGCCGTCAGTCATTACCGCGTACTCGAGCGTTTCCGCTCCCACACCCACGTACGGGTGAAGCTGGAAACCGGTCGTACGCACCAGATTCGCGTGCACATGGCGCATATCAACTTCCCGCTGGTCGGAGATCCTGCCTACGGCGGTCGCTTCCGTATCCCGCCGGCAGCCAACCCGACCATGGTCGAGTCGTTGAAAAACTTCCCGCGTCAGGCGCTGCATGCGCGGTTCCTGGAGCTAGATCACCCGACCACTGGTAAACGCATGAGCTGGGAGTCGCCGTTGCCGGAAGATTTCGTCTGGTTGCTGACCCTGCTCAAGCAAGATCGCGAGGCGTTCGTCGGATGAGTGACTGGCTGATTCCTGACTGGCCCGTGCCGGCCGGGGTCAAAGCCTGTGTCACCACCCGTGCGGGCGGCGTCAGCCTGGCGCCGTTCGACAGCCTCAACCTCGGCGATCACGTCGACGACAGCCCTGAGGCTGTCGCCGAAAATCGCCGTCGTCTGACCGATCACTTCTCTATTCAACCAGCCTGGCTGCAGCAGGTCCACGGCATCGTCGTGGCTCATGCGGACCCGAGTCAGGTGGTCACCGCCGATGCCAGTTGGACGGCAACGCCGGGAATCGCCTGCGCGGCAATGACCGCCGATTGCCTGCCTGCACTGTTTTGTGACCGTGCAGGCACGCGCGTGGCTGCGGCTCATGCCGGCTGGCGCGGTTTGGCGGCGGGTGTGCTGGAAGCGACACTGGACAGTCTGGCCGTAGCACCTGCCGAGGTTCTGGTCTGGCTCGGTCCGGCCATTGGTCCGCAAGCGTTTGAAGTCGGCCCGGAAGTACGTGAAACATTCATCGAGCAATTGCCTGAAGCCGCCAAAGCCTTCGTGCCCAGTCAAAACGCCGGCAAGTTCATGGCTGACATCTATATGCTTGCGCGTTTGCGTCTGGCGGCTCGCGGTGTAACGGCTGTCTATGGCGGCGGTTTCTGCACCGTGACCGATCCTCGCTTCTTCTCCTACCGCCGCAGGCCTCGCACTGGTCGGTTTGCCTCCCTAATCTGGCTTGAACGCTAGACTTGCCTGACCTGCATCAACGTCACGACGCTTGAATCTCCCAGAATCGACCGCATCTACTGTGGTATCTGGCAGGTTTCTTCATTCAGGATGTTTTATAGGTCCGGCCTGCTCAAAAGGAAGGTGACCCATGCGTATAGACCGTTTAACCAGCAAGTTGCAGTTAGCCTTGTCCGATGCCCAATCCCTGGCCGTCGGTCTTGACCATCCCGCCATCGAGCCGGCGCATTTGATGCAAGCCCTGCTTGAGCAACAGGGTGGTTCGATCAAACCCCTGCTGATGCAGGTGGGCTTCGACGTCAACAGCCTGCGTAAAGAGCTGGCCAAAGAGCTCGACCAGCTGCCGAAAATCCAGAATCCGACCGGCGACGTCAACATGTCGCAGGATCTGGCGCGCCTGCTCAATCAGGCCGATCGCCTGGCCCAGCAGAAGGGCGACCAGTTCATTTCCAGCGAGCTGGTGTTGCTCGCCGCCATGGACGAGAACAGCAAGCTCGGCAAATTGTTGCTGGGCCAGGGCGTCAGCAAGAAAGCCCTGGAAAACGCGATCAACAACCTGCGTGGTGGCGAGGCGGTCAACGACCCGAACCACGAAGAGGCGCGCCAGGCGCTGGATAAATATACCGTCGACCTGACCAAGCGCGCCGAAGACGGCAAGCTTGATCCAGTGATCGGCCGTGACGACGAAATTCGCCGGACCATCCAGGTCCTGCAGCGCCGCACGAAGAACAACCCGGTGCTGATCGGAGAGCCTGGCGTTGGTAAAACTGCCATCGCCGAAGGCCTGGCCCAGCGCATTATCAACGGTGAAGTGCCGGACGGCCTGAAAGGAAAGCGACTGCTGTCCCTGGACATGGGGGCGTTGATTGCCGGTGCCAAGTATCGCGGTGAGTTCGAAGAGCGGCTAAAAGCGCTGCTCAATGAACTGTCGAAGCAGGAAGGGCAGATCATTCTGTTCATCGACGAACTGCACACCATGGTCGGCGCCGGCAAGGGCGAAGGCTCGATGGATGCGGGCAACATGCTCAAGCCAGCCCTGGCGCGCGGTGAGTTGCATTGCGTCGGCGCGACCACGCTCAATGAGTACCGCCAATATATAGAGAAGGATGCAGCCCTTGAGCGGCGCTTCCAGAAAGTATTGGTGGACGAGCCGAGCGAAGAAGACACCATCGCCATCCTGCGAGGTTTGAAAGAACGCTACGAGGTCCACCACAAGGTGGCGATCACCGACGGCGCGATCATTGCGGCGGCCAAACTCAGCCATCGCTACATCACTGACCGTCAGTTGCCGGACAAGGCCATCGACCTGATCGACGAGGCCGCCAGCCGCATCCGCATGGAGATCGACTCCAAGCCGGAAGTGCTGGACCGTCTGGAGCGCCGCTTGATTCAGCTGAAGGTGGAGTCCCAGGCGCTGAAGAAAGAAAGCGACGAAGCGGCGAAGAAGCGTCTGGAAAAACTCCAGGAAGAAATTCAGCGCCACGAACGCGAGTATTCGGATCTCGAAGAAATCTGGAACTCGGAAAAGGCCGAGGTGCAGGGTTCGGCGCAGATCCAGCAGAAAATCGAACAGTCCCGTCAGGAACTGGAAAGCGCTCGCCGCAAAGGCGACCTGAATCGCATGGCCGAGTTGCAGTACGGGGTGATCCCGGACCTGGAGCGCAGCCTGCAAATGGTCGACCAGCATGGCAAGAGTGAAAACCAGTTACTGCGCAGCAAGGTGACTGAAGAAGAGATCGCCGAAGTCGTATCGAAGTGGACCGGTATTCCGGTGTCGAAAATGCTCGAAGGCGAGCGCGACAAACTGATGAAGATGGAAAGCCTGTTACACCAGCGTGTGATTGGCCAGGATGAAGCAGTGGTCGCGGTTTCCAACGCCGTGCGGCGTTCTCGCGCCGGGTTGTCCGACCCCAATCGCCCAAGTGGATCGTTCATGTTCCTCGGCCCGACCGGTGTCGGTAAAACCGAACTGTGCAAGGCGCTGGCGGAATTCCTCTTCGATACCGAAGAAGCGATGGTGCGCATCGATATGTCCGAGTTCATGGAGAAACATTCCGTGGCTCGCTTGATTGGCGCACCACCGGGCTATGTCGGCTATGAAGAGGGCGGTTATCTGACCGAGGCCGTGCGTCGCAAGCCCTATTCGGTGATCCTGCTGGACGAGGTCGAGAAAGCTCACCCGGATGTGTTCAACATCTTGCTGCAAGTGCTGGAAGATGGCCGACTGACCGACAGTCATGGCCGCACGGTGGATTTCAAGAACACCGTGATTGTCATGACCTCCAACCTGGGCTCGGTGCAGATCCAGGAACTGGTCGGTGATCGTGAGGCTCAGCGTGCGGCGGTGATGGATGCGATTTCCTCGCACTTCCGACCTGAGTTCATCAACCGGGTCGATGAGGTGGTGATCTTCGAGCCATTGGCGCGGGATCAGATCGCCGGCATTACCGAGATCCAGTTGAGTCGCCTGCGCAGTCGCCTCACCGAGCGGGAGCTGAAGCTGGAGTTGAGCCCCGAGGCCATGGACAAGCTGATCGCGGTCGGTTACGACCCGGTATATGGCGCACGACCGCTCAAACGAGCGATCCAGCGCTGGATCGAAAACCCGCTGGCACAGCTGATTCTCTCCGGCCGATTCATGCCGGGAGACACGGCCAAAGGCATGGTGGAAAACGACGAGATCGTTTTCAACTGAGCCAGAACGGCAGCACAAAAAAGGAGGCCTCGCATTGCGAGGCCTTTTTTTCGCCAGGCTGTTGAACTTAAAGGAAAAGGCTTGTAAAGTGCGCCCCGCAGTAAGTCACCCGGTAGGGTTTCTGCTCCCCAAGCAGGAATCTGAAATAAGTTGCAAATCATTAACTTGAAAGCAATTTAGGGGGTTGACAGAGGTGCTTAAGATTGTAGAATAGCGCGCCTCAGACACACGAACGCAGCGATGCGAACGGGTCGAAGAGAACGCAGTAAAGCTTCACCGTTGTAAATTGAAATATGTAGTTCCGTGATAGCTCAGTCGGTAGAGCAAATGACTGTTAATCATTGGGTCCCAGGTTCGAGTCCTGGTCACGGAGCCAATTTCAAACCGGGGTATAGCGCAGTCCGGTAGCGCGCCTGCTTTGGGAGCAGGATGTCAGGAGTTCGAATCCCCTTACCCCGACCATATTTGGGTCGTTAGCTCAGTTGGTAGAGCAGTTGGCTTTTAACCAATTGGTCGTAGGTTCGAATCCCACACGACCCACCATTTTTGAAACCAGTTAACGCTGGGATCGAATCTTAAGATCAGACGCCAAAAGCTCTGTTCGCAGAAGGCGCCTTTCGAAGGTGCCTTTTTTTTACCGGGGTATAGCGCAGTCCGGTAGCGCGCCTGCTTTGGGAGCAGGATGTCAGGAGTTCGAATCCCCTTACCCCGACCATACTAAAAATCCTCGTATCGAAAGATACGGGGATTTTTTTTGCCTGCGAAAAAGCACAACCCTTCAAGTCATCGTACAACTTGCCGATAACGAGCTGTCGGGGCATGGCCCTTCACTCAAGCCAATAAAAACAAAGGCGCTCGTTATGTTTCTTCGTCAGCTGAATATTGCCCCCCGTGCCGCGCTGGGTTTTGCCTTGATCGCGGTACTCGTGGCGCTGCTCGGGGTCTTTGCCCTAGGGCAAATGTCGAGCATTCGCGAGAGTGAGGTGGCGGTGGAGAAGCAATGGCTGCCAAGCATTCGCGGCGGTGACGAAATTCGCGAAATCATGCTGCGCATTCGCACCATTTCCCTTCGTATGGCCCTGGATCAGGATCCGAAGAATATCGTGCAATACCGTAGCCAGATGGACACCCGGGACAAGGAGCTGAGCGAAAAAATCGCCGCTTACGACAAACTGGTGACCACGGCTGAAGGCAAGGCGTTGTACGACCAATTCAAAAATACCTTCACGGCCTACCGCACCGGTATTGCCCAATCGTTCACTTTGGCTGAGCAGGGGCGTCGCGACGAACTGACCAAGCTGTTGCTGGTGGATATGAAAACCGTGGTCGATGGGTCTGGCAAGCAACTCAGTGACCTGGCGCAACTGTTTACTCAGCAAGTCGCGGCCGAGAGCGAGAAATCCAAAGCGCATTACGAAACGTCGCGCACGATAGTCAGCCTGTTTATCGCCCTCGCAGCCTTGGCGACGGTTGCCCTGGCCATGCTATTGACCCGCAGCATCGTGCGTCCGCTCAGTGAAGCGGTGATTGCCGCAGAGCACGTGGCTCAGGGCGACCTGACGCGCCCGATCGAAACCCATGGCAATGACGAAGTCAGCCGCTTGCTCAAGGCATTGGCGGCCATGCAGCGCAACCTGCGGGAAACCCTGCAGGGCATCAGCGGTTCCGCCACGCAATTGGCTAAGGCAGCTGATGAGTTGAACGCCGTCACCCTCGATAGCAACCAGAGCCTGCAACAACAGAACAATGAAATTGAGCAGGCGGCCACCGCGGTCAATGAAATGACCAGTGCCGTGGAAGAGGTTGCGCGCAACGCCGTATCCACCTCCGACGCCACCCGCCAGTCCAGCGAGTCGGCCCATCTGGGGCAGGAGCGGGTCAGCGAAACGGCCAGTGCCATCAGTTCACTGGCCCATGACGTGCAAAGTACCGGGGAGTTGGTGCGATCGCTGGCCAATCAATCCCAGGATATCGGTAAGGTGCTGGATGTGATTCGCGCCATCGCCGAGCAAACCAACCTGCTGGCGCTCAACGCGGCCATCGAAGCGGCACGAGCCGGGGAGAGCGGTCGGGGTTTCGCGGTGGTGGCTGACGAGGTGCGTGCCTTGGCTTATCGCACACAGCAATCGACCCAGGAAATCGAGCAAATGGTGCAAGGCATGCGCAACGGTTCGAGCCAGGCCCTCGATGCCATGAACTCCAGCGCATCCCGTGCTGCCAACACGTTGGTCCTGGCCGAGCGCGCAGGCGAGGCCCTGCAAACTATCACGGCTTCCGTGCATGAGATTCACGAGAGAAATCTGGTGATCGCTAGCGCGGCCGAAGAGCAGGCGCAAGTGGCGCGGGAGGTCGACCGTAACCTGGTGAACATTCGCGACCTGTCTGTACGGTCTGCCACCGGGGCCGATCAGACCAGTGCATCGAGCCATGAGCTGTCGCAACTGGCCAATGCATTGCAGGGGATGGTGCGGCGGTTTCGGGTGTAATTCCGACGCGATTTGTGAGTTGAAGGAGAGCAAATGTGGGAGCGAGCAAGCCCGCTCCCACATGGACCGAGTCAGTGCAGTTTGAGTCTTGGTTCGGTGCCACGCCCGATCTTGCTGCCCAGCATTAGCATCGCCGTGCGGAACGGCCCGTACAGCGCCATCTGGTGCATACGGTACAGCGACACGTAAAACATCCGTGCCAGCCAACCTTCAAGCATCACGCTGCCCGTGAGGTTGCCCATCAAGTTACCCACAGCGGAAAAACGCGACAGCGAGATCAGCGAGCCGTAGTCGGTGTACTTGTACTCCGGCAATGCCTTGCCTTCGATCCGCAGCTTCAACGATTTGGCCAGCAACGACGCCTGTTGATGTGCCGCCTGGGCGCGTGGCGGCACATTGCGGTCGCTGCCCTGTTGCGGGCAGGCCGCGCAGTCACCGAAGGCGAAGATGTTCTCGTCGCGGGTGGTTTGCAGGGTCGGTAGCACTTGCAGCTGGTTGATGCGGTTGGTTTCCAGGCCATCGATGTCCTTGAGGAAGCCCGGTGCGCGAATCCCTGCCGCCCAGACTTTCAGGCTGGCGTTGATCACTTTGCCATCGGCGGTGATCAAGGCATCGGCCGTCACTTCGCTGACCGCCGCGTTGGTCATGACGTTGACCCCGAGCTTCTCCAGGGTTTTATGCACAGGTCCGCCGATTCGTTCCGGCAGTGCCGGCAGCACCCGTGGTCCGGCTTCGATCAGGGTGATGTGCATGTTTTCCGGTTTGATCCGGTCCAGGCCATAGGCTGCCAGTTCATGGGCGGCGTTGTGCAGTTCTGCGGCCAGCTCGACCCCGGTGGCACCGGCACCGACGATGGCCACGCTGATCTGCTCGACCTTGTCGGTTTGTCCGGCGTGGGCGCGCAGGTAGTGATTGAGCAATTGTTGATGGAAACGCTCAGCCTGTTTGCGGGTGTCGAGGAACAGGCAATGTTGCGCCGCGCCCTGGGTGCCGAAGTCGTTGGTGGTGCTGCCCACGGAAATCACCAGCGAGTCGTAAGGCACTTCCCGCGCCGGCACCAGTTCCAGGCCGGCTTCGTCATAGGTGGCGGCCAGCTGGATTTTTTTCTGTGCCCGATCAAGCCCGCTCATGCGCCCGAGCTGGAACTCGAAGTGGTTCCATTTCGCCTGGGCAACATAGTTGAGTTCGTCTTCGGAAGAGTTCAGGGACCCGGCCGCCACTTCGTGCAACAAAGGTTTCCAGATGTGGGTCAGGTTCGCGTCGACCAGCATCACACTGGCCGTGCCACGCTTGCCCAGAGTCTTACCCAGACGGGTAGCCAACTCCAGACCGCCGGCGCCGCCGCCAACGATGACAATACGATGAGTCATGGGGATATCTCGCAAGGCTAAAAGAAATCTGTGCAGCTACCCTCGCGAGCGCAACGCGGCTCATAGCGTCAGGTAACTGATAAATCGGCTCAACAGGCCCAAACCAATGGTCACTGCCAACACCAGCACCAGGAGCATCCACGGCCGGAAAGGCCGGCGCTCGACACGGTGCTGGGACAGTTGCAGGTACTCTTCGACATGCTTCTGGTCGTCGGGGTTCAGGCGGCTGGTCATAAAGGCCTCGTCAGGTAGACGTTGCTGAATGTTTAGAAGCTACAGACTGATTTAACGAACGATGAACGGAGCATAGCCGGTGTCCGGAACCGGCTCGACGCTTACCGTATCGTCCAGGCGAATGATGCCACTTTGTATCACCCGGGCGGTGATTCCACCATGTCCGCGCATTGCTTGAAACGTCCCAATGCCAAGGTTGTTTTCCAAGCGTGCGCACGGCTGGCACCAGCCGGTGGTTTCGAAAATCGCCTGGCCAATGCGAAAGCGCCGGCCCTTGAGGCTGAATAAATTGATCCCACTGATAACGAGATTGCGCCGCAAATCTTCAGGCTTGACCGGTTGATCGGCGGGGCGCCCCATCAGCGAACTGATCACCGCCAGATGTTCCGACTGAATCAGCGTCACCTGCCGTGCGTTGCGCACACCGGGCCGGGCGTGATCGCCGGTCAGGCCAGCCTCCAGCCGCGCTTCCACGGCATCGAGTTCGATCATTGACGAGCGTGATTGCGGGCGTACACCTATCCAGCGAACGCGGCCCTGTTGCGGCACTTCAGCAATCAGTTCCTGCAGTGGGCTCACAGGCTGATCCCGACATCGAACACGATGCTGCGCCCCAGGTTGCTGCGCAGAAAGTCCGGTGCATCCGGATGTGCGAACAGCACGCGGGCGAAGGTCGGACCCACCAGCGACAGCGAACGCCAACCCTGGCGCAAGTATTCGGTGGGCGGAGGGAAATGGCTGTTGAGGTCCAGCACTTCGCGCTTGAGGCTGGCGAAGGCGATGATGTCCAGTTCCCCCAGGTCCATGCCGCGTTCTTTGTAGTTATGCGCTTTTTTGCGCAGGGTCGGCGCCAGTCGCAACAAAAACTCGTTGGCCGGGATACGCCGGGGCTTGGCTTCGCGCCGTACCAATTGGCTGAGGGAAAACGCGCTGCGCCGGCGTTGCAATTCATCGCGCCATTCGTCGTTGAGGCGCCGACCTTCGTCGAGGACGAAGAACACCTCGAAACTGGCATCGCGAAACAACACGTCCGGCGGCTCTCCGGCCGGGGCGAACTCGTCGGCGCGATAAGGAATGTTCAAGCCTTGCAGCAGGCGCTGGCACACCCAACGCTCACGCTCCCATTTGCGGGCATTGGACAGGAAAGCGTTGGCTTGCTCGGCCGCGATGGTCAGCAGGCGTAAGTAATCTGAGTCATCCATAGGCCCAAGCTTAGCGTTCAAATGCGATCGCAAAGAAGACAGTTTATCGCGCAGGTGCAAATTCTTGTGCGACACGCACGCTGCATCCCTGCTCACAACACCTGATTTTGCCGTTGCACAAAACGGATAGCGATCTGCGCATTGCGGATATTGGCCTGCTCCCGGCGCCTCTACCATCGGCTGTACGGACGTAAGCCGTATTACCGGTGCTCTGAAAACAACAACAACAAGAGATAAATGCCATGCGCAAAATCGACGTACATGAGGTTATCGACAACGCTCGATTCAACCGCTTCCACTGGATGGTGCTGTTCTGGTGTGCCCTGATCATCATCTTCGACGGTTACGATCTGGTGATCTACGGCGTTGTGTTGCCGATGTTGATGAAGGAGTGGGGGCTCAGTCCTCTGCAAGCCGGCGCACTGGGCAGCTATGCGCTGTTCGGGATGATGTTCGGTGCACTGTTCTTCGGCCCGCTGTCGGACAGGATCGGCCGCAAGAAAGCCATCACGATCTGCGTGATCCTCTTCAGCGGTTTCACCGTGCTCAACGGTTTCGCCAGAAACCCCACTGAGTTTGGTATCTGTCGCTTCATTGCCGGCTTGGGCATAGGCGGCGTGATGCCCAATGTTGTGGCGCTGATGAACGAATACGCGCCGAAGAAAATCCGCAGCACGCTGGTGGCGATCATGTTCAGCGGCTATTCGGTGGGCGGCATGCTCTCGGCAGGGCTGGGCATCGTGTTGATCCCCAGTTTCGGTTGGCAGTCAGTGTTTTACGTGGCGGTGCTGCCGTTAGTGTTGTTGCCGCTGATCATGTACTTCCTGCCCGAATCCGTGGGTTTCATGCTGCGCCAAGGGCGCAATGACGACGCGCGCGCCATTCTCCAGCGCGTTGACCCGTCCTACGTCGCGCAGTCCAATGATCAACTGCACATGAGCGAAGTGAAGGGCGCCGGCACCCCCGTGTTGCAGTTGTTCCGTGAGGGACGCGCATTGCGCACGCTGATGCTGTGGCTGGCGTTTTTCTGCTGCCTGTTGATGGTCTACGCCTTGAGTTCCTGGCTGCCGAAACTGATGGCTAACGCCGGGTATAGCCTGGGCTCGAGCCTGTCGTTCCTGCTGGTATTGAACTTCGGCGCGATCTTCGGTGCAGTCGGTGGTGGCGTACTGGGTGACAAGCTCAATTTGCCGCGCGTGCTGTCGGTGTTCTTCGCCCTGGCGGCCGTTTCGATCACATTGCTGGGCTTCAACAGCCCGATGCCGGTGTTGTACTTGCTGATCGCCATTGCCGGCGCCACTACCATAGGCTCGCAGATTCTGCTGTACGCCTGCGCTGCGCAGTTCTATTCCATGACCATTCGATCCACCGGTCTGGGCTGGGCTTCGGGTATCGGGCGCAACGGCGCGATCGTCGGTCCGTTGCTGGGCGGTGCCTTGCTCGGGATCAGCTTGCCGCTGCAACTGAACTTCATGGCGTTTGCCTTGCCCGGTGCGATTGCGGCTATCGCCATGACGGTGTTCGCGATCAGCAGTCGGCGCAGTGCCCGACAGCCGCTATCGGGCGCTCAGGCCGGATCGCCTGACGGGGCTGTCGGCGAGGCTTCATGAAAATGTTTTTACGGGACTTTTCCCTGTCCGCCGCAGTCGCCGGATTCATTGCCACGGTGATTTCCTATGCAGGCCCGTTGGTGATCATTTTTCAGGCTGCCGAGGCTGCACACCTGTCGCGGGAGGTTCTGTCGTCGTGGGTCTGGGCGATTTCCATCGGCAGCGCCTTGCTCGGCATCGGTTTGAGCCTGCGCTACCGCGTGCCGGTGATCATCGCGTGGTCGGCTCCGGGCTCGGCGTTGCTGGTGGCGTTGTTGCCGGGGATCTCCATGCCGGAAGCCGTGGGCGCCTATCTGGTCAGCAGCCTGATCATTTTCCTGGTCGGGGTGTCGGGTGCGTTTGACCGGATCATCGGCAAACTGCCCCCGGCCATTGCGGCGGCGATGCTGGCGGGGATTCTGTTCAGCTTCGGCACGGGATTGTTTGTCTCGTTGCAAGGCAAGCCGTTGCTGGTACTGGCGATGTTTGCCACTTACCTGATCGGCAAACGGCTGATGCCGCGTTATGCGGTGGTGATGGTACTGCTGGTGGGCTGTTCGATCGCTTTTCTCGCCGGCGATCTGCACCGCGAAGCGCTGGTGATCGGTTTGGCCACGCCGGTGTGGATTACCCCGGCGTTCAGCCTGAGCGCGACGCTGAACATCGCTTTGCCGCTGGTGATGGTGGCGCTGACCGGCCAGTTCGTTCCGGGCATGGCGGTGTTGCGCGCCAGCGGCTATGCAACGCCGGCGGGCCCGATCATCGCTGGCAGCGCACTGGGCACAGCGCTGTTGGCGCCCTTCGGTTGTCACGGGCTGAACCTGGCGGCGATCACCGCGGCCATTTGTACGGGGCGCGAGGCCCACGAGGATCCCGACAAACGCTATGTGGCCGGGGTCGTGGGTGGACTGTGTTACCTGGTGCTGGGGATCTTCGGCGCCACCCTGGTTTCACTGTTTTCGGCGTTTCCCAAGGAACTGATCACGGCCCTGGCCGGGCTGGCGCTGTTCGCCGCAATTGCCGGGGCAATGGCCGGCGCGATGGCCGTGCCGAGCGACCGGGAAGCTGCGTTGGTGACCTTTCTCACTACGGCGTCGGGCATGTCGCTACTGGGTTTGTCCGCCGCTTTCTGGGGACTGATTTTCGGCGTGGTCACGCACCTGTTTTTAAACGCTCGTCGTCCTGTCCCTCGCAGTGAAAGCGCTGCGGCCAAAACACCTCTACCTGTCGATCAATAAAAATAAGAGAAAAAACGATGAAACAGATTTTTCCAGCAACCGGTTCAGTGTTGTCCATGGCGCTCGTCTCGAGTTTCTCTACTGGTGTGACGGCCGCCGAGGGCGGCTTCATCGAAGACACCACGGCCACCTTGCAAGCGCGCAATTATTACTTCAGCCGGGACTTTTCCGACATCGTCGGCGCCAACCAGCAATCGAAGGCCGAAGAGTGGGCGCAGGGTTTCATTCTCAACGTCAAATCGGGTTATACCCAGGGTCCCGTCGGTTTTGGCGTGGACGTGATCGGCCTGCTCGGGCTCAAGCTCGACAGCAGTCCGGATCGGGTCAATACCGGTTTATTGCCGGTGCAGGATGATGGGCGCGCGGCGGATGATTACAGCCGTCTGGAAGGCGCATTGAAGATGCGTTACTCCAAGACCGAGCTGAAAGTGGGGGAGTTGCAACCCAACCTACCGGTGCTGGCGTTCAGCGATATTCGTCTGCTGCCGCCGAGTTATCAGGGCGCCAGTATCACTTCCAATGAGATCAATGGCCTGACATTGCAGGCCGGTCGTTTGAATACAACCAGCCTGCGCAACGAAGCGGGTGACGAAAAGATGCAAGCCATGCTCGGCCATGTGCCGCAGCGTCAGGTCAGCAGTGACGGCTTCAACTTTGCCGGGGCCGATTATGCCTTCAACGATAAACGCAGCTCGATCAGCGCCTGGTACGGGCAACTGGACGACATCTACAACCAACGTTTCCTGGGCCTCAAGCACAGCCAGCCGATGGGCGACTGGATCCTGGGCGCCAACCTCGGTTATTACGATTCACGCGAAGACGGCAAAAAACTGCTGGGCAATATCGACAATCAGGCGTTCTTCTCGCTTCTGTCGGCCAAGCGTGGCGGTCACACATTTTATGTCGGCTATCAGGGCATGTTCGGCGACAGCCCTTTCCCGCGCGTCTTTGCCAACATCTCACCGTTGGGCAACGAAGTGCCGACCTACGAGTTCGCCTACACCGACGAGCGCTCCTGGCAGGTGCGTTACGACTACGACTTTGCGGCGCTGGGTGTGCCTGGCTTGACCAGCACCGTGCGCTACATCTCCGGCAACAATGTCGACACCGGGCAAGGCTATGAGGGCAAGGATCGAGAGCGTGACCTGGATATCGGCTACGTACTGCAGAGCGGCAGTCTCAAAGGCCTCGGTATCCGTGTGCGTAATGCGATGGCGCGTTCCAACTACCGCAGTGATATCGATGAAAACCGGTTGATCCTGAGTTACACCTGGACGTTGCTATGAGCCATTGATCACAGGTTGCTCGTGCAATCGCCCATGACCTCGTAGGTCACGCGATGGGTCTGGCCCTGATGATCGACATACACCATGGTCGCCGGCACGACCCCGCATGTGGTCGCGGTGTCCGACACGGAAACCACCTTGGCGATGTCCAGAGGCTGCGCGGGGTTGTACAAGACCGCGAGGGGTTCGTTGTCTGCGGCCATGGCCGAGGTGGCGACAAGGGTCAGAAACAGGCTGATCACTGTTTTCATTTTGGCGTGCTCCATTTGGGATTCGATGGGTAAAGTCTAGTCTTTGCCACCAGTGGATAAAGGGGTGAACGCCTGATACAGCCTTACATGAAACGTAACAGTCACCGCCCGAGGGAGGCTTATGGATTTGCTTAACAACTTGCGCGTGTTCGTCCGTGTGGTGGACTGCGCAAGTTTCACCGCCGCCGCCGATGCGCTGGAGTTATCCACAGCGCAAGTGTCCCGTCTGGTCGCGGATCTGGAGCAGCATGTGCAAGCCCGGCTGCTGCAACGCACCACACGGCGCTTGAGCCTGACCGAGGCCGGCGAGCGATTCCTGCTGCGCAGTCGGCTGATACTCGAGGAAATGGAGGAGGCGACCGCCGAGGCTCGCGGCGCCCATCTCAAGCCAAGCGGCCGGTTGCGGGTGCACAGCATGAACGGCCTCGGGGTACTGATCACACCGCTGATTGCCCGTTACAGCGAGCTTTACCCCGATGTGGTGTTCGAACTGACCCTGTCGCAGCGCAATCCCGATCCGTTGGAGGAAGGGCACGACGTGGTGATTTCGACTGCCCACGAGCTGGCCGATTCGCAATTGGTCGCCCAGGCCGTCGGGCAGTTTTACAGCGTACCCTGTGCTTCCCCGCACTACCTGCAACGCCGGGGTGTGCCGGACCATCCGCTGGCGCTGAGCGACCATCAGTGCCTGCGTATGCTCGACCCGTTGTACAGCGATCAGTGGGTGTTTGAAGACGAGGAGGGCGAGCATGCTGTCAGCCCGGCCAGGACTTTTCAGTGCAATGTCGCCGAGTCGATGGTCAAGGCTTCAGAGGCTGGCATGGGCATCAGCCTGATTCCGTTCTATACCGCCACGCGTCCCCTGAGCGACGGCACCTTGTTGCGCTTGTTGCCGGACTATCGCCCTCGTCAGCGCAATGTGTATGCGCTGTATCCGTCGCGACGCTTTCTCGATGCCAAAGTCCGCACGTGGGTGGATTTTCTCAAGGCCGAGTTACCCAGGTTGTTCGCCGAGCATGAAGCGGTGACGAACGATCCGCGGCATTGGGCTTGAGGTCGAAGGGCGGGTAAAGGGCGGTGTAGACTGAGGGCCTGTTCTCTTCGGCAAGACAAGGGAGTGTGCCCCGCCATGATCGGCGCCGAGTTGCTGTCACCCGAAACCCTCACGGTGGGGTGGCTGATCTATGTGCCGGTGCTGATCTGGGCCGTTGCGCGGGTTTCCTGGGTCGAGCTGTTCAGCGACAGCCGTCGCCAGCATTTGCTGTTCGGTACAGTGTTCGCGCTGTTTGCACTGTGGCTGGTGCGGCGGGATTTCGATACCGGCGTGTCCTATCACTTCATCGGCATGACCGCGGTGACGCTGTTGCTCGACTGGCCGCTGGCAATCGTCGGCGGATTGGTCGCCCAAACCGGACTGGTGCTGCTGGGGCGTCAGGACCTGGTGGCGATGGGCGTGAATGGCGCGCTGTTGATTCTGCTGCCGGTGCTGGTTACCGAATGCTGTGCCATCGCGGTGGAGCGCGCACAACCACGCAATCTCTTCGTATACATCTTCTGTTCCGGCTTCTTCGCCGCGGCCCTTTCGGCGTTGCTGTGCCTGGTGCTATCGCTCACGGTGTTGTGGTACGACGAACGTTTTGCCATGCCCTACTGGCTCGAAGACTTCATCGGCTACCTGTGGTTGCTCGTTTTTCCGGAGGCATTCATCAACGGCATGGTGGTCAGCGCGCTGGTGGTGTTCTGCCCGGAGTGGCTCGAGACCTTCAACCGCACGCGCTACCTGTCGGCGCCCTGGAAGGATGACGATCCCGAGTCTTGAGCCCACTCAAGTCCCCGATTCAATCAATCAACTGATCAATCAAAACCACGTTGGAGTAGATCAGGCTGCCATCGCTGGCTCGGTGTCCGACCAGATGGAACTGACCACGCTCGTAGTGCAGATAGACGCGCATCTGACAGTCGGACAAGGGGCCGTAACCCTCTGGCAAGACCAGATTCAATGTGTCCATGTCGACATCGACCATGACCTCTTTCAGCCCATCGGTCTTCTGCAGGCGTTCTTCAGCTTCCTCCAGCCGTAGATGGAGAGGGCCGTCGACGTAAAAATGGATCTCGCCTATTGGAACGGATGGTTGGTTGGGGTTGGGTTTGCACCTGCCTTCAAGCGTCAGGTTACTCATGACAGAACCTCCATCGGGGATGCTGGCCTGCCATTGAGTATAGCCGCCAACCGGGTCTCGCTTGCCGACCTATACTTTTCACTGACTTTGCCACTACGGGTGGCTGTCTGCCCTGCTTGGACGCCAGTGGCGATGCTTGCGCATTACCAATGAGCAACAGGAATAGGATGAAGAGAAAATGGCGATGGCAATTATCTTGATTCTAATCGTTATTGCCTCAGTACTCTTTCATGTACTAGCGCCCTGGCATGCAGCACCGCCCGCTTCCAACTGGGGATCAATAGACACCACACTGTTCATTACCCTGATCATCAGCGGAATATTTTTCATCGCCATTACGGTATTCATGGCGGTCGCCGTGATGCGTTACCGTCACAAGGAAGGCGCCAGGGCGCACTACCAGCCAGAAAGTAAAAAATTGGAGTTCTGGCTGATTGTAGTGACCTCGATAGGTATTGCCGCGATGCTGGCGCCGGGCCTGGTTGTTTACAACGATTTCATCCGGGTGCCGAAAGAGGCTTATGAACTTGAAGTGGTCGCCCAGCAGTGGCAGTGGGCTTTTCGTTTTCCCGGCCAGGACGGGAAGTTGGGGAAATCGGATATCAGGTTTGTTGATTTCGCCAATCCACTCGGTGTTGATCCCAAGGACCCTGCCGGGCAGGACGATGTACTTATAAAGAATAATGAAGTCAGACTTCCGCTGGATCGACCGGTAAAAGTTTTACTGCGTTCCAAAGATGTGTTGCACAACTTTTATATACCGCAAATTCGCAGCAAGATGGATATGGTGCCAGGAATGGTGTCGTACTTCTGGTTTACGCCAACCAAAACCGGAAAGTATGAAGTTCTTTGTGCTGAGTTTTGTGGTGTAGGCCATTACAACATGCGCGGCCAGATGATCGTGGAAGAGCAGGGGGCCTTCGATCAATGGCTGAGCAGTCAACCGACCTTTGCGCAGACATTAACCACAGCTGCCAGGCCCAGTCGCGACAGCCTGGTGGAAAAAGGTCGCCAGTTGGCCGAACAATACGGCTGTGGTGCCTGCCATAGCCAGGATGGCAGCACCCGTCTCGGCCCGGGATGGAAGGGCCTGTATGGCCGTCAGGAACAACTCTCCGATGGCACAAGTGTGCTGGTCGACGAGGCGTACCTGAAAGAGTCGATCCTCGCTCCGCAGGCCCGTCTGGTGCAGGGCTACCCGCCGGTCATGGTGGCCTATACTCTCAATGACGATGAACTGGGTGCCCTCGTCGCCTTGATCAAGTCACTGAGCGATGCGCCGCAAAACGACGAAGTGCCTGCCGGCGCGGCGTCGGGTTCAGGTGCGGACCTGGTGGCGCAGGGACAACAGTTGGCCCAGTCGCTGGGCTGCCTGGCTTGCCACAGTGTCGATGGCAGCAAGGGTATCGGCCCCACTTGGCAGGGCCTGTATGGCTCGACCGTCACCCTTGCCGACGGTACGGGCATAAAGGCCGATGAGGGCTACATAAAAGATTCGGTTCTTAATCCCGCTGCCAAAGTCGTCAAGGGCTTTGCAGCCGTCATGCCGGCCATGACGCCGAGCGATAAGGAGTTGGACGCCCTGATCGCTTTTATCAAATCCAAAGCCAATGCCGACGCTGATGCGAGCAAGGCGGAAACAGGGACGCAACCGTAAAGCAGCCGGCAATACACCGAAACTTCGACAGGAGATGACGTGATGGCCTATGCGGAGCAAGCCGAAACAGAAGCACTGCACGAACCCAAGAGTTTCCTGACCAAATACATCTGGAGTCAGGACCACAAGGTCATCGCCATCCAGTATTCCTTGACGGCTTTGTTCGTGGGTCTTATCGCCGTGGTGTTGTCCGGCTTGATGCGCATGCAGATTGGCTTCCCCGGCAGTTTGGCGTTCATGGATGCCAGTGCTTACTATCAGGCGATGACCATGCACGGCATGATCATGGTCATCTACTTGCTGACGGCGTTGTTTCTGGGGGGCTTCGGCAACTACCTGATCCCGTTGATGGTGGGCGCCCGGGACATGGTCTTCCCCTACGTCAACATGCTGAGTTACTGGTTCTACCTGCTGGCGGTAGTGGTGTTGCTTGCCAGTTTTTTTGTTCCTGGCGGCCCCACCGGTTCGGGCTGGACGCTCTATCCGCCACAGTCCATTACCCAGGGGACACCGGGGGTCGAGTGGGGCATCGTGCTGATGCTCGTCTCTCTGGCGATTTTCATTGTCGCGGCCACCATGGGTGGTTTGAACTACGTCACCACGGTGTTGCAGGCGCGTACGCACGGCATGACATTGTTTCGCATGCCGCTCTCCGTATGGGGCATCTTCATGGCCTCGATCATGGCCTTGCTGGCTTTCCCGGCGTTGTTTGTCAGTGCGGTCATGATGCTGTTCGACAAGCTCTTGGGTACCAGTTTCTTTATGCCGGCGATGATCTCGCTGGGGCAACAGCTCGATCACCAGGGTGGCAGCCCGATACTGTTCCAGCATCTGTTCTGGTTCTTCGGCCACCCGGAGGTCTACATCGTAGCTCTACCTGCGTTCGGTCTGGTCTCCGACCTGATCAGCACGCATGCGCGTAAAAACATCTTCGGCTACCGCATGATGGTGTGGGCGATTATTGCGATTGGCGTACTCAGCTTTGTGGTTTGGGCGCACCACATGTATGTCAGCGGAATGAACCCTTACTTCGGCTTTTTCTTTGCCGTTACCACCTTGATCATCGCTGTGCCGACTGCACTGAAAGTCTACAACTGGGTACTGACCCTGTGGCGGGGCGACATTCATCTGACCGTGCCGATGCTATTTGCCCTGGCCTTTATCGTCACCTTCCTGGTTGGCGGCCTGACCGGGTTGTTTCTCGGCAATGTGATTGTGGATATTCCGCTCTCGGACACCTATTTCGTCGTCGCTCATTTTCATATGGTCATGGGGGTTGCGCCGGTACTGGTGGTGTTCGGCGGCATTTATCATTGGTTCCCGAAAGTCACCGGTCGCATGACGAACGACACCCTGGGCAAGTTGCATTTCTGGATAACCTTTCTGGGCACTTACGCCATCTTCTTCCCCATGCACTATTTGGGTTTCCAGGGTATGCCGCGAAGGTACTACGCCTTTGAAAACTACGCGTTCATTCCGCAATCGGCGCAAGATTTGAATGCCTTCATCACGGTGGTCGCATTGATCGTCGGCGTTTCCCAGTTGCTGTTCGTGTTTAACCTGGCCTGGAGCGTTTTCAAAGGCAGGCCCGCGGGCAGCAATCCCTGGGGCGCGGCCAGTCTGGAATGGCAAACGCCGGACACCCCGCCGATACACGGTAACTGGGGAGAGAAGCTGCCCGTCGTGCATCGCTGGGCCTATGACTACAGTGTGCCGGGGATAGAACAGGATTTCGTTCCGCAAACGGTCTCCGCCGAGGAGTTGGAGCAACTGCGGCAACTCAGTGCCGGCACCAGGAAAGCGGACGTTAAAACATGAACAGACTGCTTTTGAGAAACGCCGACGGCGCTGACCCCGGTGGCACTTGGAATCGTGACCCTGAAGGTCTTCAGGCCGACGACGATGCCAGGAGACGGCAGATCGCAAAAACAGGTTTGCGTTTGTTTCTGGCGGTGGTGAGTTCGTTATTCTTTCTCTTCCTGATTGCCTTTATCGCCCGCTCACAAATGGTCGACTGGCTGCCCCTGACAGAGCCCTTGGCGCCGTTGGCCAATCCATGGCAACTCTGGCTGAACTCGGTTTTTCTAGTGTCCAGTTGCGTTGCGCTGCAGTGGTCGCGCATGGCCATCCGGCGGGCTCGATTCGGCGCAACTGTCATCGGCTTTGGATTGGGGGGCGTATTTGCCATTGCCTTTCTGGTGGGACAATTCTGGGTCTGGCAGCAGTTTGCCGCTTGGGGCTACTTTGTCGCCGGCAATCCGGCCAACAGTTTCTTCTACCTGTTGACCGGCCTGCATGGGCTCCATCTGCTGGGTGGGTTGATTGCCTGGGGCAGAACCGTCGTCAAATTCCTGCGCCGCGTACCGTTGCCGCAACTGAGCGCCAGCGTAGAGCTCTGTGCCATTTATTGGCACTACTTGTTGGGTCTCTGGTTCGTGCTATTCGCGCTACTGACCAGCACGCCAGAAACCTATGAAGCCATCGCCAGACTCTGCGGCCTGAGGTGAAAAACCATGGCATCGCATCCACAAGCCCCGGCCGACTCCGGCTCATCCAATCCACCAGGCTCACTGCCTGCACCGGGATGGCAGGGCATCGCCAGCGACTGGTCCTCGGATAAAGACGCTTTCAAGCAGGTCTCCTGGGGCAAGGCGATGATGTGGATATTCCTGCTCAGCGATACTTTTATCTTCACCTGCTTTTTAACCGGCTACATGTCGGTGCGCATGACCATCACGGATCTCTGGCCGAACCCCAGTGAAGTCTTTGCACTGACGATCGGCGGTAAATCAATCCCGCTCATTCTGATCGCCATCATGACCTTTGTGCTGATCAGCAGCAGCGGCACGATGGCCATGGCCGTCAATTTCGCCTATCGCCGTGATCGCGCGCGAACCACTGCCCTGATGCTGGCGACCGCTGCCCTGGGTGTGACCTTCGTCGGCATGCAGGCCTTTGAATGGAGCAAACTTATCGCCGAAGGGGTGCGTCCCTGGGGGAACCCCATGGGGGCGGCGCAATTTGGTGCCAGCTTTTTCATGATTACCGGTTTCCACGGATTGCATGTATCAATCGGCGCGCTCTACCTCAGTATCGTGGCGATGAAAGTATGGCGGGGAGATTATGAGCGCTCCGGCAACTATCAGAACGTTGAGATAGCCGGGCTTTACTGGCACTTCGTGGATTTGGTGTGGGTGTTTATTTTTGCTTTCTTCTATTTGTGGTAGAGGAGCACGGATGATGGCGCATGCTCAAGGTCAGCAACATCCAATCGGTTTGTACCTCAAAATCTGGGGGCTGTTATTCGTCCTCAGCACGCTGTCGTATCTTGTCGACTACTTCCACTTCCAGGGCTACCTCAGGTGGTCCCTGATTATTATTTTCATGTTGCTGAAGGCAGGTCTGATTGTCTCTATCTTCATGCATATGGCTTGGGAAAGGTTGGCCCTGGTCTACGCCATATTGGTGCCACCTTTGTGTTTGCTGGTACTTGTCGGACTGATGGCCACCGAGGCGGACTATGTTTTCCTCAGCCGGGTCATTTTCTTCGGCCAATCAGTAACTTCCGGAGGGTCTTGAGTCTCCGGAAGCTATTTCGTGTGAAGTGGCGTTATATCGTTCGTTTGAACTGATGCCATCTGTGCAGCCAGGCGACTGTCCAGTGGGGGGCTGCTGTTCCCGTGCCCGCGCCCGTCAGCTTTGGATGGCGCTCGATGACCCGTTCCAATACCGACTCCTGGCTTGGCTCGACATCCACGAAGAAAACATGCTTGCCCGTTTCAACCAACTGTTTAAAGTTGCGGAAATGCGCATTCGGCACCTGGATACCAAAGAATCCGCCTTCCCAGATGCAGAACCCCAGCACAACAACGGCCAGGAAGATAAAAGGCACCCAGCCTGCCGCGGACTCGTGCCAGCCCAGCCAATAGGCGCCGCCAAGGACCAGCGCCGCGAGTGGCACACCGATCACCGCACCAATCTCGCCAGAGTGAACGACATCTTGTTTCATCAACGAGTTGACCTCGTGGAGGTGATGTTCTTCAACCTCCGCGACTTGTTCACTGAGCACATGAATTTGTTCGGAATTGATGCCGTTGGCTTCCAGTTCATTTTCAACGGACTCAAGATCGTCAAGATTGTCACTGATGTAATAGTGTCGGTTCATGCCACACCTCCCATCTCGTTTTTTTTGCTGTAGACCTCCTCTGTCCAGCAGCCGTTAACTGAGATTTACCGTCGGTATTGGAACCCGCAGGGACTGTTGCACTCTTGATGCAACCCGAAAGAAGTATAGCACCCGCTAGCATGCTGATTATTGGGTGTCAAGATCAACGAGCCTGTCACCTCTCGTTGATTGGCGGCGCAGTTACGTCCCTGACGATCGGGATCAGTGACGCGGGTCGAAATCGCCGCTGAACAATTCATCCTCGGCATCCGGGGCTACGGGAATCTTGTGCTCTTCCGATGCCCAGGCGCCCAGGTCAATCAGTTTGCAACGGTCGGAACAGAACGGCCGGAATTTGCTTTCGGGGCTCCACTCGACAGGGGCGCCGCAGGTCGGGCATTCGACGGTTGGGATCTGGCTCATGACTGGCCTCCACGCAAAGTAAGGTAAAAGTGATGCAGGCGTTCGACCTCGCTGTGTAGCCAGGCGAGGTCGCGGTCGTTGACCACCACCTCGTTGGCATGGCTCACGCGATCCTGGCGACTGGACTGGGCCTGGAGGATCGCCTGGACCTGCTGTTCGCTGGTCTGGTCACGCTGCAGGGTGCGTTCGATCTGTAGCTGTTCAGGGGCATCGATCACCAGCACCCGCTGGGTCATGGCGTACTGGCCGGATTCGATCAGCAGCGGCGAAACCAGAATCGCATAAGGTGATTTTGCCAGCGCCAGATGATGAGCGATTTCCTCGGCGATCAGCGGATGCAGCAAGGCTTCCAGCCAGCGGCGTTCATCCGGCACTTCAAAGATCAGTTTGCGCAGGGCGGCGCGATCCAGTTGCCCGTCGGCCTGCAGCACATCGGGGCCGAAATGCTCGGCGATCTTCGCCAGTGCCGGCCGGCCCGGCTCCACCACCCAGCGCGCAGCATGATCGGCATCGACTACGTGCACACCGAGGTCGATGAAGTGTTGGGCCGCCGCACTTTTGCCGCTGCCGATGCCGCCGGTCAGGCCGAGAATCCAGGGTTTTTCCACAGGGGTATTCATTTCAAACCGACAAACTGCCAATAGAGGTCGGTTATTTGACCACCCCAGAGCAAGGCAATCCAGCCGGCAATCGCCAGATAAGGGCCGAAGGGGATTGGTGTCGAGGTTTTTGCCTGGCGCAGGCGCAGATAGATCACGCCGATAACGGCCCCCACCAGGGAAGACAGCAGGATAGTCAGCGGCAAAATCTGCCAACCGCCCCAGGCGCCTAACATCGCCAGCAGCTTGAAGTCGCCATGGCCCATGCCGTCCTTGCCGGTGAGCAATTTGAACAGCCAGAACACCGACCACAGCGCCAGGTAGCCGGCAATGGCACCCCACAATGCATCATGCAGCGGTACGAACAAACCGAGACTGTTGACGATCAGCCCCAGCCACATCAACGGCAACACCAATACATCCGGCAGCAGTTGATGTTCGGCGTCGATCAGGCTCATGGCCAACAGGCCCCAGGTCAAAAGCAGCGCCATGCACGCCTGCCAGCCGAAACCAAAGTGCCAGGCAATGAGCACCGACAACAGGCCACAGGCCAGTTCCGTCAACGGATAGCGTTTGCTGATCGGTGTCGCACAGGATGAGCAGCGCCCTCGCAGAAACACGTAACTGAGCAGCGGGATGTTTTCCCAGGCACGAATCCGGTGGCCACAAGATGGGCACTGAGAGTGGGGCAGCAGCAGATTGTAGGTCGGCAGCGGGGTTTCGCCGGGCAGACCGAGGATCTCGTGGGCCTGCATGCGCCAGTCGCGTTCAAGCATTTTTGGCAGGCGCCAGATCAGCACGTTGAGAAAGCTGCCGACCAGCAACCCCACCAGACCGGCAATGACGACGAAGACCAGCGGGAAGTGGGTCAGGATTTCGTTCAAGGGCATGTCAGATCGCTGCGCCGAGTTGGAAGATGGGCAGGTACATCGCGACCACCAGGCCGCCGACAATAACACCCAGCAGCACCATGATGAACGGTTCCATCAGGCTGGTGAGGTTATCGACCATATTGTCCACCTCGTCCTCGTAAAAGCCCGCGACCTTGTCCAGCATGTCATCCAGTGCGCCGGACTCTTCACCAATGGCGGTCATCTGAATGGCCATGCTCGGAAAAATACCGGAAGTGCGCATGGAAAAATTCAACTGCATGCCCGTCGAAATGTCTTGCCTGATGCGCAGTACGGCACGCTTGAACACGATATTGCCAGTGGCGCCGGCCACCGATTCCAGGGCCTCCACCAGTGGGACGCCGGCGGCGAAGGTGGTCGACAGGGTGCGGGCGAAACGGGCCACGGCGGACTTGTACATCAGGGTCCCCGCCAGCGGCAGTTTCAGCAGCCAGGCATCCGATCTATCGCGAAAGTCTTGCGATGTCTTGAACGCGTGGCGAAACGCGAAGATTGCCACGATCAACCCACCGAGCATCATCCACCACCCGTCCTGCATGATCCGCGACAGGCCAATGACCATCACGGTGAAAGCGGGCAATTGGGCGCCAAACCCTTCAAACACCGACTGGAACTGCGGCACCACTTTGACCAGCAGAACCCCGGTTACGATGATTGCCACGAACACGACCACCAGCGGGTAGGTCATGGCTTTCTTTATCTTGGCCTTTAGGCTTTCGCTCTTTTCCTTGTAGGTCGCCACCCGCTCCAACAGGGTATCCAGTGCGCCGGCCTGTTCCCCGGCATTCACCAGATTGCAGTACAGCTCATCGAAATACCGGGGCTTTTTACGCAGGGCGGCGGCGAAGCTGTTGCCTGCTGCGACGTCCTGTTTCAACTCATCCACCAGAGTGCACATGGCCGGGTTATCGAAGCCTTCGGCGATGATGTCGAACGACTGCAATAACGGCACGCCGGCTTTCATCATGGTCGCCATCTGGCGCGTGAACAGGGCAATGTCCTGGGCCTTGATGCGCTTGCCCAGGTTGAACAGCGAAGTGGTTTTCTTGCGCACCTTGCCGGGGTTGATACCTTGCTTGCGCAACTGCGCCTTGATCAGTGCCGGGTTTTGACCGCTCAACTCGCCGGTGACCTTCGTGCCTTTGCGGTCAGTGCCTTCCCAGGCGTACACACTGATTTTTGCTGCTTTGACCGCCATGTTCAGTCCTTGGTGACCCGGTTGATTTCTTCAAGGCTGGTGATGCCTTGCATGGCTTTGAGCAAGCCTGCGGTGCGCAGGTCGTTGCAATGTTCGCAGCCGACCGGCTCATAGATCGTGAATGTGCCAATGCGTTCCTCGGGGGAAGCCTTAGTTGAGCACCGTCTCGCGAGGTGATTTCGCGCGCTTATGTCAGTGAGCAGCCGGGCCAGGACCATTTGCTTGGCCAGGCCGCTGAGGGCAATGTCATTCATTGGACTTCCGGACGAAGACAGTTGGATGACTTATAGCCTAGTCAAGCGATGGAACCAAACCAGCGGCGCAAAGGTGACAAAAATCGTCAGATAGTGCGGATCCTGGGGGGAGGAAAGGGCGGTGTGGCGATCATGCCACCCGCCAACAGGGGATGCGGCGCTTGGCATGGGCTGTGCTGAGACAGTTTCAGATCATGAGATTTCGACTCATGCACGGAGGCTGTCTATGAACACACAAAAAGGTTTTACCCTGATCGAGCTGCTGATCGTGGTGGCGATCATCGGGATTCTCGCGACGTTTGCGATCCCCGCTTACTCCAAGTACCAGGCGCGGGCGAAGGTGACGGCGGGGCTGGCGGAGATTTCGGCTTTGAAGGTGCCGTTTGAAGATCTGATGAATCAAGGAACTGATCCTGATCTGACGAAAGTCGGCGGTACCGCGAAAACCTCCAATTGCACAACGACAGCGTCGGGCAAAGCCGCTGATGGAACGGGCACAATTGGTTGCACAATCCTGAATGCGCCGGGTCCGGTCCTGAACAAAACCATTACCCTGACGCGTGCGTTGACGGGCTGGACATGCGTCACTACCGTCGACCAGGAACTCGCGCCTAAAGGCTGCGAAGGCGTTG
The DNA here is from genome assembly GCF_005502415.1 of Pseudomonas sp. G(2018). Classification (NCBI taxonomy): domain Bacteria; kingdom Pseudomonadati; phylum Pseudomonadota; class Gammaproteobacteria; order Pseudomonadales; family Pseudomonadaceae; genus Pseudomonas; species Pseudomonas sp. G(2018). The sequence goes on along the minus strand of NZ_SCOO01000003.1, from coordinate 10,823 downwards.
TCCCTAAGGTCTGATTCCTCATCCGGTTGCCTGATACCCCGCCTCTCGCGGGGTATTTTTTTGTTCGCCGCTTTCAAGTTCCGAGTGCTGAGGAAAACTCCCGACAATTCATGGCCTTAGGCCTTCCTCAAAACCCGCAACTTGCATGTAGAGAATGGCCGAGTCATGCAAATTGCATGATTCTGAAAAACGAGGCGTTTAGTAACTGTTTGATTTATAAGATATTAATCTCTGTCTCAAAGTTGGCACAGCGTTCGCAATATCTTTGGTAACCCTGCTGAAAAGACATCCAGCAGACTTTCCAGAAAAACAGGAGTTACTCGTATGAAGAAGTTCGCTATCGCTGCCGCTACTGCAACCGCGTTGACCCTGACCATGACTAACGCAGCATTTGCACAGTCCACTCAGGCGACTCAGGCACCCATGATGCTGGCCGCCGGTGAAGTCACTGAAGCGAAAGAGGATGTTTCCGATACCTGGATCACTACCAAAGTCAAAGCAGACCTGGTTACCGAAAAAGGCATTCCGGGTACCGATATCAAAGTGGAAACCAACAAAGGCGTTGTGTCCCTGTCTTCCACTACCGCAGTCACTGATAGTCAGAAAGCCACAGCGGTGAGCATCGCCAAGAACATCAAAGGCGTCAAAGCGGTTTCCGCTGACGGCCTGAAAGCCGAGTAAAGGCAAGGCTTCTCGCCTGGACTGGGAGAAGGCGCGGCAGGCGGGCCGAGAAATACGTCTGTCGCATCTTGAGGAGTTCATGCGAACGGCCATAAGGATGTGGCCATTACAGGCCCCGGCATTCGTGTCGGGGCTTGTTCTATGTGAATACCACTGTGGGAGCGAGCCGGCTCGCTCCCACAGTGGTTTGTGGTGATTTCAATTACCGCGTTTGCTGGTCATCTGCACCAACCGATTCCCCTCGAACCGCAGATACTGATACATCCCGCCGTTCGGCCCGTAGGTCCATTCCTCGACCTGAAACTCTTCCCGTCGATCGGCACTGCGCTTGTAACCCAGCAGATCACGGCTGACGGGTTCGCCGCATTTTTGCAGCACTTCGCCCGACCGGTCGCCGACACTGATCAATTGACTGCCGCAGCGCAAAGTATCCGCCGCCGAGGCCTGGTTCGCAGTCAACGCCAACGTCAATGCGAGCTGCAGCCGTTTGCCCATCACTCGGCGTCCAGATGCATGGGCGTAACCACCTTGCCGTCCTTTTCCGCTTCACCCAATTGGGCGTCGATGAAGTACACGCGGTCATCGGCCAGTTGACCCTTGTCGACCAGATAATCCTTGATGCTGCTGGCGCGTTCCTGGCCCAACTCGCGCAACAGCACTTCGCTGGAACTCCAGAACTGGATCACGCCCTCGCGCATCTTCGCGGTGCGTTCTTCTTTGCCCAGGTCTTTCCATTCGGCAGGCGGCTGGGTTTTCAGACGTGTGCGGTAGATGCCTTCCAGCAGCGGACCTTTCTCGCTGTCAGGCACTTCCAGCAACGCAGCTTTCGCCGGCACCTTGTCACCGCGACGCTGGAGCATTTTGTAGTAGTTGTACTGATACTCCCGTTCCAGGCGTTGCTCGGCAATCAGCGGGCCGTCACTGCTCTTGGCCGCGGTGCCTTCGATTTCCAGGCGCAGGGCCGGGCGTTCCTTGAGGGCCTTGGACAGCTTGACCAGGGCCGCTTCAGTGTCCTTGCTCAGCTCGCTTGAGCCCGGCGCGAACGACACGCTGCCCAGATCTTCCGACCCGCCACCGGCCACCAGTCCGCCAATGAGTTTGAACGGCGCGGCGGCGGCCTTGACGATCAGGTTGCGCAGGGTCTGCCAGACAATCGGCATGACGCTGAACTGCGGGTTGTTCAAGTCGCCGGACACCGGCAGTTCGATGGAAATCTTGCCGTCGACATCCTTGAGCAAGGCAATCGCCAGTTTCAGCGGCAGGCTCACGGCGTCGGGGCTGTCGACTTTTTCACCCAGTTGCAACTGCTCGACCACGACTTTGTTTTCGGCCTGGAGCTGGCCCTTGGTGATCTTGTAGTGCAGGTCCAGATTCAGCCGGCCCTTGCGGATGCGGTAACCGGCGAACTTGCCGGAGTAGGGGGTCAGCGTAGTCAGTTCCACGCGTTTGAAACTGGTGGCGATGTCGAGGCTGGCCATCGGGTCGAACGGGTTGACCGAACCCTTGATGGTCACGGGCGCATAGCGGTCGACCTTGCCCTTGACGTCGACGCTGGCCGGTTTTGCCTGCCGGCTGTCGATGGTACCGATCTGACCGTTGAGTTGTTGAACGGCGGTGGCGAAGTTCGGCGTCAGGCTGAAGTCGGCGAAGTTGGCCGAGCCGTCGTTGATGACGATCCCGCCGATGTGGATGCCCAGCGGTTTTTCCTGGCTGGCGGGTTTGGCAGCAGCGGTCTTGGCGCCGGTATCGGCCGGTTGTGGAATCAACAGATCATCGATGTTGGTGGTGCGGTCATCGTTGATCATGAAACGTGCGTAGGGCTGCATCAGGTTGATCTTGTCGATCGACAGGCTGTCACCGTGTTGATAATTCAGACCGTCGACCACCACCTGCTGCCACTTGAGAAAGTCACGGGTTTTCAAGGTGTCCAGGGTATGCAACTGATCGACCTGGGCGCGTCCGGTGACGCTGAGGGCCAGCGGCTCGGTACTTTTCAGGTTGACCGCCAGATCACTGCCGAGCATGCCGCTGCGCAGTTCCAGGCGGATGAACGGGTTGATATAGGACTGGGCGACGCGCAGGTCGATGTCTTTGGTCTGCACATTCAGTTTGGCGCTGACCGGAGCCAGGTTGACCTCACCTTCAGCCATGAGCTTGCCTTGTTTGCCCACACCAGTGTCGAGCTTGAGGCTGAAGGGCGAGCCATTGAGGCTATCGAATTTCTGCAGGTCGAGATTCAGCGGCGCCAGCTCCAGTTCCACGGCAGGTTGCGCCTTGCGGTCCGCCAGGTGCACGCGGTAATCGCGAAGTTGCACATCGTTGAGCAGCACTTGCCAGGGTTTGGCGGGCGGCGCGGGTTCGGCTTTCGGCGAATCGGCCGACGCCGGGGTACTCGGTGGTTCGGCATTGGCTTTGGCGGCCGGTTTGGAGGGTTGGCTGGCGAACAGTTTCTGCCAGTCGAGTTGGCCATCGGCCTCCAGGGCTGCCCAGGTTTCCAGTTTCTGGCTGCGGATCTTGCCAACGACGACTTGCTGTTTGGCCAGGTCGATGGTGGTTTCGCTGACGTCCAGCCGTTCGAGTCTGGCCAATGGCCGACCGTCCGGAGCCTTGATGGCGAAGGGTGCGACGCTGACGGCGACATTGCTCAGCAGCAGTTCGGTTTCCTTGGACAGGTTGAGTTTGTAATCGGTGCTGAGGCTGACCACGCCGTCTTCAAGCACCAATGGCACGGCATCGCGCACGTAGGGCCAAAAGGCTTTCATTTTGCCGTCGGTGATCTTCAGCTTACCTTCGGAGGCGATCGGGATCAGGCTGAAGTTACCGGTCCAGTCGATCTGGCCACCATGTGGGCCGATGGCCACCAACGTCATGTCGGCGCTGTCTTCGGGCAGGGTGCTGAGGTTTTTTAGTTCGAAGTCGAGTTGGTCGTAGAGGAACTCGATGGGTTCGCTGGGACGATCATCCTTGAAGTGGATAGCACCGCCAGCCAGTTTTATCCGGTCTATGCGCAACGGGAAGGGCTTGGCATCGGGATCGGCCGGCGTCGGTTCGCTCTGTGGCAGCTTGAACAACCCGAGCAGGTTGAGTTTGCCGTCCTTGCCGAAAAGGATCTCGGTTTTGGATTTTTCCAGCTCGATATCCGAGAGGTGCAGCGCCTTGGTCCAGAGACTGTCGAGCTGCAGGTTGGCGTACAAGCGTTCGAAGCCGACCTGTTCCTTACCGGGCTCACCAATGTTCAGGCCCCAAAGGGTCACTTCGAGGCTGAACGGGTTGAGTTCGATTCGCTGGATCGTGGCGGGCGTCGTCGCGTAGTTGGCCAATTGCTGGTTGGCTACCCGCAAGGCGATGCCCGGCAAAATCAGAAAGCCCAACAGGCTGTAGAGGGCCAGAACAGTCAACAGGGCGCCAACGGCGCGGATCAATCCTTTGTACATGCGTGGCTTCATCTGTCTGAATCGGAGTGCCTTGGAGTATGGCACGCGATTCCGGTTCCGAAGCAATCGCCCGATTCAGGTTTTTTCAGATTTGTCTGACATGAATCAGAGCTGCAGGATCAGGGTTTTCAGTGGCGGTTGCTGATCCAGCGACGGGAAATCAGCCCCCGGTTTCATCACCGTCCACTCACGCACCGGCCGTCCGGCTTTCTCTGCGCAACGCAAAACCTGTTCGCGCCAGTCGTCCATGCTGACTTTCGCCAGGTTGTTGCAGCAGATCAGTACGCCGTTGTCGGCAGTGGTCAGCAGCGCGGGTTTGAGCAGGCTCTGGTAGTCGCGCAGCAAGTCGACGGTGCCGAACGCGCTCTTGGCCCAGGCGGGTGGATCGAGCAGCACCAGATCGTACTGGCGTTGTTCCAGGCGCTGATAGCTCGGTAATTTTTGCCCGCGACGCTGGCTGATAGGCAGGCCGGCCAGTTGGCGGATAGCCGGGAAGTAGTCGGACTGGACGAACTCCATAGTCGGCAGCTGTGGGTTGAGCAGGCCGTTTTCACGACCGACCGCCAGGTTGCCTTCGGCGAAGTCCAGGTTGCACACCTCGCGGGCGCCACCGGCCGCGGCGCTGAGTCCGACGCCACAGGTGTAGGCAAACAGGTTTAGTACGCTTTTATTTTTGCTGTGTTCCTTGACCCAGCCGCGGGTGTTGCGCAGGTCGAGGAACAGTAGCGGGTCCTGTCCGGCGTGACGCCCGCGTACCCGGTAATTGAGGCCCCATTCGTGGCCGACCAGGTCTTGCAGAGCTGCTTCTTCGGCGCGGTAGACGTTGTCTTCACGGTCGATGCGTGAATTGCCACGGGAGCGGTCGTTGTAAACCAGCAAGCTTTCAAAGCCCAGGTGCTGGTTGATGGTTTCGTGCAGTTGCAGCAGCGCATCGCGCTCCAGCGACTGGTGAAAACTCTGCACCATCAATTGCGGGCCATAGCGGTCGATGGTCAGCCCCCCGGCGCCTTCCTGGCTGCCATGGAACAAGCGATAGCAATCGGTGCCTTGCCGATGCAGTTCGGCAAGCAGGTCCTGGCGATGTTCGAGGGCGGCGCGCAGCGCCTGGTTCAAGGAAGACATGCTGGGCGCCTTGCAGGAGGAATTTGGCGCGGGAGTTTAACAGCTTGGCACTCAACCGAGGTGCTGCCTTCGCGAGCAGGCTCGCTCCCACACTTATTTGATGAACGACACGAATCTACTGTGGGAGCGAGCCTGCTCGCGAAGCTTTTAAGTTTTGTTCAAGTGAGCAAGCCCATCCGCCGCTTGGCCCGCTGAACCGAACCATTGCGCACAGCCCAGCGCAACATCGGCGCGCTGCGATTGACGCTGGCGCGGATCAGCTTGCGCTGCAGCGGGCTTTGTCTGACGCCGAGCATGTCACTGGCCCAGTCCGGCAGCAGATCAATCCCGGCCTGCATCATGAGGCCGCCGAAGGGTTTGGCCAGACGGCTGGGGGACGGGGCGTTCAACAACAGTCGCAGCACTTCGCGACTGCGTTCGTCGCACAAGAGCTGCGGCCTGATTCGCACAAGATAATCAGAAACTTCCTGTCGGGAACGGGGCACCTTTCTGGCACCCAGGCGCTCGGCGACCAGCGCGATTTCCGCGTAATAGCGATCCTGATCGGCCAGCGACAAATGTGGGTTGCGATAGCGCAAATGTGCGGCGAGAAAGTTGCTGACTTCGGCCACGTGTACCCAGGTCAGCAGGTCCGGATCGCTGGCAGCATAGGGCCGGCCATCGGGCGCAGTACCGGTGACTTGCAGGTGAATGGTGCGGACTTTCTCGATGAGCCAGTCGGCGTCCTGGCGCGAACCGAAGGTGGTACCGGAGATGAACTGCCCCGTGCGGCGCAGTCGGCCGAGCATGTCCTCGCGGAAATTTGAATGGTCCCACACACCCGCCAGGGCCAGGGGGTGCAGAGCTTGCAGCATCAGGGCGCTGATCCCGCCGATCAACATGCTGCTGAAGTCGCCGTGCACTTGCCAACTGATCGAATCGGGTCCGAACAGACCGGGATCGCCCTTGGGGTTTTCCAGATCAAGTTTCCCTAGGGACAGACCGGTCAGGCTCATGATCTGGGTTTCGATACGGGTGCGGATGAATTCCATGGCGACTCGGTTGTGGAAAAGAGGCGCAGCCAACGTTGGCCGCGCGGGCAGTTACGGGTTCAGGCGTTTGTCGATCAATCCCTGCACCACGCTTGGGTCGGCCAGGGTCGAGGTGTCGCCAAGGCTGTCGAGTTCGTTGCAGGCAATCTTGCGCAGAATGCGTCGCATGATCTTGCCGGAACGGGTTTTTGGCAAGGCCGGTGCCCACTGGATCAGGTCCGGTTTGGCGAAGCTGCCGATTTCCTTGCTGACCATCGCCAGCAGCTCTTTCTTCAGTTCGTCGCCGGTTTCGATGCCGTTCATGGGGGTGACGAAGGCGTAGATACCTTGTCCTTTGATGTCATGGGGGTAACCGACCACGGCAGCCTCCGCGATGCTGTCGTGCAACACCAGGGCGCTTTCCACTTCCGCAGTTCCGATGCGATGCCCGGATACGTTGATCACATCGTCAATGCGCCCGGTGATCCAATAGTCGCCATCTTCGTCGCGGCGGGCGCCGTCACCGGTGAAGTAGTAGCCGGGGTAAGGCTTGAAGTAGGTGTCGACCATCCGTTGCGGGTCACGGTAGACGCTGCGAATCTGCGCCGGCCAGCTGGATTTGATCGCCAGTACGCCACTACCGGCGCCTTTGATTTCCTTGCCGTGTTCGTCAAGCAGTACCGGTTGCACGCCGAACATCGGTTGCGTGGCGCAGCCGGGTTTGATGCGTTGGGCACTTACCAAGGGGCTAAGCATGATGCCGCCGGTTTCGGTCTGCCACCAGGTATCGACAATCGGGCAGCGCTCTTCGCCAACTGCGTGGAAGTACCATTCCCACGCTTCCGGGTTGATCGGCTCACCGACGGTGCCGAGTAGTCTGACGCTGGCGCGGGATGTTTCCTTCAGCGGTTCAGGACCTTCACGCATCAAGGCGCGCAGAGCGGTCGGGGCGGTGTAGAAAATATTGACCTTATGCTTGTCGATCACTTGCCAGAAACGCGAGGTACTCGGGTAATTCGGCACACCTTCGAAGATCAAGGTGGTGGCGCCATTGGCCAGCGGACCGTAGACGATGTAGCTGTGGCCGGTGACCCAGCCGACATCGGCGGTACACCAGAAGACTTCACCGTCGCGGTAGTCCAGCACGTATTTGAAGGTCATCGCCGCTTGCAACAGGTAGCCGCCGGTAGTGTGCAGCACGCCTTTGGGTTTGCCGGTGCTGCCGGAGGTGTAGAGGATGAACATCGGGTCTTCGGCGCCCATCGGCTCGGGCGGGCAGTCGTCGCCGACGTCGCGCAGGGCCTGGTGATACCAGAGATCCCGGCCTTCGACCCAGTTCACCTGATTCTGTGTGCGCTCGACCACGACCACAGTGCTGACGTCGGGGCAACTTTGCAGGGCTTTGTCGACATTCTGTTTGAGCGGGATGAATTTTCCGCCGCGCACGCCTTCATCGGCGGTGATCACGGTGCGGCAGTCGGCATCGAGAATGCGGTCGCGCAGGGAGTCCGGGGAAAAGCCGCCGAACACGACCGAATGCACTGCACCGATGCGCGTACAGGCGAGCATGGCGTAGGCCGCTTCGGGGATCATCGGCATGTAGATGCACACCCGGTCGCCTTTTTTCACGCCACGGCTTTTGAGCACGTTGGCCAGGCGACACACGTTGTGATGCAGTTTTTTGTAGGTGATTTGCGTGGATTCGGCAGGGTCGTCGCCCTCCCAGATGATCGCGATTTGATCGCCGCGTTTTTCCAGGTGTCGGTCGATGCAGTTGTAGCTGACGTTCAACGTTGCTCCGGCAAACCAGCTGGCTTCGCCGGTTTTCAGGTCATAGCGCTGGACGGTGTCCCACGGTTTGCTCCAGTTGAGAAAACGGGTGGCCTGTTCGGCCCAGAACGTACTGGGGTGTTCGATGGATTCGCGGTACAGGCGGTGGTAGTCGTCTTGACTCAGTTGTGCAGCCCGGCGGACGGCATCGGCTTTGGGGAACGTGCTGATATCGAACATGACGGTTCCTTATTCTTGTTTTGCGACGAAGATAAAGATGCGCCGAGCAGTGAAAGGGTTCAAGTCAGACGCCGCAGCAAGTGTAGGCGGCGCAAAACAACTGTGGGAGCGGGCTTGCTCGCGAATGCGGAGTGTCAGTCGATGTTAATGCCGACTGACACTCCGCATTCGCGAGCAAGCCCGCTCCCACAGGGGATAGCAGGTTTTTCAGATTATCCGCGGTGACGACCACGGAAGTAGTTGATCAGCCCTTGAGTGGACGGATCCTCGGCCGGTGTTTCTTCGCTGCCGACCAGGCGGTTGTAGACGCCTTTGCCCAGTTCCTTGCCCAGCTCCACGCCCCACTGATCGAAGGCGTTGATGCCCCAGATCACGCTTTGCACGAAGACTTTGTGCTCGTACATCGCCACCAGCGCGCCGAGGCGACGCGGGCTGATGCGCTCGACCACCAGGGTGTTGCTCGGACGGTTGCCCGGAATCACCTTGTGCGCCGCGAGTTTCTTCACGTCGGCTTCACTCATGCCTTTGTCGCGCAGTTCAGCCTCGGCTTCGGCAAGGGTCTTGCCAAGCATCAGCGCCTGGCTCTGCGACAGGCAGTTGGCGTACAGCCATTGGTGGTGGTCGGACACCGGGTTGAAGCTGACGATCGGCACGATGAAGTCCGCCGGAATCAGTTGGGTGCCCTGGTGCAGCAACTGGTGGTAAGCATGCTGGCCGTTGCAACCGACGCCGCCCCAGATCACTGGACCTGTCTCGGTGGACACTGGCGTGCCGTCCTGACGAACGCTCTTGCCGTTGGACTCCATGTCCAGCTGTTGCAAGTGCTTGGTGATGTTACGCAGGTAGTGGTCGTACGGCAGGATCGCGTGGCTCTGCGCGCCCCAGAAGTTGCCATACCAGACACCGAGCAAGGCCAGCAGCACCGGCATGTTCTGTTCGAACGGCGCACTCTGGAAATGCTGGTCCATGGTGTAGGCACCGGACAACAGCTCCTTGAAGTTCGACATGCCGATGGCCAGGGCGATTGGCAGGCCGATGGCCGACCACAGCGAATAACGACCGCCGACCCAGTCCCACATCGGGAAGATGTTCTCTTCACGGATACCGAAAGCCACGGCGGCGGCATTGTTGCTCGATACCGCGATGAAGTGACGATACAACTCGGCTTCCGAGCCACCCTGGGCCAGGTACCAGGCACGGGCGGCCTGGGCGTTTTTCAGGGTTTCGAGGGTGTTGAAGGATTTCGAAGAGACGATGAACAGCGTGGTCTCTGCGCGCAGCTTCATGGTCAGTTCGTGGAACTCACTGCCGTCAATGTTCGCCAGATAGTGGCAGCGCACGCCCTTCTGGGCATAGGACAGCAGTGCTTCGGAAACCAGCTCGGGGCCGAGGAACGAGCCACCGATGCCGATGTTCACCACGTCGGTGATCGGCTTCTCGGTGTAACCGCGCCACAGACCGTCGTGGATGCGGCCAACGAGGTCGGTGATCTGGTTCAGAACCTTGTGTACTTCAGGCATCACGTTGACGCCGTTGACCGACAGTTTGTCGCCGACCGGGCGACGCAGGGCGGTGTGCAACGCCGGGCGACCTTCGGAGGCGTTGACGATTTCTCCGTCGAACAGTGCCTTGATCGCGCCCTTCAGATCGACTTCATTGGCCAGGCCTACCAGCAGATTGCGGGTCTCGGCGTTGATCAGGTTTTTCGAATAATCGAGGAACAGGCCGCAGCTGCTGAGGGTGAACTGGGTAAAGCGCTGCGGATCGGCATTGAAGGCCTCGCGCATGCTGAAATCCTGCATGGCTTGGCGGTGGTCAATCAACGCTTGCCAGGCGGGCAGAGCGGTCACGTCGTGAGGAGTGCGGTAATACGCCATCGCTGCGGGTTTCCTTTTTACTTGAACGGCCTTTAGAACACTAAAAATCCCGGCGCGCTGTGGATGGGCGTCCGGTCAACTGCGTCGACACGATTTCATGGCGCAGGGCGAATACAGTAAACCCCGCGCGGTGTTCTGTCTTGACTTTGTCTGACCTGTTTCCGGTACTTTTTTAACATCGAAGTTAGGAACGTCCGACAAACGGAAGCGCGACAGGCTTCGATCAGGCGATCTGGACCGGAATGGCGTTGCTGGTGTGGCTCAGTTCATTGCCCGGCGCCATGTAGAGCATGCGTGGCTTGAAGTTGAGCAGCTCGGCTTCGCTGTAGTGGGCGTAAGCGCAGATGATCACGCGATCGCCGACCTTGGCCTTGTGCGCCGCGGCACCGTTGACCGAGATCATGCGTGAGCCTTCTTCGCCGCGAATGGCGTAGGTGGTGAAGCGCTCGCCATTATCGACGTTGTAGATCTGAATCTGTTCGTACTCACGAATACCGGACAAGTCCAGCCATTCGCCGTCGATGGCGCAGGAACCTTCGTAATCGAGTACAGCGTGGGTGACTTCGGCGCGATGCAGCTTGGCTTTGAGCATGATGGCGTGCATGAGTGTTATCCCAGGTCGGAATCGGGTTGTGGACACTAAAACAGTTCAAGTGTGGGAGCGAGCCTGCTCGCGAATGCGGTATGCC